>DAIOID010000012.1:23148-35298 GCA_036744355.1 Brevundimonas sp.
CTGAAGTCGATCACCAGCTATCGCGAACTGAACACCGACGACTACATCGACTTCGACGCCACCCAGCTTGAAATCGCCGACGCCCTGGTCGCCGTGGATCAGAAGCAGACCAGCCAGGAGCTGCAGCTGACCTATGACAGCGGCCCGCTGACGGCGGTCGGCGGCCTCTACTATCTGAAGGAAGACGTCTCCTCGCATCAGGAGAGCTACAACGACGACCTGCTGGGTCCGCTGTATGGCAACGCCACCTTCATCCGCTATATCGACGACGCGCTGGAGACGACCTCCAAGGCCGCCTACGCCAACGTCAGCTATGCGGTGACCGACGCCCTCCGTCTGTCGGCCGGGGTGCGCTACACCAAGGAAGAGAAGGACTACGCGCGCCTGACCTCGGTGGTGAGCAGCTTTCTGTTCAACGGCCTGCCGATCCTGAACACCAGCTACGCCTTCGCGCCGCCGACCGGCGAGTGGGATGACACGTCGATCATGCTGTCGGCCGACTATCAGCTGTCAGACGACGCCATGGTCTATGCGCGCTACTCGCAGGGCTTCAAGTCGGGCGGCTTCAACGGTCGCGCCAACTCGCCGACCGAAGCGACCGAGTATCAGCCGGAAACGGCGGACAGCTTCGAGGTCGGCGCCAAGACCCAGTACTGGGACAACCGCCTGCGCCTGAACCTGGCCGCCTTCATGACCAAGTATGAGGACTTCCAAGCGCGCGTCTCGGGCATCGAAACCCCTCCCGGCGGCGGCGTGCCGACCCCGGTCCTGTCGGTGATCAACGCGGGTTCGCTGGACATCTTCGGCTTTGAAGTCGAGGGCGTGCTGGCGCCGGTTCGCGGCCTGACCCTGGACACGCAAATCGGCTTCCTCGACGCCGACTACAAGGAGTTCAAAGACGCGCGCTTCGCCGCCTTCGGCGGCAGCCGCGCCTTCCAGGACCCGGCCTTCTCGCCCAAGTGGACCTTGCGGGTCGGCGGCCAATACGAGTGGGCCTTGGAGGGCGGGTCTTCGGTGACTTTCGGCGGCGCGGCCAAGTATCGCTCGCGCATGGCCCTGGCGGTGGACAACACCATCATCGACACCGACACCGAACTGCCGGGCATGTATCAGGACGCCTACTGGCTCTACGACGCCCGCGTCGTCTGGTCGGATGCGGCGGACCGCTACAGCGTGGGCCTGTACGGTCAGAACCTGTCGGACGAGGTCTACAAGACCGACGCCCAGGAGTTTTCCTCCATCGGCAACATCCGCACGGCCTACTACGGCGCGCCGCGCACCTGGATGGTCAAGGTCACGGCCAAGTATTGATCAATCGATCTCCCCAACGCCTGATCATCTGATCGCGGGCGGCGGTTCAGACCTGAACCGCCGCCCTTTTTCTTTGGCGCCGCCGAACGGCGCCGCTACCGTCGTCGCCAATCAAAAAACCGCTCGAGGGGGCACGCCATGATCACGTCAGAGGCCGCAGCGCCGCAGGAGCCCGTCGAGAAGGCCGTCTCGCCCGGCTATCGCTATTATGTGCTGGGGATACTGATCCTCATCTACATGCTGAACTTCCTGGACCGGCAGATCATCGGTATTCTGGCGGCCCCGCTGAAGGCCGAGTTCGGCCTGTCGGACAGCCAGTTCGGCCTGCTGGGCGGTCTGGCCTTCGCCCTGCTCTATTCAACCCTGGCCATTCCCATCGCCTGGTTGGCCGACCGGGTCAGTCGGGTGTGGATCATGACTGCGGCCCTGACCATCTGGTCTGGCTTCACCGCCCTGTGCGGCGTGGCGGGCAGCTTCGGCCAGCTGTTCCTGTGTCGCATGGGCGTGGGCATCGGCGAGGCGGGGGGCGTGGCCCCGGCCTATTCCCTGATCGCCGACTATTTCCCGAAATCGCAGCGCGCGCGGGCCCTGGCGGCCTACGCCTTCGGCATTCCGCTGGGCATGGCGGCGGGCACCCTGGTCGGCGGTCTGCTGGCGGCGACCTGGGGCTGGCGCACGGCCTTCATCGTCGTCGGCGTCCTGGGTGTTCTGGTTGCGCCGATCCTGCGCCTGACGGTCAAGGACCCCAAGCGCGGCGGCATGGACGCCCCCGTGGTCGAGGCGCCCACGGCTGCGCCGCCGGCGCACAAGGCCCCGCCCTTCGGCGAGGTCATCAGGACCCTGGCGCCCAAGCCGAGCTTCTGGCTGCTGGCCTTCGGTGCGGCCTCGTCCTCGGTGTGCGGCTACGGCGTCGCCGCCTGGCTGCCCAGCTTCTTCATGCGCAGCTTCGGCCTGACCCTGTCCCAGACGGCCTGGTATTATTCGGCCATCGTCATGGTTGGCGGCGTGGCGGGCATCTGGCTGGGCGGCGTCATGGCCGACCGTCTGGGCAAGAAATCCAAGGGCGCCTATCCGCTGACCCCCGCCGTGGCCTTCCTCATCTCGGTGCCCTGCTTCCTGCTGGCCATGAACTCGGGCGCGGTGGTCGGCGCGATCATGCCCGGGGCTGATCCCAACGGCTTCGCCGCCCTGACCCTGGCCTTCCTGATCTTCCTGATCCCCACGGGCCTGAACCTGACCTGGCTGGGGCCGATCACGGCGGCGGTGCAGCATCTGGCGACGCCGGCCATGCGGACCACGGCCTCGGCCCTGTTCCTGCTGATCAACAACCTGCTGGGGATCGCGGTCGGCATCTACTACTTCGGCTGGATGTCCGACCTGCTGCGTCCGACCTTCGGCGAGGAGAGCCTGCGCTGGGCCATCTATACCGGCATGGGCTTCTACCTGCTGTCCTCGGCCCTGCTGTTCGGCGCCTCGCGCACGCTGAAGAAGGACTGGGTGGACTGATCCGAGCTGAGCCGTTTTGCGCATAAGAAAAGCTTGGGCGGAGCATAGGGAGACAGACGGTTGCGTCTGCGAAGGGCCGACGCCTATAAGCGCGACCAAAGTTTCCTCAAACCTCCTCCCAACGGCGCGGATCAGACATGAACATTCACGAGTATCAGGCCAAGCAGGTTCTCAAGGCCTTCGGCGCCCCGGTCGCCGAAGGCGTCGCCATCACCTCGGCCGACCAGGCCGAAGCCGCCGCCAAGCAGCTGCCTGGCCCGCTCTATGTGGTGAAGTCGCAGATCCACGCCGGCGGCCGCGGCAAGGGCAAGTTCAAGGAACTGCCGGCTGACGCCAAGGGCGGCGTGCGCCTGGCCTTCTCGATCGAGGACGTGGTCAAGAACGCCAAGGAAATGCTGGGCAACACCCTGGTGACGGCCCAGACGACCGAGGCCGGCAAGCAGGTCAACCGCCTGTACATCGAAGACGGCGCCGACATCTCGCGCGAACTCTACCTGTCGATCCTGGTCGACCGCGCCTACGGACGCGTTTCCTTCGTCGTCTCGACCGAAGGCGGCATGGACATCGAAACCGTCGCCCATGACACCCCGGAAAAGATCATCACCGTCGTCATCGACCCGACGACCGGCGTGACCGAAGCCGACTGCGCGACCCTGTCGGACGCGCTGAAGCTGGAAGGCGACGCCCGTGAAGACGGCAAGTCGCTGTTCCCGGCCCTGTATAAAGCCTTCGTCGAGAAGGACATGGCCATGCTGGAAGTGAACCCGCTGATCGTCATGGAAAACGGCCACCTGCGCGTTCTGGACGCCAAGGTGTCGTTCGACGGCAACGCCCTGTTCCGTCACCCCGACATCAAGGAACTGCGCGACGTCACCGAGGAAGACGCCAAGGAAATCGAAGCCTCGGAGTGGGACCTGGCCTACGTCGCCCTGGACGGCAACATCGGCTGCATGGTCAACGGCGCCGGTCTGGCCATGGCGACCATGGACATCATCAAGCTGTACGGCAAAGAGCCGGCCAACTTCTGCGACGTCGGCGGCGGCGCCGGCAAGGAGAAGGTCGCTGCGGCCTTCAAGATCATCACCGCTGACCCGAACGTCCAGGGTATCCTGGTCAATATCTTCGGCGGCATCATGAAGTGCGACGTCATCGCCGAAGGCGTGGTCGCGGCCGTGAAGGAAGTCGGCCTGAAGGTGCCGCTGGTGGTGCGTCTGGAAGGCACCAACGTCGACCTGGGCAAGAAGATCCTGAACGAGTCCGGCCTGGCCATCACGGCTGCGGACGACCTCGACGACGCCGCCCAGAAGATCGTCGCGGCCGTCGGCTGACGTCAACCGCTCACGGCCCTCGCCACGGCGAGGGCCTGGTTGGAGTGAGCCCTTGGTCAAGTTCGAAGTCGTTGCGATGGTCCTGGCGCCGGAGCAGCACATCGCCACCTTCGTCGCCCATTATCGCCAGAGGGGCGCGGATCGCATTCGCGTCTTCTTTGACGGCGATGCGACGGCGATCGGCCCGTTCGAAGGGGCCGAGGTCGTGGCGTGCGACGACGCCTTCTGGCGTGACCTGGGCATGGCGCGCCCTTACGGCGTGGAGAACCGCCAGCGTGCGGTTTACAATCACGCCTATCGGCAGTCGGCCGCGGACTGGCTTCTGGTCGTGGACGTCGACGAGTTCATTCTCGGCGACGACGCGATCAGGGACCTGCTTTCCGGTGTCGAGCCCGAGCGGGAATCCGTCATTTTCCGTTCGGTCGAGGCCGTCTACTCCGACCGGCATGATCTGAGCCGGGAATACGGCGCCGCCTTCTTCCGGAAGTCCTACGGCCGCCCCTACTGCTCCATCCTGCCGCATCTGGTCTATCCCGGAAGCGGCGGGTGTTTCACCAAGGGTCTGCTGGGTCATGACATGGGCAAGCATGCGGTTCGCACCGGCATCGCCGACATCGTGGTCGACATCCATGAGTCCAAGCGGAACGGCGAACCTCTGGACGCGGCGCGGAATGTTTCCGGTCCGTCCGGGCGCCCGCTGTTCCTGGCCCACTATGACGCCATCAGCCTTGAGCAGTGGAGGGCCAAGTGGGACCGCCGTCTGGCTGCGCGGGACCTTCTGGAGGCGGGCCGCAAGCGGGGTCTGCAGTTCGACCTCTACGCCGCTGCGCGACAGCGCGGAACGGAGACCGACCTGTTCAGGCGCCTCTATACGCTCAGCGCGGTCCAGACCTTCCTGCTCAGCTGCCTCAACCTGATTATTCCTAACAAACCCAACGACCTGACCGTTTAGAGAAAGTCTTACGATGTCCATTCTCGTCGACAAGAACACCAAGATCATCGTGCAAGGCCTGACCGGCAAGACCGGCGGCTTCCACACCGAACAGGCCCTGGCCTATCACGGCACCCAGATGGTCGCCGGCGTGCACCCGACCAAGGGCGGCACCAACTGGACCGGCTCGCACGGCGAAACCCTGCCGATCTACGCCTCGGTCGCCGAAGCCAAGGAGCGCACCGGCGCTGACGCCTCGGTCATCTACGTCCCGCCGGCAGGCGCCGCCGACGCCATCATCGAAGCCATCGAGGCCGAGATCCCCTTCATCACCTGCATCACCGAAGGCATCCCGGTGCTGGATATGGTGCGCGTCAAGGCTCGCCTGGAGAAGTCCAAGTCGCGCCTGCTGGGCCCGAACTGCCCCGGCATCCTGACCCCGGAACAGTGCAAGATCGGCATCATGCCGGGCAGCATCTTCTCCAAGGGCTCGGTCGGCGTCGTCTCGCGCTCGGGCACCCTGACCTATGAAGCCGTGTTCCAGACCACGAACGCGGGCCTCGGCCAGACCACGGCCGTCGGCATCGGCGGCGACCCGGTCAAGGGCACCGAGTTCATCGACGTCCTGGAAATGTTCCTGGCCGACGACGCCACCGAGTCGATCATCATGATCGGTGAAATCGGCGGCGGCGCCGAAGAAGACGCCGCTCAATTCCTGATCGACGAAGCCAAGAAGGGCCGCAAGAAGCCGATGGCCGGCTTCATCGCCGGTCGTACGGCTCCGGCCGGCCGCACCATGGGCCACGCCGGCGCCATCGTTTCGGGCGGCAAGGGCGACGCGGAATCCAAGATCGCTGCGATGGAGGCCGCGGGCATTCGCGTCTCGCCGTCGCCGGCGCGTCTGGGTGAGACGCTTCTCGAAGTACTGAAGGGCTGATAGCCCTTCAGCAGGTCGCTACGCTCGCGACGCGGTCGCTCGCTACGTGAGCGAGTTGACCGCCTCCCCTTCGACAGTCCTTGTTTGGGGTGAGTGTGCGACAGAACGATGTTCCGGGGCTAAATTTCGCGCCCCGCGACCTTTTGAAACGCCCTCGGAATCGTCCGGGGGCGTTTTTTCTTGCGGATTCGACCAATTTCCACCCGCATCGCCTCCCTTCGGTCATGACCAGTAAGGAAACACGGCCTATATGAGCGGCGCCGCTCACCGCGCAGGCGTGCGCGCGCGGCTGGAATGTAGGACGACGAGAGCAAAATGGCGGACGATGCAGGTCAGCTGAACCAGGTCTTTGCCGAGACCAGTTTCCTCTATGGCGCGAACGCCGCCTTCATTGAGGACCTGCACGAAAAATGGGCCGCGGACCCCGGCTCGGTGCCGGGGGAATGGCGCGCCTTCTTCGACCAGCTGAAGGACAACGCCGACCTGGTGAAGCAGTCGGCCGCCGCCGGTTCCTGGGGCCGTTCGGGCCCGGCCGAGCCGACCGAGGACACCGCCGTCTTCGACGGCCGCTGGCCCGCCCCCAAGGTCGATCCCAAGGCCGCCGGCAAGCCCGGCCCGCGTCCGGCGGCTCCGGCTGCCGACGCCTCGGGCGCGCTGACCGCCGCCGACGTGCGCGCCGCCGCCCATGACTCGATCCGCGCCCTGATGCTGATCCGCAGCTATCGTGTGCGCGGCCACCTGCAGGCCAAACTGGACCCGCTGGGCATCGAGCAGCCGGTCGAGAACGCCGAGCTGACCCCCGAATTCTACGGCTTCACCGCCGCCGACATGGACCGCCCGATCTTCCTGGACGGCGTCCTGGGCCTGCAGACGGGCTCGCTCCGTCAGGTGCTGGAGCTGCTCAAGCGCACCTATTGCGGCAACATCGGCGTGCAGTTCATGCACATCGCCGAGCCGGAAGAGAAGTCCTGGCTGCAGCAGCGCTTCGAAGGCCCGGACAAGTTCGAGCAGAACGCCTTCACCAAGGAAGGCAAGCTGGCCATCCTGAACAAGCTGATCGAGGCCGAGGGCTTCGAGCGCTTCCTGCACAAGCGCTTCCCCGGCACCAAGCGCTTCGGCCTGGACGGCGGCGAGGCCATGGTCCCGGCCCTGGAGCAGGTGATCAAGCGCGGCGGCGCCCTGGGCGTGGACGAGATCGTTCTGGGCATGGCCCACCGCGGCCGCCTGAACGTGCTCGCCGCCGTCATGGGCAAGCCCTACAAGACCATCTTCCACGAGTTCCAGGGCGGTTCGTCCGTGCCGTCGGACATCGAGGGCTCGGGCGACGTCAAGTATCACATGGGCGCCTCGTCGGACCGCGAGTTCGACGGCAAGAAGGTCCACCTGTCGCTGACGGCCAACCCGTCGCACCTTGAAATCGTCAACCCGGTCGTCCTGGGCAAGTCGCGCGCCAAGCAGGCCTTCGACATCCGCGAAGCCGAGGTCAACCAGGGCAAGCCGGACGCCGAATGGGTGCTGGACCGCTCCAAGGTCGCCCCCCTGCTGATCCACGGCGACGCCGCCTTCGCCGGTCAGGGCGTGGTGGCCGAATGCTTCGCCCTGATGGGCCTGAAGGGCTACCGCACCGGCGGCACCCTGCACTTCGTCATCAACAACCAGATCGGCTTCACCACGGCGCCGCGCAACTCGCGCTCGTCGCCCTATCCGTCGGACGTGGCTCTGATGGTTCAGGCCCCGATCTTCCACGTCAACGGCGATGACCCCGAAGCGGTCGTCTTCGCCGCCAAGGTAGCGACGGAATACCGTCAGAAGTTCCACAAGGACGTGGTGGTGGACATGTTCTGCTACCGCCGCTTCGGCCACAACGAAGGCGACGACCCGACCTTCACCCAGCCGCTGATGTACGCAAAGATCAGGAACCAGCCGTCGACGCGCGAGATCTACTCGAAGCGTCTGGTGGCCGAGGGCGTGATCACCCAGGCCGAGGTCGACGCCGAGATCGCCCGCTTCGAGGCCTTCCTCGACGCCGAGTTCGAAGCCGGCAAGACCTTCAAGGCCGACAAGGCCGACTGGCTGGATGGTCAGTGGCAGGGTCTGGGCGCCGAGAAGACCGACGACGCCGCCCAGCGCGGCGACACCGCCGTCGCCGCTGACAAGCTCAAGGGCTACGGCCATCGCCTGACCCAGATCCCCAACAGCGTCGACGTGCACAAGACGCTGAAACGGGTCATCGACGCCCGTCGTGAAGCCGTCGACAGCGGCCAGAACATCGACTGGGCCACCGCCGAGAGCCTGGCCTTCGCCTCGCTGCTGGACGAGGGCTACAACATCCGCCTGTCCGGCCAGGACTCGGTGCGCGGCACCTTCTCGCAGCGTCACTCGGGCATCACCGACCAGACGACCGAGAAGCGCTACTTCCCGCTGAACCACCTGCGCGACGGCCAGGCCCACTTCGAGGTCATCGATTCGGCCCTGTCGGAAGAAGCGGTGCTGGGCTTCGAGTACGGCTACTCGCTGGCCGACCCGAACACCCTGACCCTGTGGGAAGGCCAGTTCGGCGACTTCGTCAACGGCGCCCAGGTGGTCATCGACCAGTTCATCTCTTCGGGTGAACGCAAGTGGCTGCGCATGAGCGGCCTGACCATGCTGCTGCCGCACGGCTATGAAGGCCAGGGCCCCGAGCACTCCTCGGCCCGCCTCGAGCGCTTCCTGCAGCAATGCGCCGAGAACAACATGCAGGTCGCCAACTGCACCACCCCGGCCAACTACTTCCACATCCTGCGTCGCCAGATGCACCGCGACTTCCGCAAGCCGCTGATCCTGATGACGCCCAAGTCGCTGCTGCGTCACAAGAAGGCGGTGTCCAGCCTGGCCGACATGGCGGAGGGCTCGTCCTTCCACCGCGTCCTGCGCGACGACGCCCAGCTGCGGCCGGACGTGGCCGGCGTCTCCCTCGTCGCCGACAAGGCTGTCCGCAAGGTCATCGTCTGCTCGGGCAAGGTCTACTACGACCTGCTGGACGCGCGCGAGAAGGCCGGGATCAACGACATCTACATCCTGCGCCTGGAACAGTTCTATCCGTGGCCGATCAAGTCGATCTCGGCGGAGCTGGCCCGCTTCCCCAACGCCGACCTGGTCTGGTGTCAGGAAGAGCCCAAGAACATGGGCGGCTGGACCTTCGTCGATCCGTGGATCGAACTGACCCTCGAGAAGATGGATATCAAGGCCAAGCGCGCGCGTTACGTCGGGCGTCCGGCCTCCGCCTCCACGGCGGCCGGTCTGATGAGCCGCCACCTGAAGGAACTCGAGACCTTCCTCGCCGAGGCCATGGCCTGACCGGCCCCGCCTGACCTATAGATACGCCAAGACACAAGAAGACACTGGACCGAACCATGGCCGATATCCTCACCCCCGCCCTCGGTGAATCCGTCAGCGAAGCCTCCATCGCCAAGTGGACCAAGAAGGTCGGCGACGCCGTCCGCAAGGACGAAGTCCTGGTCGAGCTGGAAACCGACAAGGTTTCGCTGGAAGTCGTGGCCCCGGCCGACGGCGTCCTGGCCGCCATCAACGCCGCTGAAGGCGACACCGTCGTTCCCGGCACGGTCCTGGGTTCGGTGAGCGAAGGCGCGTCGGCTCCGGCCGCTGCCCCTGCCGCCGCTGCCGAGGCTCCCGCCGCCGCTCCGGCCGGTTCGGGCGGCGCCTCGGTCGAGATCGCCGTCCCGACCATGGGCGAAAGCGTCGCCGAAGGCTCGATCGGCACCTGGCTGAAGAAGTCGGGCGACGCCGTCGCCAAGGACGAACTGCTGGTCGAGATCGAGACCGACAAGGTGGCCGTGGAAGTCTCGGCCCCGGCCGCCGGCGTCCTGACCATCGCCGTCGCTGACGGCTCGACCGTGACCCCCGGTCAGGTCATCGGCTCCATCTCGGCCTCAGGCGCCGCTGCGGCTCCGGCGGCCGCTCCCGCTGCTCCGGCCAACACCGGCTCGGCCCAGGTTCCGGCCTCGGCTCACCTGTCGCCCGCCGTCCAGCGTGTAGTTTCGGAAAACAACCTGAACCCGGCCTCGCTGTCGGCCACGGGTCCGAAGGGCAACATCACCAAGGCTGACGCCATCGCCGCCATCGGCGCCGCCGCTCCGGCTGCGCCCAAGGCCGCCGCTCCGGTCGCCCCGCGCGCCGACCAGCCGCGCGAAGAGCGGGTGAAGATGACGCGCCTGCGTCAGACCATCGCCCGTCGCCTGAAGGAATCCCAGAACACGGCCGCCCAGCTGACCACCTTCAACGAGGTGGACATGACCAACGTCATGGCCCTGCGCGCCCAGTACAAGGAAGTCTTCGAGAAGCGCCACGGCGTGAAGCTGGGCTTCATGTCCTTCTTCACCAAGGCCGTGGTTCAGGCTCTGAAGGAAATCCCGGCCGTCAACGCCGAGATCGACGGCACGGACATCATCTACAAGAACCACTACGACATCGGCGTGGCCGTCGGCACCGACAAGGGTCTGGTGGTTCCGGTCCTGCGCGACGCCGACGTCCTGTCGCTGGCAGGCATCGAGAAGGGCATCGGCGCCCTGGGCAAGGCCGCCCGTGACGGCGCCCTGACCATGGATCAGATGCAGGGCGGCACCTTCACCATCACCAACGGCGGCACCTACGGTTCGCTGATGTCGACGCCGATCCTGAACGCGCCGCAGTCGGGCATCCTGGGCATGCACAACATCGTGCAGCGTCCGATGGCCATCAACGGCGAGGTCAAGATCCGCCCGATGATGTACCTGGCCCTCAGCTACGATCACCGCATCGTCGACGGCAAGGAAGCCGTGACCTTCCTGGTCCGCATCAAGGAACTGCTGGAAGACCCGGCCCGCGCCCTGCTGGACCTGTAGGGTCTGCGCGAGCAACAACTGACGACGGCGGCTCTTTCGGGAGCCGCCGTTTTCAATTCCGGTTCAGTCCGCCTTGAGGCCGGCCAGCACTGCGTCCGTGTCCTGCCCCAGCTTCGGCGGCGGGGCGTCGTAGCGGACGGGGGTCTTCGACAGGCGGATGGGCGAGGCGACGGTGCGGACCGGCGTGGCCAGGTCAGGGCGCGACTGCTCGACGGTGAGGCCGCGATGCAGCGCCTGCGGCTCCTCGAACACCTGGTCGATGGTGTTGACCGGACCGCAGGGGACGCCGGCCGCCTCCAGCGCCGCCATCAGCCCCTTCATGGTGAAGCTGGCCGTTAGGGCCGACAGCGCGGGGGACAGGTCGGCGCGATGCTGGACCCTGAGCGCATTGGTGGCGAAGCGCGGATCGGCGCCCATGGCCTCGACGCCCAGGGCCTTGGCCAGCGCCCGGAACTGGCCGTCGTTGCCGACGGCGATGACCACCATGCCGTCCGAGCAGGGGAAGGGCTGATAGGGGGCCAGGTTGGGGTGGGCGTTGCCCATGCGTGTCGGCGCGACGCCCGAGACGAACCAGTTGGTCGCCTGATTGGCCAGCATGGCCGCCTGGACGTCGAACAGGGCGATGTCGATCTGCTGGCCCTCGCCGGTCGCGCGGGCGTGCCACAGGGCCGCCAGGATGGCGTTGGAGGCGTAGAGGCCGGTGAACAGGTCCACGACCGCCACCCCGACCTTCATCGGCTCGGCCCCCGACGCGCCGTCGGGCTGGCCGGTGATCGACATCAGTCCGCCCATGGCCTGGATCATGTAGTCGTAGCCGGCGCGGTGCGCGTCCGGCCCGGACTGGCCGAAGCCGGTGATGGAGCAGTAGATGAGGCGCGGATTGACCGCCGACAGGCTGGCGTAGTCGAGGCCGTACTTCTTCAGCCCGCCGGTCTTGAAGTTCTCGACCACCACGTCGCAGGTCGCCGCCAGCCGGCGCACGGCCTCGGCGCCTTCAGGGCTGGCGATGTCCAGTTCGACCGACTTCTTGCCCCGGTTGGCGCACAGGAAATAGGCGGCGTCGCCCTTCGAGCCGTCGGTGGTCGTGGTGAAGGGCGGGCCCCAGTGGCGGGTGTCGTCGCCCTCGCCGGGCCGCTCGATCTTGATCACCTCGGCGCCGAGGTCAGCCAAGGTCTGCGTCGCCCAGGGACCGGCCAGAACGCGGGAAAGGTCGAGGACGCGAACGCCGGAGAGGGGGCCTTGAAGCTGGGTCATTCG
>DAIOID010000013.1:0-2134 GCA_036744355.1 Brevundimonas sp.
CGGGCGGAACCGAGGCCCGATTGAACCGCTGACGGAAAGGGTCTAAAGGCCCGCCGCTGTTAATGGGCGCGCCCTCCGCGCGGCCCGGAGGTCATGCATGGCTGGGGATACGCCCCGCGGCGACGCGACAACGTCCGCCGCAAACGCTTCCGAACAACCGAACGCCGGGACTCCCTCTCCGCAGGGGCACGGCAAGGCGACGCATCGCGCCCTGATCCTGGGCGCCATCGGCGTGGTCTTCGGCGACATCGGCACCAGCCCGATCTACGCCCTGCGCGAGGCCATCGGCCACGCCCAGAAGGGGGTCGGCGGCGAGCTGGCCATCATCGGCGTGGTCTCTCTGGCCTTCTGGGCCCTGATGGTCGTCGTGACGTTCAAATACGTCATGTTCCTGATGCGGGCCGACAACAAGGGCGAGGGCGGCACCCTGTCGCTGATGGCCCTGGCCCAGCACGCCGTCGGTCGACGCAGCGCCTGGCTGTTCATCCTCGGCGTCTGCGGCGCGGCGCTCTTTTACAGCGACGGCGTCATCACCCCCGCCATCTCGGTGCTGTCGGCGGTCGAGGGCCTGAAGGACGCGCCCGGCCTGAACGGCGAGCTGGACCCCTTCATCCTGCCGATCTCGGCAGGCATCCTGATTGCCCTCTTCCTGGTCCAGTCGCGCGGCACCGCCGGCCTGGCCCGGTTCTTCGGTCCCATCACCGCCGTCTGGTTCCTCAGCCTGGGCGTGCTGGGCCTGACCCACATCTTCGACGACATCTCGATCCTGCGCGCCCTGTCGCCGACCTACGGGATCCAGCTGCTGCTCAAGGACGGCTTCCTCGGCTTCGTCATCCTGGGTAGCGTCTTCCTGGCCGTGACGGGGGCCGAGGCCCTCTATGCGGACATGGGCCATTTCGGAAAGGCGCCGATCCGTCAGGGCTGGCTGTTCGTGGTCCTGCCCTGTTTGACGCTCAACTATCTGGGCCAGGGCGCCTTCCTGCTGGCCAATCCCGGCGCGGCCGACAACCCGTTCTGGAACATGGTGCCGCAGATGGTCTATTGGCCGATGCTGGTCCTGGCCACGGCGGCCACGGTCATCGCCAGTCAGGCGGTCATCACCGGCGCCTTCTCGGTGACGCAGCAGGCGGTCCAGCTGGGCCTGCTGCCGCGCATCGACATTCGCAACACCTCCGAGACGCTGGCCGGTCAGATTTATGTCCCGGCGGTCAACAGCCTGCTGATGATCGGCGTGCTCTTCCTGCTGCTGACCTTCCAGTCGTCGCACAATCTGACGGCGGCCTATGGCGTGGCCGTCACCGGCACCATGCTGGTCAACACCCTGATGTCCTGGTCGGTGGTGACCAAGAAGTGGAAGTGGCCGATGTGGGCGGTGCTGGGCACCCTGATCCCGTTCGGGATCATCGACGGCGTCTTCCTGACCTCCAACCTGCTCAAGATCCCGGACGGCGCCTGGATGCCGCTGGTGCTGGGCGGCGGCCTGGTGCTGATCATGTGGACCTGGGTGCGCGGCACCCAGATCCTGACCGAGAAGACCCGCAAGGACAGCCTGCCCCTGCATGACCTGATCGAGATGCTGAAGGCGCGTCCGCCGCACCGGGCGCCGGGCACGGCCATCTTCCTGACCTCGGATCCCGACGTCGCGCCGGTGGCCCTGATGCACAACCTCAAGCACAACAAGGTGCTGCACGAGAAGAACGTCATCCTGACGGTCCACACCGCCGACCGGCCGCGCGTCGCCGACAGCCAGCGCGTGTCGATGGAGCCGATCAGCGACGACTTCAAACGCCTGACCATCACCTATGGCTTCATGGAGACGCCGAACGTGCCGCGCGCCCTGGGCCTGTGCCGCAAGCAGGGGCTGAAGTTCGACATCATGTCGACCAGCTTCTTCCTCGGCCGTCGCTCGGTCGTGCCATCGGCGCGTCAGGGCATGCCCTTGTGGCAGGACAAGCTGTTCATCTTCCTGATGCGCAACGCGGCCAATCCGACCGACTTCTTCCATATCCCTCCCGGCCGCGTGGTCGAACTGGGCACGCAGGTTTCCGTATGAGTGGTGGTACGCCCAAGGGCAAAAGCTCGGCCGCGCGCGGTCGTCGCATGGCTGAAAAGGCGCGTCCGCGCCGCGAGGCCC
>DAIOID010000013.1:2234-5018 GCA_036744355.1 Brevundimonas sp.
CGCACCATCCTGCGCGTCGCCCTGGCCCAGACCCTGGTGCTGGGCACGCCCGCCTTCGCCGCCGTTTCGACCGCCGTGAAACTGGCCGAGCGCGACGCCAAGACCCGCCCCTACAAGAACCTGGTCAACGCCGTCCTGCGCGGCGTCGACCGCGACGGCCCCGGCCTGACGACGGCGGAGTCCAACCTGCCCGACTGGCTGGCCGCGCGCTGGAAGGCGACCTATGGCGAGGCCAATCTGATCGGCCTGGCCCTGGCCACCCGCGAGGAACCCGCCACCGACCTCAGCGCCAAGCCCGGCGTCGATCTGGAGGTCCTCGCTCAGGACGTCGAGGGCGAGGTCCTGCCCGGCGGCACGGTCCGCACCGGAAAGCGCGGCGACGTGGCCGGCTGGCCCGGCTTCGAGGCCGGCGACTGGTGGGTGCAGGACGCCGCCGCCGCTGTCCCCGCCCGTTTGCTGGCCGTCAAGACCGGCGAGACGGTGCTGGACATGTGCGCCGCCCCCGGCGGCAAGACCCTGCAACTGGCCGCCGTCGGCGCCGATGTCGTCGCCGTGGACCGCTCACCCGCCCGCCTGAAGCGTCTGCGTCAGAACTTCGACCGCACCGGCCTGCCGGTTGAGGTGGTCGCCGTTCCGGTCGAGGACTGGGAGGACGATCGCGTCTTCGACGCCGTCCTGCTGGACGCGCCCTGCACCGCCACCGGCACCTATCGCCGCAACCCCGAAGTGCTGCGTGCCACCCGTCCCGCCGAGGTCGCCAAGTTGGCCGATGTGCAGCACCGCCTGCTGGACGTGGCCGCCGACAAGGTGAAGCCGGGCGGCCGTCTGGTTTACTGCGTCTGCTCGCTGGAACGCGAAGAGGGCGAAACCCAGATCATCGCCTTCCTGCGTCGCAACCCGGCCTTCCGCACCGTGCCCGCCGTCCCGAGAGAGGTCGGCGCCCCCGACGAGGCCCTGACCCCCGAAGGCTGGCTGCGCATCCTGCCCTCGCAGTGGGCCGAGCGCGGCGGCGTCGACGGCTTCTTCGCGGCCAAGCTGGAGCGGATCGAAGGCTAGGGCGGCCCTGAAGCCGGGCGCGGGGTTCACGGCAAGGGATGACGCTGGCGGCCTTGGGTGCTAGAGCGCCCGCCATCTCACCGCCCCAGCTGTTAACGGACGCCGCCCATGCCCGCCGCTCCCGACTTCCCGCCCGCCCCGGACGCGATCAAACCCGTCCGCGCCCTGATCTCATTGTCGGACAAGGCGGGGCTGGAGGAGGCCGCGCGCACGCTGGCCGGTCTCGGCGTCGAGCTGGTCTCAACCGGCGGCACCAAGGCGGCGATCGCGGGCTTCGGTCTGCCGGTCAAGGATGTGGCCGATCTGACCGGCTTCCCGGAAATGATGGATGGCCGGGTCAAGACGCTGCACCCCGTGGTGCACGGCGGCCTGCTGGGCGTGCGCAACGCCCAGGCCCACGCCGCCGCCATGACCGAGCACAACATCGGCGCCATCGACATCGTCTGGATCGACCTCTACCCCTTCGAGAAGACTGTCGAGGACGGCGGCGGCTTTGAAGCGGCCATCGAGAACATCGACATCGGCGGCCCGGCCATGATCCGCTCGGGCTCCAAGAACCACGGCCACGTCGCCGTCGCCGTCGACTCGATCAGCATCGGCCTGATCGTCGAGGCCCTGAAGGCCGACGGCTCGACCTCGCTGGCGCTGCGCAAGCAGCTGGCCGCCCGCGCCTTCGCTCGCACCGCCGCCTATGACGCCGCCGTCTCGGGCTGGTTCGCCGCTCAGCTGAACGACGCCGCCCCGGCCCGCAAGTCGATCGCCGGCTCGCTGGCCCAGACGCTGCGCTATGGCGAAAACCCGCACCAGACCGGCGCCTTCTACCGCACGGGCGAGAAGCGTCCGGGCGTGGCCTATGCCGAACAGGTCCAGGGCAAGGAGCTGGGCTACAACAACATCGCCGACGCCGACGCGGCCTATGAGCTGGTGGCCGAGTTCGAGGCCCCGGCCTGCGTCATCGTCAAGCACGCCAACCCCTGCGGCGTGGCCGTCGGCGCCACCCTGTCGGAAGCTTACGCCCGCGCGCTGGAATGCGACGCCGTGTCGGCTTTCGGCGGCGTCATCGCCGTCAACCGCCCGCTGAACGGCGAGGACGCCCGCGCCATCACCGGCATCTTCACCGAGGTCGTCATCGCCCCCGGCGCCGATGAAGAGGCCAAGGAAGTCTTCGCCGCCAAGAAGAACCTGCGCCTGCTGATCACCGACGGCCTGCCCGACCCGCACGGCGCGGGCGAGGTCTTCCGTTCGGTCGCCGGCGGCTTCCTGGTCCAGTCGCGCGACCGCTCGCTGATCAAGCCGTCGGACCTGAAGATCGTCACGCGCCGCCAGCCGACGCCGACCGAGATCCAGGACATGCTGTTCGCCTTCACCGTGGCCAAGCACGTCAAGTCCAACGCCATCGTCTACGCCAAGGATGGCCAGACGGCGGGCATCGGCGCCGGCCAGATGAACCGCCGCGACAGCGCCCGCATCGCCGCCATCCGCGCCAAGGAGGCCGGCGAGGCCAAGGGTCTGGCCCACTCCCTGGCCGAGGGTTCGGCCTGCGCCTCCGAAGCCTTCTTCCCCTTCGCCGACGGCCTGCTGGAAGCCGTCGCCGCCGGCGCTACGGCGGTGATCCAGCCGGGCGGCTCGATCCGCGACGAGGAAGTCATCGCCGCCGCCGACGAACGCGGCATCGCCATGGCCTTCACCGGCGTGCGCGTCTTCCGACACTAAGCCGGGAAGGGCGCT
>DAIOID010000013.1:5118-11683 GCA_036744355.1 Brevundimonas sp.
GAAGGGCGCTGCCGGTCGTCGGCAGCGCCCTTTTGTTTTGGCCGATTTTGTATTCGGTGTCGGCCGACCCGACCCGCTCATCCCCGCGGAGGCGGGGACCCAGTGCTTTGGCTTCAAGCCGCCTAGATCAATGAAAAGTTCACCGCTCTGCGCTCTTACTGGGTCCCCGCCTCCGCGGGGATGAGCGAAAAATTGCTAATCCTCGATCACTTCATGCGAGCCGGCGCGACCCAGGCGCCAGTAGCCGGCGACCTTCATCCATTTCGGATTGAACGGCCGCGCGGCCAGCAGGGCCGAGCGCATCGACCGCGCCACCGTGGACTCGCAGGCGACCCAGACATAGGCGTCGGCCGGATCGATCCGGCCCGCCGCCGCGACCGCCGCCGCCGTCAGGGCCTCGGGCTGGCCGCGCGGGCCGCCCTTGCGATGGACCCAGACGATCTCGACGTCTGCGGCGCTGGCTAGCTGCAGTTCGCCCGCCGCGTCATTGACCTCGATGCAGGCGACGGCCCGCGCTCCGGCGGGCAGCTCCTCCAGTCGCCGCGCGATGGCCGGAACAGCCGCCTCGTCGCCGACCAGCAGGTGCTGCGAAAAACTGGTCGGGATCAGGAAGGAGCCGCGCGGCCCGCCCAGACCCAGTTCGTCGCCGACCCGCGCGTCCTCGGCCCAGGCCGTTGCCGGCCCGCCATGACCGATCGCGAAGTCGATGGTCAGCCGCCGGTTGGTCGCATCGAAAGCGCGCGGCGTGTAATCGCGCGCCACCGGCCTGGGTTCGGCGAAGATCGGTCCGTCCGGCCCCACGGTCGGCAGGACCACAGCCTGCCTACGCGGCGTCGGAAAGATCTTCACATGGTCGTCGAAGCCGGGGCTGAAAAAGCCCTCCAGCTCCTCGCCGGTCAGGACGATGCGCTTCAGCACCGGCGTCAGCTGCTCGACCCCCTCGACGCGGGCGCGGCGGAACTTCAGCTCGTGTCGCACCCGGCGCGGTTGGCGCAGATGGGTTTCGCTCATGCCTGACGCACCTTTTCGGCGGCGGCCTCCAGCAGGTCGGCGATGGCCTCGACCTCGGCCTCGCTCAGCGGCGGCTCCTGGGTCAGGCGCTGGTGGGTGGCGTTGCGCAGGGCTTCGATGGCCTGGGCGATGCGCGCCGGTCGGTCGGGGCGTCCGCGCAGGGCCTTCATCTTCATTTCGATGTGGGCCAAGGCTTCGGCGTTTTCCGTCAGCAAGCGACGGCCTTCGTCCGTGATCGCATAACGCTTCTTGCCGCCCTCGGCCGTGACGCTGACTGCGCCCATGTCTTCC
The DNA here is from genome assembly GCA_036744355.1 of Brevundimonas sp. GTDB lineage: Bacteria > Pseudomonadota > Alphaproteobacteria > Caulobacterales > Caulobacteraceae > Brevundimonas. The sequence continues at coordinate 6,421 of DAIOID010000013.1, forward strand.
AGCAGCGACAGGCTGGGGTAGATGACGCCGGGGCTGGGGGCATAGGTCCCGCCCATGCGGCTCTCGATCTCCTTGATCAGTTCATAGCCGTGGCTCGGCTTGTCCGCGATCATCGACAGCAGCACCCAGCGCAGGGCGCCGTGCTCGAACATGCGACCGCCGCCGCGTCGTCCGTGGCGCTCGCCGCGCATCCGGCTCTCGCCGTCGGCCCTCGAGCCGCGCCCGCCTTCCGGCCGCATATGACGGCCGTGGCCGCCCCGTCCAAAGCCGTGGCCGAAGCCGCCGTGGGCGCCATGACGGCCGCGCCCGAAGCCTTGGTCCGTATTTTCGATCCCCTTGGATCCTCTCATATCGCTCTCTCGTCTTTCACTTAGATATATCGAACTGAAGCAGAGATATATCGATATATCGAAACCGCAAGACCCCTTTCTTCGAAATCGCGAACCTCTAAGCTGGGCCGATGGATACGCTCGACGCCCGCTGGGCCCTGCTGGAACCGCACACGACCGTGGTCGGGCCCGACGACGACTGGCCGCGCCCGGCGGTGTTGCTGTTCCACGGCTGCGGCGGCCTGCGGGACCACCTGCCGCGCTACGCCGAGGCGGCCAAGGCGGCGGGCTGGCGCGCCTTCATCGTCGATTCCTATGGCCCGCGCGGCTGGAACCGGGCCTTCACCCTGACCACGGTCTGCACCGGCCTGGTGCTGCGCGGCTATGAGCGGGCGGGCGATCTGCTGGCCGCCATCAAGGGAATTTCACAACGGCCCGACGTCGATCCCGCCATGCTGTCGCTGGCGGGCTGGAGCCACGGCGGCTGGTCGATCATGGAGATGATGAGCGAGGACCCGCAAGCCGGCCGCATGGGCGTGGCCGATCCCGGCGATTGCGACCTGTCGGGGATTAAGGCCGTCTGGCTGGCCTACCCCTATGTCGGCTTCTGGGCCTTCAACCGGATGAAGCCGTGGCGACACTGTCCGCGCGTTCTGGCGATAACGGCCAAACGCGACCACCTGACCACGGTGACCAACGCCGAGCGGGTCAACGCCATGATCCGCGACTGCGGCTCGGAGGTGGAAAGCTGGGTCGCCGACGGCACCCACGCCTTCGACGAGCCGACCAGCAATGGGCCGATGCGCCACCACCCCGAGCTGACGCTGGAAGCCCTGCGCCGCTTCACCGCCTTCCTCAGGGACGTGGCGCCCGAGGTCTGATCCTCAGCCGATCCGGGCCGTGACGGTGATCTCGGACAGCACCGAATGGGCCATGTCGCAATGCTCGTGCGCGGCGTGGTGCAGGGCGTCCAGTTCGGCCTGATCGGGTTGACGGCCCGTGAAGGTCGTGACCGGCTTCAGGGCGACGCGGGCCAGATAGCGCTTGCCCGCCTCGTTCTTGTCCAGCTCGCCCGAGGCCTCGTCCAGATAGCGGTCGACCACCAGACCGGCGTTGGCGGCGAAGGCCAGGAACCACAGCATGTGGCAGCTGGACAGGGAGGCGATCATGGCCTCCTCCGGGTCCACGCCCGCCGGGTCGGACATCGGGACCGGCACGCCCGAAGGCGCCGAGGAGCCGGGCACCACGGCCCCGCCGTCGAAACGCCAGACGTGGGCGCGGCTGTATCGCTTGTCAGTGAAAGGCTGCTCGCCCCGCGTCCACTCCACCGTCGCGCCGTGACCGCTCATGCTGTCCTCCTAGACCTCGCCCAGTGAAGTATAGGCCATGCGCGCCCGCGTCTGAAATCCCAGACCGCGATAGAAGGCGATGGTCGTCTCATGCTCGGCGAAGGCGTGCAGGAAGGCCGCCTCTCCCGTAGCCAGAATCTCGCCGACCACGGCGCGGGACAGGGCGGCGGCATAACCCTGACCGCGATGGTCCGGGTGGGTGCAGACCCCGCTCAACTCGGTGAAGCCATCCACCCGCAGCCGGCGACCGGCCATGGCCACGAGTTCGCCGTCCCGCTTGATGCCGACGAAGGGGCCCAGTTCGCGGGTGCGCGAGCGGAAGGGGCCGGGCCGCGTCAGGGTCGCCAGCGCCAGCATGGCCGGGGCGTCGGCCTCGTCCAGCACTTCGATCATGTCGTCCAGCGACGCGCTCGGCCCGACCGGGGTCAGGGCCGTCGCCGTCATCTGCACCAGGGCGACCTGGGCGGCGATCGGCACACCTGCGGGCAGGACCCCCACCATCGGCCCGTCCTCGCGTTCGACCAGTCCCGCGCCGGGGTATCGCCGCGCCAGGACGCCGAGCGCCGCGCGGCTGGCCGCTCTGTCGTCCGACGCCGCCAGAAAGACGCCGATCTCGGGGTCGAGGCGCACCGTGTCCGGTCCGGAATCCGGCGTCGTGAAGCGGGACAGGCGCGTCGTCAGGGCGTTGAAAACGGCGCGATCAAGGGGATGGGTCATGACCGGTGATCTAGGCGCGAAGGCCCGCCGCGAAACCCGCCGCGAGGCCGTCACGTCCGAAAACGGCCGGTCAGCCCTGCCAGAAGCCGACGATCTTCTTGACCTCGTCCACCACCGGCTGGGCCACCTCGCGGGCGCGCTCGGCGCCGACGGCCAGGGCGCGGTCGATCTCGGCCGGGTCGGCCATCAGGCGGCGCATCTCGGCGGTGACCGGCGCCATCGACGTGACGGCCAGCTCGGCCAGCCTGGGCTTGAAGGCGCCGAAACCCTGACCGCCGAACTCGGCCAGAACAGCCTCGCGCGTGGTGTCCGACAGGGCGGCGTAGATGGCCACCAGGTTCCTGGCTTCGGGGCGCCCGTCCAGACCGTCAAGCGTGTCGGGCAGGACATCCATGTCCGACTTGGCCTTCTTGATCTTGGCGGCGATGGTGTCGGCGTCGTCGGTCAGGTTGATGCGCGAAAGGTCCGACGGATCGGACTTGCTCATCTTGGCCGAACCGTCGCGCAGGCTCATGACCCGCGTCGCCGGGCCCTGGATCAGAGGCTCCGGTTGCGGGAAGAAGCCGGGCACGCCGAAGTCGTTGTTGAACTTGGCTGCGATGTCGCGGGTCAGCTCCAGATGCTGCTTCTGGTCTTCGCCGACCGGCACTTCGGTCGCCTTGTAGAGCAGGATGTCGGCCGCCTGCAGCACCGGATAGGTGTAGAGGCCGACGCTGGAGCGCTCCTTGTGCTTGCCCGACTTCTCCTTGAACTGTGTCATCCGGTCCAGCCAGCCGAGGCGGGCGACGCAGTTGAAGATCCAGGCCAGTTCGGCGTGGGCCGGCACCGCTGATTGCGGGAATATGACCGCCTTGGCTGGATCCAGGCCCGAGGCCAGATAGGCCGCCGCGATCTCGCGCGTCTGGGCCGCCAGCTTCGCGGGCTCCTGCCAGACGGTAATGGCGTGCATGTCGGCGACGAAGACGAACAGGGGCGCGCCCGTATCCTGCAGCTCGGTGAAGCGCTTCAGCGCGCCCAGATAATTTCCCAGGTGCAGGGCGCCGGAGGCCTGGATGCCGGACAGGATGCGGCGCGGGCCAGCATAGGCGGGCGCGGCCGAGGCGACGGGGGCCGGGGTCTGGTCAGTCATGGGGGATTTCTCGGTATTCTAGGAGGCTGGTTTCGGCGCGCGCGCAGGCGCGCGGGGTCGTGCGGTGAATAGTCAGCCGCGCCATCGCCGGGCGACGAAGATGTGTCCCGAATGAGCCATGCCTTCGCGCTTATCGGTTCGGGGCGCGAAGGGCAAGCTTACCGCCCCTTGCGGATCAGGCCCTTGATCTCGGCGACCGTGACCGCGCGGGTCATGAAGGCCAGAACCACATAGGTCAGACCGCCCGCCGCCACGACGGCCAGCAGGGTCAGCTCCTTGGCGCCGTGATCCGAACCGAGCGCGGCCAGCAGGGTCTCGATCGGCGCCTGCAACGCAGGCCGGGCCCAGGAGGCGACGCCGACGACCAGGCCCAGGCCGATGCTGGCCAGCAGGATGCGCGCCAGCCGCGAGGCCGCCGCCGGGCTGGGCCGGTAATGGCCGCGCCGCCACAGGGTCGCGCCGAGCAGGAGGGCGTTGGTCCAGGCCGCCGCGCTGACCGCTGCGGCGATGCCGGAAATCCCCATGCCCAGGTTGAACAGGCCGATGGCCAGGGCGGCGTTGACCGCCACCGAGACCAGGGCGAAGGCCATGGGTCGGCGTGTGTCGCCGCGCGCGAAGAAGGCGGGGGCCAGGATGCGGATCAGGACGAAGGCCGGCACGCCCCAGCCGAACTGGAACAGGGCCTGGGCCGTGTTGACGGCGTCGACCTGCAGGAAGGCGCCGCGCGTGAACAGGGCGTCGATCAGGAAATAGGGCATGGCCATCAGGGCCGCCGCCGCCGGCAGGGTCAGGGCCATGGACAGGGCCACGGCCTCGTCCATCGAGGCCTGCTGCTGGTTATGATCCTGCGACGCCACCGCCGCCGACAGCTTGGGCAGCAGGGCGATGCCGATGGCCACCCCGACCAGGCCGAGCGGCAGCTGATACAAGCGGTCCGCCGTGGCCAGCCAGGTCCGTCCCCCGGCGACGAAGCTGGACAGGTTGCCCGAGATGAAGACGTTGATCTGGGTCGCGCTATTGCCGATGGCGGCGGGCACGGCGGTGATGATGATGGCCTTCACCGCCGGGGTCAGCCTGGGCAGGGTCAGGCGGATATTGGCGCCCGCCTTCCTCGCCGCCCACCAGCACAGGCCGGCCTGGGCCACGCCGGCTGCGGCCACGCCCCAGGACGCGGCGTAGGCGGCGCCCACCTGATCGCCTTGGGCCGGGATGACGGCGGCCAGCATGATCAGGTTCAGCAGGATCGGATAGGCGCCCGAGACGATGAAACGCCCGCGCGCGTTCAGCACCCCGCTGAGCAGCGAGGCGATGGCCATGCAGGGCAGGTAAGGCATGGTGATCTGGGTCAGGATCACCGCCAGCTTGAAGCGGGCCGGGTCGTCGAGGAAGCCGATATTGATGACCGTCATCAGCCACGGCATCGTCAGTTGGGCGACGATGGTCAGGACCACGGTGACGGCGGCCACGGCGGCCAGGGCGTCGGTGGCGACCTGATCGGCTACGGCCTCGCCCTCGGTCTTCAGCGTCTTGGCGTAGGCCGGCACGAAGGCGGCGGCGAAGGCCCCTTCGGCGAAGATGCGGCGGAAAAGGTTGGGGAAGTTCAGGGCGGTGTTGTAGGCGTCCGCCGCCGGTCCCGCCGAGGCCCCCAGCGCCGCCGAGATGACCACGTCGCGCGCAAACCCGGCCAGACGGCTGAGCAGGGTCATGGCGCTGAAGATGGCCGAGGAGCGCATGACGCC
>DAIOID010000013.1:11783-13414 GCA_036744355.1 Brevundimonas sp.
GCGTCGGTGATGTAGAAGCCGTCCACCGCCCGCTCGCCGAAGCTGGCGATATGGGCCGACCGGGTCGAGTAGCCATGGGCCGAAATGGTCCGCGCTAGGTCGGCCAGCAGGCCGGGCCGGTCGGCGCCCGAGACCTCGACCACCACGGCGCTGGTCCCGGCCTCCATGTCGATGCGCACCACCGGGCGGACCTCGAACACGGCGCGACGGGCGCTGACGCGGGGCGTCTCGACCGCCGAGGCCCGCGCCCCCTTCTGCGCCGCCCGCTCCAGGGCCTTGACCAGGATGGCCAGACGACGCGGCTCGCGCCGGCCATAGGCCTCGCCCGCCCCGTCCTGGATTTCGAAGACGTCCAGCGCCGTGCCGTCCTCGGCGGTGGCCAGACGCGCCCCGACCACGTCGGCCCCGGCTAGGGCCAGGGTCGCGGCCAGGTCGGCGAACAGGCCGGGCCGGTCCAGCGCCGCCACCGCCACCCGGGCGGTGGATTCCAGCGGCCCCTCGGCGGGCAGGGCCTCGACCGCCGCCCCCTCGCGCCGCGCCCGGTCCACCAGAGCCGGGTGGTCGATCAGCGGGTCCTCGCGCGTCACGGCGTCGCCGCGGAACAGGGCCTCGGTCGCCTCGAACAGGGCGCGCATCAACTGACCCTTCCAGCCGTTCCACACCCCCGGCCCCACGGCGCGGATGTCGGCCACGGTCAGCACCATCAGCATGCGCAACCGTTCGGGATCGCCCACCGCCTCGGCGAAGGCGCGCACGGTCGACGGGTCGGACACGTCGCGCTTTTGCGCATAGTCGCTCATCAGCAGGTGATGGCGCACCAGCCAAACCACCAGCTCGATCCGGCGCGGATCGACGCCCAGCCGCTCGCAGGCCCGGCGGGCGGCGATGGCCCCGTCCTCCAACTGGCCCCGGTCGCCGCCCTTGCCCACGTCGTGCAGCAGCATGGCCAGCATCAACACCTCGATGTCGGCGATACGGTGGATGATGGCGGTCGAGGCGGGGTGGTCGGCCTCCAGCTTGCCGCGCGCGATGTCGTTGATGATCCCGACGGCCTGCAGGGTGTGCTCGTCCACCGTATAGGCGTGATACATGTTGAACTGGGTCTGGCCGACGATCCGCCCCCATTCGGGCAGGAAGCGGCCCAGCAAGCCCGTCTCGTTCATGATCGACAGGACGCGGTAAGGCCGCTGTCCATGCGCCAGCACCGTCAGGAAGGCCTCGGCCGCGCGCGGGTCGCGCCGCAGCGCCGGCGTCACCAGCGACAGGGCCCGGATCACGGCGGCGAAGGCGTCGGGGTGCAGGTCCAGATCCAGCCGGTCGGCCTCGACGAACAGCAGCAGCAGCTGCACCGGGTCATGGGCGAAGACTGAGCCGCCCGTCACCGTCAGCCGCCCGCCTTCGATGGCCAGACCGTCGAAGGCCAGTTTGGCCCGTCGTCGGGGGATCAGCCGCGACAGGCCGCGCGCCAGGCCTTGCGCCTTCTTCTGCTGGCGCGCCTCCAACTGGGCCGAGACGGCGCGGGTCAGGGCCCCGACCTCGCGCGCCACCTGGAAATAGCGGCGCATGAAGCGCTCGACCGCCAGTTCGTCGCCGCGCCCGCGCCAGCCCATGCGCCGGGCGATCTCGGGCTG
>DAIOID010000013.1:13514-17475 GCA_036744355.1 Brevundimonas sp.
GTCGCGCTCCTCCATCTTGGCGGCGATGAAGGGACGGGGATCGGCCCGAGCGACCTCGGCGCGGAACCGCCGCAGCAGGTTCTCGCCGAGGGCTGCGTCGCCGGCCAGCACCCGCGCCTCCAGCAGGGTGGTGCGCACCGTCATGTCGCTGCGGGCCAGATCCAGGGTTTCGCCGACCGACCGCGAGGCCGAGCCGACCTTCAGGCCCAGATCCCACAGGACGTAGTGGACGAATTCGATCACCGCTTCGGCGCGGGCGCTGGCGGTCTGTCCGGGCCGCAGGAACAGCAGGTCGAGATCGGAAAAAGGCGCCAGGACGCCGCGCCCGTAGCCGCCGACCGCCAGCAAGCAGAGGCGGTCCTGCGGCGCCGGATGCAGGAGCTCGGTCGCCACCCGCCACAGGCCGGTCAGCATCGCATCAGCGGCGGCGGCGTAGAGGCGCGCCGCCTCGGCCCCGTCGATCCCGCCCTCCAGCCGCCGGGCGACGCGAGCGCGGTCGATGGCGAAGCTCTTGCGCAGAAGATCGGTGACGGCGGCGCGCGCGTCGGGGGCCGAGGCGGCCTGAACCAGACGCGGATCCAGAGCCGCCGGAGGGGTCACGAGCGCGACAGCCCCTTCAGCCGATAGAGCGCCTCCAGCGCCTCGCGCGGGGTCAGCTCATCGGGGTCGATGCCGGCCATGGCGTCATCCAGCGCTGAACTGATGGGCGTCGGCGCCGGCTCGGCCACGGCGGCGAACAGGGGCAGGTCGTCCAGACGGGCCGCCGCCGCCTTCTCGCTCTCCAACCGCTCCAGAACCTCGCGGGCGCGGCCCACGACCGAGGCCGGTACGCCCGCCAGCTTGGCCACCTGCACGCCGTAGGAGCGGTCCGCCGCACCCGGCGCCGCCTCGTGCAGGAAGACCAGATCGCCGTTCCACTCGCGCGCCTTCATCGACAGGTTGCAGACGTGGTCCAGCCTTTCCTCCAGCTGGGCCAGCTCGTGATAGTGGGTGGCGAACAGGGTGCGGGCGCGGTTGGTCTCGTGCAGGGCCTCGGCCGTGGCCCAGGCGATCGCCAGACCGTCGTAGGTGGCGGTGCCGCGTCCGATCTCGTCCAGAACGACGAAGCTGTGCGGCGTGGCCTGGGTCAGGATGGCGGCGGTCTCGACCATCTCCATCATGAAGGTCGAACGGCCGCGCGCCAGATCGTCGCCGGCGCCGACGCGGCTGAACAGCCGGTCCACCACGCCCAGCCGCATGGCGCGCGCCGGCACAAAGGCGCCCGCCTGGGCCAGGACCACCAGCAGGGCGTTCTGGCGCAGGAAGGTCGACTTACCGGCCATGTTGGGACCTGTGACAATCGACAGCCGCGACGCCCCCTGACCATCCCCGGCCAGGCGGCAGTTGTTGGGGGTATAGGGGTCGCCCTGGGCCGTCACCGCCGCCTCGACCACCGGGTGCCGCCCGGCCTCGACGTCGAAGCACAGGCTGTCGTCGACCACGGGGCGCACGGCGCCGACCTCTTCGGCCCATTCGGCCAGGGCGGCGTGGGCGTCCAGCTCGGCCAGGGCCTCGGCCACGCCCTGCAGCGGCCCGGCCAGCCGCGCGACCTCGCGCCGCCAGGCTTCAAAGGTCTCGCCCTCCATGGCCAGGGCGCGATGCCCGGCCTGGCTGATCCTGGCGTCCAGCTCCGACAGTTCGACCGTGGTGAAGCGCACCTGATTGGCCAGGGTCTGACGGTGGATGAAGGGGCTGTCGGGTCCCGCGCGCAGCAGGCCCTCGGCGGCTTTCGCGGAGGCTTCGAGGAAGTAGCCCAGCACGGCGTTGTGGCGCACCTTGAAGGCCACCCCGCTCTCGGCCACGGCGCGGGCCTCCAGATCGGCGACCACGCGGCGGCTGTCGTCGCGCAGAGTGCGGGCGGCGTCCAGTTCCGGCCGGTGGCCGGGGTTCACGAAACCGCCGTCGCGCGCCAGATGCGGCGGTTCTTCCATCAGGCCGTCGACCAGATCGGCCAGCAGATGCGACAGCTCTCCGTCCAGCGTCAGCCGGTCGAGGCAGGCCAGAACCCGCGCGGGCGGCCCCGCCAGAGGATCATGGTTCCAGGCGGCGAACAGTCCGGCCAAGCCTTGCGCCGTCGTCAGGCCCGAACGGATCGCCGCCAGGTCGCGCGGCCCGCCGCGCCCCAAGGCCAGACGCGAGGTGGCCCGCGCCACGTCGGCGGAGGAGCGCAGCCCGTCACGCAGATCGCGCCGCAGATCGCGTCGCTCCAGCAGCCATTCCACCGCGTCCAGACCGGCGTTGATCGCCGCCTGATCGCGCAGGGGGCGCGAGATGCGCTCCGCCAGGGCTCGGGCCCCGCCCGAGGTGACGCTGCGGTCGATGCAGTGCAGCAGGCTTCCGTCGCGCTCGCCGCGCTGGGTGCGGTCGATCTCGAGGCTGAGGCGCGTCGCCGGATCGATGGCCAGAAAGCCGCTCTCGCCCGAGCGGCGCGGCGGAGCCAGGGCCGGGATCTTACCGGCCTGGGTCGTCTCCAGATAGGCGGCGATCAGGCCCAGCGCCGAAACCTCGGCCTCCTCGAAGGCCCCGAAACCGTCGAGCGCCGAGACGCCATAGAGCCTTTGCACCCGGTCGCGCGCGCCGACGGGCTCGGCCAGGGCCTGCGGCATGGCCTGAACCACGCCGCCGGAGCCGTCCAACGCCCCCTTCAAGTCCTCGTCCGAGAACAGGCGGTCGGGCACCAGAACCTCCGACGGGCGGAAGGCCGCCAGCGCCGCGCCCAGATCACCGAGGTCGCAGGCCACCGAGTCCACCGCCCCGGCCGACAGCTCGACCACGGCCACGGCGGCGCGGCCCTTGCGCACCGCCACGGCCGCCAGCCGGTTGGCCCCGCGCGCGTCCAGCAGGCTGTCCTCGGTCAGGGTGCCGGGCGTCACCACCCGCACCACGCCGCGCTGCACCACCGCCTTGGAGCCCCGCCTCTTGGCCTCGGCCGGGTTCTCCAGCTGCTCGCAGATGGCGACCTTGAAACCCATGCGGATCAGCCGCGCCAGATAGCCGTCCATGGCGTGAACCGGCACCCCGGCCATGGGGATGTCCTCGCCCTGATGTTTGCCGCGCTTGGTCAGGGTGATGCCGAGCGCCGCCGCCGCCTTGACCGCATCGTCAAAGAACAGCTCGTAAAAGTCGCCCATGCGGAAGAAGAGGATGGCGTCCGGCTGATCGGCCTTGGCCGCCAGAAATTGCGCCATGACCGGGGTGGTGCCGGCGTCGGGCTTCAGATCAGCTTGCGGGGGGTGGGCGATGGGCGCGTTCATTGTCCGTCAGGGTGACGGATCGGGGCGCCCGCCTCAAGCGGGATCGGCGGCGATCATGCACAGGCGGGCGCGCAAGACCGCCGCGCCTGTGGATCAGGCGGCGTTGCTGACGTGCAGGCGCAGACGCGAGGCGACGGCGGCGGGGGCTTCGTCCAGGGCCAGGGCGTCCCAGTCGATGTCGGGCTTGGCCGCATGCGAGGCGGCGACGATGGCGCGCAGTTCGGCGGCCGAGGCCACGCTGGCGATCACCGAGGCCACGCCGGGCAGGTTCAGGGCATAGGCCAGGGCCGCCTGCATCGGATCGACCCGCGCCTCGGCCAGACGCCGGCGCGTGCGCGACAGGGCCATGCCGTGCGCCGCCAGTTCGGGCGGCAGGCTCTCGCGGTTGGCGAACAGCAACCCTTGCGCGAAGACCGAGGCCAGATGCACCTCGACGCCTTGCGCGGCCAGGGTGTCGATGACGCCGCTGCGCGCGGCGCGCTGGTCCAGAATATTGCAGGCGACCTGCACCACGTCGGGCTGGAAACGGCGGGCGATCAGGGCCGGGCCGTCCTCGACGGTGGCGACAAAGCCGATCTTGCGGAAGATTCCCCGCTCCTTCAGCGCCTGCAGCCGGCCCCACAGGGCGCGGCCCTCGGCCCCGGCCAGATCGGCGGCGTTCTGCACCA
>DAIOID010000013.1:17575-18639 GCA_036744355.1 Brevundimonas sp.
TCCTCCCGCTGGCCGGGCGGCAGCGGGCGGGACCGTTCGGGCTCTGTCACCACGGCGATGGCGAGCCGGTCGGCCGGAGAGGGCGGAAGGGCGAATCTCACGACGCCGATATTCAGCGCCAAAGCTTAAGGGAGATTGACCGAAATCAATGCCGTTGGTGAACGAACAGGCTTAATCCGCATCCGGCTGATTGTCCGGGTGCGCCGCGATGAAGGCCGGATGGGCTTGCGCCCGCATCTCGATCTCCAGCAGGCGCGGAAATGCGGTCAGATCCACGTCGAAGCGCCGCGCCGAATAAATCTGCGGGATCAGGTAACAGTCGGCCAGGGTCGGGGCGGCGCCGAAGCACCAGCCCTCGCCGTGACGCGTCACCAGGGCCTCCAGCGCCGCGAAGCCGTCGAGGATCCAGCGCCCGGCCCAGTCGTCCACCACCGCCGGATCGGCGCCGAGTTCCCGCACCGCCTTCAGCACACGCAGATTGTTCAGCGGATGAACGTCGCAGCCGATCAGGGCCGCCATGGCCCGCACGACCGCGCGGTCGGCGGCGTTCGACGGCAGCAGGGCCGGGGTCGGATAGGTTTCGTCCAGCCATTCCAGAATGGCCGGGCTCTGGGTCAGGACCAGGCCGTCGCCGGTCTCCAGCGCCGGGACCAGACCTTGCGGATTCAGCGCCAGATAGGCGTCGGACTTCTGTTCGCCCGTTCGCAGATCGACCGGCGCGGTCTCGTAGGCCAGGCCCTTGAGATTGAGAGCGAGGCGGGTGCGATAGCTGGTGCCAGAGCGCCAATAGCCGTGCAGGATCATGACTTCACCGTGAAGCTGAGCGGGGCCAGACCGTTGATCGTCGCCTCGACCCGGTCGCCGGGAACCACCGGCCCGACGCCCTCGGGCGTGCCGGTGAAGATCAGATCGCCGGGCTGCAGGGTCCACAGCTCATTGGCTTTGGCCAGAATGCCCGCCGGGTCCCAGATCATGTCCGACAGACGGCCCGACTGGCGCGTCTCGCCGTTGATCTTGAGTTCGATCGCCGCGTCGGGGTCGGGCAGGGCGCCCAGCGTCAGGGC
>DAIOID010000013.1:18739-21074 GCA_036744355.1 Brevundimonas sp.
TTGGCAGGAACCTTGGTCGTCGGTGTGGCGTTCGGGGCGGGGGTTCTCTATTTAATCGTCAAGCTTACACAGAAGCGGAGCGCGCATCATGGCCACGACCAAGGCTCGGGAAGACATCAAGAACGACCTGAAGACCCTCAAGGAGGATCTGAAGACCGGCGCGCGCGAGGAAACGCAGCGCCTGAAGGAAAAGGCCGCCGCCGCCGAGGCTCGCCTGCGCGAGCAGGGCGACGAGCTGCGCGAGAAGGCCCGCGGCTACTACGACGACGCCCGCGTGCGCGGCCGCGAGTATTACGACGACGCCGCCGAGCGCTTCGAAGAAGCCCAACGCTATGTCGTTGAACGCGTTCAGGAACGTCCCGTGCAATCGACCGCCATCGCCCTCGGCGTGGGCTTCGTCCTGGGCCTGCTCATCGCCGGTCGTCGCCGCTGATGTTCGGGCGGGGGCTGATCAACCGCGCGGTGGCGACCTTTGTCGCCGCCGGCGCGGGTTTCGTGGCCATGGTCGCCCTGGGGGCCACGGTCTATTATCTGCTGGCGCTGATCGTCGTGCCTCTGGCGGCGGCGGCGATCACCTCGGCCGTCTTTGCGGTCATCGCCCTGATCATCGCCCTGGTCTTCGTGCGCCGCGCGCATGGCGAGGACGAGGAAGAGGAGCAGGAACCGGAAAGCCTGGGCGTGCGCGCCTTCCATCTGTTCCAGGAGCGGCCCATTCTGGGCGTGGCGGCGGCTCTGGCCGGCGGCTTCATCTTCCTGCGCAATCCGGCCCTGGCGACCATGGTGGCGGCGGCCTTTACTGAAAAAAGCCGGCCGCGCCGGCGATAAAAGATCGGAACGGCCAAGCCTCCGAGGCGTTGTTAAGTCAGGCGGAACGGTCGACGGGAGGGGTCGATGGTTTTGCTCTCTTCAACACTGTTTCGGAGGGTCGTCCATGCTTCGCTGGGCCATCATTTTCTTTATCGTCGCCCTGGTCGCTGCTGTTCTCGGCTTCGGCGGAATCTCGGGCATGTCGTTCGAGATCGCCAAATTCATCGCCATCATCGCCGTGATCCTGTTCGTGGTCTCGCTGGTGGTGGGCGGCATGCGCGGACGCGGGCCGCGCGTCTGACGCTGCGTTTCACGTGAAAAAACAAAAGGCCCCGGCGATCCGCCGGGGCCTTTTCGTATCCGCCTTCAGGTGACGGCGGCTTCCATCTCGCCGGGCGTGGCGGGGTCCGGCGCCGTCTCGCGACGCCGCGTGTCCTGACGGCGCGGCAGACGCCAGGTCTGATGGTCCTCGAAGCGACGACCGGTCCAGACCACGGCCGTGACCAGGATCTCCCGGGCGTCCCATTCGATGCGGTTGAAGCTGGGCGGCGCCCCGCGCTCACGGTGCGACAGGGTCCCGCAGCCGATGGCGTAGGAACAGCGGTCCGACAGGTCGATTCCCAGAGCGAAAGGCACATGGACGTGGCCGGTGGCGATCAGGTCCACCCCGGCCTCGGCGAAGATCAGGGCCGCCTTGTCGCCGCGCTTGACCTCGCCGGTCATCGGCGCGCCGATCATTTCGATCAGCGGATGGTGGCAGGCCAGGATGCGCAGCGCCCCGATCGGCGCATGACGCAGGGCCTCGGCTGCCCGGCGCGTCTGGTTCAGGTCGATGACGCCCTTGGACCAGTTGGCCCGCGCCTGCCAGCCGCGCGCCGTGGTCACGCCGCGCACCATCAAGCTGTCGCGTTTGAACTCATGATCATGGGCCGGGTGGCCGGTGGCCTGTTCAAAGGCCCGCCACGGCCAGAACAGCCGCGCCATCAGGTCCCAGTAGGGCACGTCGTGATTGCCGACGGTGACGAAAACCGGCTGGGGCATGGCGCGGATCCACGCCCCCGCCGCCGCGAACTCGTCGGGCAAACCGCGCTGGGTGATGTCGCCGGTGATCAGCACCAGATCGTGCGGTGTGGCGTGGGCGTAGTCGAGCGCGGCGGCGACGGCGTGGACATGTTCGCACCCGAAATGCACGTCCGAGAACTGGAGCACCCGCCCCATCAGACGCTGTCCTCCCCTGCCGGCGGCAGCGGGGCCAGGGCCATGAAGGCGCGCGGCAGAAAGCCGATGCTGGCGTCGCGGCCCAGCAGCATGGGCTCGCCGTCGATCACCGCCGGGATCTTCGAACGGGCCGAGACGGTGACCCAGCGCGCCGGACGGGTCGTCACATTGGGATCATGGCGCCAGTCGTCGAACAGGGCGCGCGCCGCCAGACGAAAGGCCTGGGCCGCGTCGGCTGGATTCATCGCCGCCGCCTCCAGACCCACGGGCGCGTCCATGACCCGCGAGATCATCGGACTGATCAGCACCA
>DAIOID010000013.1:21174-25010 GCA_036744355.1 Brevundimonas sp.
TCCAGTCGGCCGTGCCGTACAGGGCCTTGGGCAGCATGTTCATGGTGCCGCCGGGCAGGGGCGCGACCAGGGGGCCCTTCGATCCGGCGCGCGCCGCGACCGACCGCGCCGTGCCGTCGCCGGCCAGGACGAACAGGACGTCGGGCGCGTCGTCCAGTGCGGCGTCGATCTGTTCGGCGATCCGCCCGCCTTCCAGCGCGGTCACCGTGGCGGCGCAGTCATAATCGGCCAGGAGCGCCTCGACCTCGGCGGCCGCCCCCGGTCCGACGCTGCCTGACAGCGGATTGACCAGGACGGTCACCCGGTTCAGCGCCACATGAGGCGTCAGCGGCCGCCGCGCGGCGGCGGCGGTAGGCGTGGCGGCGTCGATCATGAAGCGGCGAACGTGCCGCGCCCGCCGATGTTCCGCGATCCGGGCCCCGCGAACAAAATAATGTGAAGCTTGTCGGGCAGCCTCGGAACCGCCGCCTTTGCCCGGCGTTCTTCAGGCTTCAGGGGAGCCCCCTCGGGATGAAGGACAGATTCATGAACAAGGCGATCATCGCCATCGCCGGCGCCGGCCTTCTGGTCACCGCCTGCGCCAGTGATCCGTATTACGGCGGCGGCAACGACCAGGCCGTGCGTCAGGGCGCCATCGGCGCGGGCATCGGCGCGGTCGCCGGCGCCATCATCGGCAACAATGTCGGCGGCGGCAACGCAGCCACCGGCGCGGCCATCGGCGCTCTCGCTGGCGGCGCTGCGGGCGCCATCCGCGGCTCCAACCAGGACCGCAACAACCAGCAGCGCTATCGCGACAATCAGGGCCGTTATTACTACTGCTACGATAACCGCCAGACCGAGTGCTACTGGGAGAATGGTCAGCGCCGCTACTAAGGCGCTGGCGCCCGAAGGATTTTCGGGTCAGGCTCAAGGGGCGGTCCATTGGTGCGGGCCGCCCTTTTTGCTGTCTTGAAATGCGCGTCCGGGGCTGGGCGCTGGTCGAGGGCTGAATGATGAAACCGATTCTTCCTGTCGTTGTCGTCGGGCTGAGCCTGACGCTTTTGGCCGGCTGCGCCACGCCCGGCGCCTACAAGACCCGCGCCGATCTGGTCAGCGACCCCGTCGCCTGCGGGGCCCGACGGTTCGAGGTCTATTTCGATCAGGACGAGGCCCGGCTGACCACCGCCGCGCGCGAGGCCATCGGCCTGACCGCCACCCAGTTGCAGGGCTGCGACGTGACCAAGGTTCAGGTTCTGGGCCTGGCCGACGCCCGCACCGGCACGGCCGCCTCGAACCAGTCCCTGTCCGAGCGCCGCGCCCGCTCGGTGGCCGAGGCCCTGGCCGGGGTCGGCCTGCCCGCTCCCGCCTTCGAGGTCGCCGCCGCCGGGGCCGAGGGGGCGGTGGTCAACGGCGTCAATGATCCCCTGCGCCGCCGCACCGAGGTGGTTATCGAGGCCCAGCCCCGGCGCTAGACCTTCCCGGGGCAAGCTTCCCACGGGGCTGCGTCAGACAGTCCCGTCGTCGCCCGGCAAGGGACGGTGGCTGTGGCGGCGCGCGGCGGCTAAGGTCCTGTCCGCTTCCTTAACCGCCTGGTCCTTCGCCCCTTGCGCCTGCTCGCCGCCCTCCTCGTCTGGCTGACCTTCGCCCTCCCGGCCGCCGCCGCGCCCACCGCTCTGGACGCGGCCCTGAAGGCGGGCGCCGCCCCGGCCGCCGCCGGGCCGCAGCGCACCGAGCGGATTGAGGCTGAACTGGTCCCGATGAGCGCCTGGGCCACGCCCGGTTCGACGACGATCGTCGCCGTGCGTCAGAAGATAAAGCCTGGCTGGCACACCTACTGGCGCAACCAGGGGGATTCCGGCGGCCCTACGACGCTCAGCTGGAGCCTGCCGGACGGCGTCACGCCCGGCGACATCCTGTGGCCCGTGCCCGAACGCCAGCGGCTGCAGAGCCTGATGAACTATGGCTACTCCAACGTCGTCTTCCTGCCCGTGCCGCTTCAGGTCCCGGCCTGGGTCGCGCCCGGCCAGACCCTGTCCTTGCGCGTCACCGCCCACTTCTACGTCTGCAGCGACGAGATGTGCGTGCCGGAGGATCTCGACCTGGCCCTGACCCTGCCGGTGCGCGACGGCGCCGCCCCGCTGGACCCGCGCTACGGCCAGGCGGTGCAGGACGTGGTAGCCTCGGCCCCCCGTCCCGCGGGGATCGAGGCCCGGGCCGCCTTCGCCGACGGCCGACTGACCCTGAGCGCCGTCGGCGGACCGCTGGCGAAGGCTTCGCCGAAATGGGCCTTCTTCTTCCCCTTCGAGGGCGGGGTCATCGACCACGCCGCCGCGCAATCCGGCCAGCGCGGCCCTCAGGGTCTGACCCTGACCCTCGTCCCCGGACGCGGCCTGAGCGCCGACG
The DNA here is from genome assembly GCA_036744355.1 of Brevundimonas sp. Lineage (GTDB taxonomy): Bacteria > Pseudomonadota > Alphaproteobacteria > Caulobacterales > Caulobacteraceae > Brevundimonas. The sequence continues at coordinate 23,557 of DAIOID010000013.1, forward strand.
GTCTGAAAGGGCCGGTCGCGGGCGTCCTGTCCACCGACCTCGGCGCCTGGGAGATCGTCGCGGATCAGGGCCCGGCCCTGACCGGCGCGACGGGCGAGGGCGCGATCGGCGACGGAGAGGCGGCCAAAGCTTCCACCGCCACGACCCTCGCCGCCTTCCTGCAGGCCGCCCTGTTCGCCCTGCTGGGCGGACTGATCCTCAACCTCATGCCCTGCGTCTTCCCCATTCTGGCGATGAAGGCGGCGGCGCTCAGTCGCTCGGCGCATCATCCGGGCGAGGCCCGCCGCGACGGCCTGGCCTTCCTGGCCGGCGTGCTGGCGACCTTTCTTGTTCTGGCCGGGGCGCTTCTGGCCCTGCGCGCGGGCGGTCAGGCTTTGGGCTGGGGCTTCCAGCTGCAATCGCCGGGCGTCGTCGCCGTCCTGTCCCTGCTGATGCTGGCGGTGGCCCTGAACCTGTCGGGCGTCTTCCACGTCGGCGCGGGTCTGCAGGGCGCGGGCCATGGTCCGCTGGCGCGCCTGCCGGGCGCGGCGGGGGCCTTCTTCACCGGGATTCTGGCCGTGGTCGTGGCCGCCCCCTGCAGCGCCCCCTTCATGGCCTTCGCCCTCGGCGCCGCCTTGCTGATGCCCTGGCCGGTGGCCCTGGCGGTCTTCCTGATGCTCGGCCTCGGCCTGGCCCTGCCCTATGTCCTGATCAGCCTCAGCCCGCGCCTGCTGTCGCGACTGCCCAGGCCCGGTCCGTGGATGGAGACGCTGCGCAACCTGCTGGCCTTCCCCATGTACGGCGCCGCCCTGTGGCTGGCCTGGGTCTATGGCCGCCAGACCGCCGATGCGCTCGCTCTGCTGTTCGGCGCGGGCCTGATGCTGGCTCTGGCCCTGTGGCTCTATGGCCGCTCGCAAGCGGAGCCCGGCAGGGGCCGCTTCGCCGCCATCGCCGCCGCCCTGTCGCTGATCGTCGCGCTGGGTCTCGCCGTTGCGGCCGCGCGCGCCGCACCGGCCTCGGGCGAGCCTGCTGCCTCTTCCGCCCATCTGCCTCCACAACCCTGGTCGGGACAGGCCGTGCAGGCCGCCCTGGCCGAAGGCCGGCCGGTGCTGATCAACTTCACCGCCGACTGGTGCGTCACCTGCAAGATCAACGAGCGCGCGGCCCTGTCCTCTCCCCGCACCGCCGAAGCGCTACGGGCGGCGAACGCCGTCTATCTGGTCGGCGACTGGACCCGCCGCGACGACGCCATCACCGCCGAGCTGCAGCGCCACGGCCGCTCGGGCGTGCCGTTGTATCTGCTCTACACACCGGGACAGGCCGAACCGCGCATCCTGCCTCAGCTGCTGACTGAAGGCCTGGTGGTCGACGCCTTGGGTTCGCACTGACCTAACCACGGCGTCCTAGGCGGTCCCGGCTCTCCGCTTCGCTGCGGCCGGGATGACGTTTGCCTAGCGGGGCCTCAAGTAGGCCGA
>DAIOID010000013.1:25110-27225 GCA_036744355.1 Brevundimonas sp.
GGCGAGGTGATGACCTCGACGTTGTCGTTCAGCAGATAGGCCAGTTCCTCCAGCGCCACCTTGCGTTCGGCGGCGTTGGGGGCGGCTTCGACGGCGGCGACCTTCCTGGGCATGTCTTCCGAGATGCCGCGCAGGATGCATTTCAGGTCATTGTCGGTGCCGCGTTCCTTGAGCACCAGATGGCCCTGCAGGTCGCGGGCGGCCAGATCGGTCGCCTGGCTCTTGAAGCCGGTGAAGGCGGCGCCGGTCAGGAAGCCCTCGGCGTCGGCCTCGCCCGAGGCGATCCAGCCGTCGACGACGGCCTTCAGCGAACCCGAACGTGTCACCAGATCGGCGAACAGCGGCTCGTGCGCCACCGAAACGGGGGCGTCGGCGGCGACCGGCGGCAGGGCGGCGGCTTCGGCCACGGACGGGTCGCTGAGCAACAGGGCGGCGGCGAGGATGATTCCGCAGGACATGGGGGATCCCTTCACTGGCGGCCGGGTCAGGTTCCGCACGGAAACCCATGTTGACCCGGTCATTGATTGAACTCTTCTCGGCCTGAGCCGTAAACAGGAGCTTGCAAGCGCCGTACCAGCTCTTTTTGGGACGGATGAGGGGGAGACGAGGATGCCGCACGCCGCCTGGACCGAACTGGAGGCCGTCGCCCGCCGCGACGCCGACGCCCGCATCCTCGACCAGTTCGTCGCCGATTCCGACCGCCTGTCGCGGATGACGGTCGACGCCGCAGGTCTGCATCTGGACCTGTCCAAGCAGAGCTGGACCCGCGCGGGCTTCGAAACCGCCCTGACCCTGGCCCGCGCCGCCGACGTCGAGTGTCGTCGCGCCGCCCTGTTCGGGGGCGAGGCGGTAAACCTGACCGAGCGGCGGGCCGTGCTGCATCCGGCTCTGCGCGCGCCCGCCGGCGCCGATTTCCTCGCCCTCGGCGAGCCGGTATCGGCCGAGGTGGAAACTGTACGTAATCAGATGCGCGACTACGCCCACGCTGTTCGCTCCAGCATGGAGACGGGGGCGACCGGTCGGCCGTTCGAGACCGTGGTTCATATCGGGATCGGCGGATCGGACCTGGGCCCGCGCCTGATCTGGGACGCCCTGCGCCCGCTCGACCCGGCCATCGAGGTCCGCTTCGTGGCCAATGTCGATCCGCGCGACATGGCCGAGGCCCTGACCGGGCTGGATCCCCAGACCACCCTGGTCGTCGTCGTCTCCAAGACCTTCACCACCCAGGAGACCCTGACCAACGCCGAGGTCGCCAAGGCCTGGCTGGCCGCCGCCCTGCCCGCCGAGGGCATGGACAGGCACTTCATCGGCGTCACTGCCGCGCCGGAGCGGGCAGCCGCCTTCGGCTGCGGTCGTGTGTTCGGTTTCAGCGACTGGGTCGGCGGCCGTTACTCCCTGTGGTCGGCGGTCAGCCTGTCTTGCGTCATTGGCCTGGGCTGGGACGTCTTCCGGGAATTTCTCGACGGCGCCGCCGAACTGGACCGGCACTTCCTCGAGGCCCCGCTGGAGGCCAATGCTCCGGTCCTGCTGGCCCTGGCCCAGATCTACAACGTCGACGGCCTGCACCGCCCCGCGCGCACCGTCGCCCCCTACGCCCACGGCCTGCGGCGTTTGCCTGCCTTCCTGCAGCAACTCGAAATGGAATCGAACGGCAAGCGGGTGCGCCGCGACGGCGCCCCGGTCGGGCGCCAGACCTGCCCCGTCGTCTTCGGCGAGCCCGGCACCAACGGCCAGCACGCCTTCTTCCAGCAGATCCATCAGGGGCCGCAGGTGGTCCCGGCCGAGTTCGTCATCGTCGCCTCGACGGACGGCACGACCTCGGAGGCCCCGCTGTGGGCCAACGCCCTGGCCCAGGGGCAGGCCCTGATGCAGGGCAAGACCGAGGCCCAGGCCCAGGCCGAATTGATCGCGAGCGGCGCGTCCGAAGCCGAGGCCGATGCTCTGGCTCCGCACAGGACCTTCCCCGGCAACCGCCCCTCGACGGCCATCCTCATGGAGCGGCTGACGCCACGGGCCCTGGGCGCCTTGATCGCCCTCTACGAACACAAAACCTTCGTCGAAGGGGTGGTATGGGACATCAACAGCTTTGATCAATGGGGGGTCGAATTGGGCAAG
>DAIOID010000013.1:27325-34870 GCA_036744355.1 Brevundimonas sp.
AAGGATGTAGCGGCGGGCGCTCCGTCGCCCGATCTCGACCCTTCGACGGCGGCCCTGCTGGCCCGGCTGCTGAAGTGACCGTTGTCGCCCCGCTCTGGCAGAGGCTGGAGGGTCTGGCCCTGCTGGTCGTCTCGGTCCTGGCCTATGCGCGGTTCGGAGAGGGCTGGCCGCTGTTCGCTGTCCTCTTCCTGGCGCCCGACCTGTCTTTCCTCGGCTATCTGGCCGGCCCGCGTCTGGGCGCCTGGGCCTACAACCTCGCCCACAGCCTGATCGGGCCGCTGTTGCTGGCGGCGGCGGGCGGGCTGACCGGCGGGGAGCTGCCCATCGCCCTCGCCCTGATCTGGCTGGCCCACGTCGGCTTCGACCGCGCCCTCGGCTACGGCCTCAAGTCGCCGGACAGCTTTGGGATCACTCACCTGGGCCTGATCGGCGCCGCGCGCCGGGGTCAGCGCGCGGCGGCCTGAGCCTCAGTAGGGATCGATGCTGCGCACCCGGCCGTCGTTGCTGACGACGCAGACCGAGCGATAGGGGCCGGTCCCCATCACCATCTGCCAGTCGCCGCCGCCCATATCGCGCACGCTGATCGGGGTCGAACTGCCGCGTGGGCGGTTCTGGAACTCGTCGGCGCGCGCCGCGCAGGCCTGCTGCGCCGCCCAGGGCGCGCGGCGCACATGGTCGGTGTTGGCCGCGCGCCGATTGCTGCGTTCGGCCTCACCCGCCAGATAGCCGTCGTGATAGGCCTCGCTGTCGTTGCGGTCGTAGGTCGCGCCGTAAAGGGCGTCCTGATAACCGCGCGAATAGTCGTCGTCGTGGCGTTCGTCGCGGTTGTCGTGGTTGCGGTTGTGATGGGCTAGGGCCGCCGCGAGGCCGATCACCGCCGCCCCGGCCAGCACCGCCGCCGCAGCATTGCCGCCGCTGTCGTGCGAACCGCTGCCGTCGCACAGGTTGCGGTCCATCCGGTCGATGGCGGCGTAGCGGCCGTCCGTGGTGGTGATCTGGACGCAGTCGTTCCCGCGCCGCCAGTAGCTCCACTTGCTGTCGCCGCCTTCCTGGGTGCGGACGAATTGATAGCCGCGGCTCTGGACAGCGCCTTCGGCCTGACCGGCGCGGGCCCCGACCAGATCGCGCAGGTCCGGCGGCGTCTGGGCGTAGGCGGGAGCGGAGGCCGCCAGCAGGGCGGCGACGGACAGGATGGCGACGGGGGCCTTGAACAGGGTCATGGGGTCTTCTCGATGATTAGGAGATCAAGCTGGAAGCGCACGCAGACTCATCGCGGAACTCCGAGGCAGCTTTACCGTTCCACGGCTTCAACCAGGAAATGCTCCCATGCTCAGACCCGCCGCCTTCGCCCTTGTCGCCATCATGACCGCAGTGATGGCCCTGCCCGCCGGCGCTCAGGACCATTCGCGCACCGAGCGGGTGCAATTCGCGCGCGGCGCCTCGTCCGCCACCCTGCACGGCAACCTGCACGGCTATGACACGGTCGATTATGTGCTCGGCGCCCGCGCCGGTCAGACGCTCAGCGTGCGGCTGCAGCCCACCAACGCCTCGGCCTATTTCAACGTCACGAAACAGGGCGCGGACGAGGCCCTGTTCGTCGGATCGACCTCTGGAAATCAGTTCACGGGCCGCCTTCCGGCCAACGGCGACTATGTCGTGCGGGTCTATCTGATGCGCAACGCCGCCCGCCGTGACGAGCACGCCAACTACACCTTGAGCATCGGCGTCCGCTGACGCCGGACGTTAAAAAGGCCCGGCGTCGCCGCCGGGCCTTCCCTTGTTTCAGCGCCAGAAGCTACCAGCGGCTATCGTAGCGATAGTCGCGGTCGCGGCGGTTCTGATGGCTGCGCCACTCACCGTGGTTCCGCCAGTAGCGGCCGTCGCGGTAGTAGCGACCGTCGTTGCGATAGTAGCCGTCGCGGCTGTTGATGCCGTGGTCGCGCTCCCAGTGGCCCTGGTTCCGATAGCATCGGCCGCCGCGGTAGTAGTTGCAGCCGTCGCGGTCGCTGTCCGAGGACACCGCGCCCAGAGCCGCGCCGGCCAGGGCGCCGCCGGCGATATAGCGACCGTCGCCCTGACCGATCAGAGCGCCCGCCACGCCGCCGACGACGGCGCCCAGGACGGCGTCGCGGCCGGTGTTGTCCCGATCACGGTCACGATAGGACTGGGCGGCGGCGGGGGTCGTGGCCAGCATCGTCAGAGCGACAGCGCCGACGCCGATCTTGGAAATGGTCTTCATGGCGGGCTCCTTTCGAAAGCCGGTTGATCCGTTGTCACCCTTCTAGGGACCCGCCCCTGAACGAGCCCAAGGGGGGCTGTTCATATTCAGGTCATCTTGGCCCGTTCGGGACCGCCGGATTTCGGGCCGCTTCGCCCTTGACGGTGGCGGGGCCTACCCCTAACTCCCGTCCCGTTAGCACTCGGGGAGGGCGGCTGCCAAAAGCCGCTGGTTCCGGGGCTTAATCGACACCTATTGGGAGATCATCAGATGGCGTTTCGTCCTCTCGGCGACCGCGTGCTGGTCAAGCGCGTTGAAGAAGAATCCAAGACCAAGGGCGGGATCATCATCCCCGACACGGCCAAGGAAAAGCCCCAGGAAGGCGAAGTCGTCGCCGTGGGTCCGGGCGTCCGTGACGAAGACGGCAAGCACGTCGCTCTGGAACTGAAGGCCGGCGACCGCATCCTGTTCGGCAAGTGGTCGGGCACGGAAGTGAAGATCGACGGCGAAGACCTGATCATCATGAAGGAAACCGACGTCCTGGGCGTGCTGTCGTAAGACGCGCCCAGGTTTCCGGTTTCTGATTTAAAATCATATAGATAGGAGCTGCCCGATGGCTGCTAAGATCGTAAAATTCAACACCGACGCTCGCGACAAGATGCTGAAGGGCGTCAACGTCCTGGCTGACGCCGTCAAGGTGACCCTGGGTCCGAAGGGCCGCAACGTCGTGATCCAGAAGTCCTTCGGCGCCCCGCGCTCGACCAAGGACGGCGTCTCGGTCGCCAAGGAAATCGAGCTGGAAGACGCCTTCGAGAACATGGGCGCCCAGATGATCCGCGAAGTCGCCTCCAAGGCGAACGACAACGCGGGCGACGGCACCACCACCGCCACCGTCCTGGCCCAGGCCATCGTGCAAGAGGGCCTGAAGGCCGTCGCCGCCGGCATGAACCCGATGGACCTGAAGCGCGGCATCGACCAGGCCGTCGCCGTGGCTCTCGACGAGGTGAAGACCATCTCCAAGCCGGTCTCGAACAACTCGGAAATCGCTCAAGTCGGCACCATCTCGGCCAACGGCGACGCTGAAATCGGCGCCCTGATCGCCGAAGCCATGGCCAAGGTCGGCAACGAAGGCGTCATTACGGTCGAGGAAGCCAAGACGGCCGAAACCACCGTCGACATCGTCGAAGGCATGCAGTTCGACCGCGGCTACCTGTCGCCCTACTTCATCACCAACGCCGACAAGATGGAGGTCTCCCTCGAAGAGCCCCTCATCCTGCTTCACGAGAAGAAGCTGACCTCGCTGCAGCCCATGCTGCCGATCCTGGAAGCCGTGGTTCAGTCGGGCCGTCCCCTGCTGATCATCGCCGAGGACATCGAAGGCGAAGCCCTGGCCACCCTGGTGGTCAACAAGCTGCGCGGCGGCCTGCGCGTCGCTGCCGTCAAGGCTCCGGGCTTCGGCGACCGCCGCAAGGCCATGCTGGAAGACATCGCCATCCTGACGGGCGGCCAGGTCATCTCGGAAGATCTCGGCATCAAGCTTGAGACGGTCACGCTCGACATGCTCGGCAAGGCCAAGAAGGTCTCGATCACCAAGGACGACACCACCATCGTCGAAGGTTCGGGCGAGAAGGACGGCATCGAAGCCCGCGTCGCGCAGATCAAGCGTCAGATCGAGGACACCACCTCGGACTACGACAAGGAAAAACTGCAAGAGCGTCTGGCCAAGCTGGCTGGTGGCGTCGCCGTCCTGCGCGTCGGCGGTTCGACCGAAGTCGAAGTGAAGGAAAAGAAGGACCGCGTCGACGACGCCCTGAACGCAACCCGCGCCGCTGCCGATGAAGGCATCGTCCCGGGCGGCGGCGTGGCCCTGCTGCAAGCCTCCAAGAAGCTGATCGATCTGAAGGGCGCCAACGCCGATCAGAACGCAGGCATCGCCATCGTCCGTCGCGCCCTGCAGGCTCCGATCCGTCAGATCTCGGAAAACTCGGGCGTCGAAGGCTCGATCGTGGTCGGCAAGGTCATGGACTCGACCGACGCTTCGTTCGGCTTCAACGCCCAGACCGAAGAATACGGCGACCTCGTCCAGATGGGCGTGATCGACCCGGCCAAGGTCGTCCGTTCGGCTCTGAAGTCGGCCGCCTCGGTCGCCGGCATCATGATCACCACGGAAGCCGCTATCGCTGACGCGCCCAAGAAGGGCGGCGCCGGCGCCCCCGACATGGGCGGCATGGGCGGCATGGGCGGCATGGACTTCTAAGTCCAAGCTGACCAAGGCTAGAACCAAGGAAGGGCGGGACCGAAAGGCCCCGCCCTTTTTTCATGCGCCGCGCCTCTCCCTCCCCGTCATGGGGAGGGTGGCTGAGGCCGTCAGGCTGAAGCCGGGTGGGGGCGGCAGAGCAAATCAGACGTTGCGCTTTGTATCGCCTCGCCCTCCCCACCCGGTCTACGCTTCGCTCCGACCACCCTCCCCATGAAGGGGAGGGAGAAGGACCTACCCCGTCTCTCCCACCTCGCGCCCCGCCAGCCGCGCGCCCTCGACCACCGCCGGGTCGGCCCGCGCCGTGTCCAGCAGCCAGTCGCGGAAGCGGGCGATCTTGGGGGTCAGGCGGCGCGCGGGCGGGTAGCAGATCCAGTAGCCCTCGGCCAAGGCCACCGTCTGATCAAAGGGACGGACCAGCAAGCCGCGCTCGATCTCTCGCGCATAGAGGATGGGCGAGCCCAGGGCCACGCCCTGATCGCCCAGGGCCGCCGCCACCTCCATGGCCTGGTTGTCGGCGGTCAGACGCGGCGGCGGGGCCGCATCGGCTGGCGAGACTTCGGCGGCGGCGAACCATGCGGCCCATTCGCGCGGCTCGCCGACCAGATGGGCGCGCTTCAGGTCTGCGGGGGTCTGCAGATCCAGCCGTTCGCGCATGGCGGGGCTGCACAGGGGGGTGAAGACAGCGGGCATCAGGAAGCGGCTCTCCAGTCCCGGCCACTGGCCCGAACCGAAGCGGAGGGCCACGTCCAGCCCGTCGGCGCCCAGCATGGACAGGGTCGGGCTGGTGTCCACCCGCACCGCCAGGTCGGGGTTGTTCAACTGGAACGACCCCAGCCGCGTCGCCAGCCACTGGGTCGCCAGGGTCTGCAGGGTGGTGATGGCCAGAACGCCCTGATCGGCCTCGACCACGTCGGCCACGGCGCGCCGCAACAGGGTCATGGCCTCGATCGCCGCCGTGGCCAGACGCTCGCCCTCGGGCGTCAGCGACACCTGACGCGTCCCGCGTACGAACAGGGGCCGGTCCAGCCTCTGCTCCAGGTCGCGGATGCGCCAGCTGACCGCCGCCTGGCTCATGCCCAGGGCCTCGGCGGCGCGGGTGAAACTGAGCAGACGGGCGGCGGTCTCGAACACTCTCAGGGCGTCGACGGGAATGCGGGATAGAACATCAACCATAAGCAAGCCTTATGCATGACTCCCATCGTCTCGTTTGTGAACGCCCTGCGTCAACTTCATATTCAGGCTTCACGAAAGGAGGACGACCGATGGACTATATCTACAGCACTCATAAGGAACCCGCGTGGGGCTGGGTCGGCGCCCTGCTGGAGGCCCGCAAGGCTTTTGCGCCCGCCGTGAGCCCGCTGGCCGCCAAGTCTGCTCCGCGCCTACGTCATCGCCGCGCCGCCGCCTGAGCCTTCGACCGCGCCGCCGCGACACGGCGTCGCGGTCGGACCTTCCGTCGCCGGAACGGTTTGCGCCGCTCCGGCGACCTTGGCCATAAGGACCCCTTCATCGTCACCGAGGGGGCTCCGCCGATGCGCCGCACTAAGAATTTCCCGACCTTCGCCGCCGCCGCTGCTCTGGCCGCCGTCAGCCTGAGCGTCGCCGTGCCCGCCGAGGCGCAATCCCGGAGCGAGGTGCGTCGAGCGACCGCGGCTGCTGCGCCCGCTTCCCTGACGCCCCGCGCCGCCCCGGCCGTGCAGCGGGCCGTGACCTTCGCCGGCACGCCCGGCCAGGCCTCGGGCGCCCTGGTCCTGCCGCTGGGCGCCGAGGCTGATCTGGCCACGCGCGGCGCCGCCCTGAGCCCCGCCGTGCGGGAAGCCATCGCCGCCGCCCTGACCGCCGCCCGCTTCGACTACAAGGCGCGCCAGACGCTCAGCCTGCACGGCGTCGGCGGCTGGGACCGCATCCTGATCGTCGGTCTCCCCACGGACGCCAAGGCCGCCGACGTCCAGACCGCCGGAACGGTCGTCGGCCGCGCCCTGATCGCCCAGCCGGGCGCGATGACCGTCCTGACCGCCGGCCTGTCCGCCGACAGCGCCGCCGAGTTGGCCACTGGCCTCGGCCTCGGCCAGTACCGTTCCGACCTGCACCGCACCACCGGTCGCGATGCCGCCGCGCCGGGCGGTATCACCATCGTCGCCACCGACGCCGCCGCTGCTCAGGCCGCCTACCGTCGTGGCGCGGCTCTGGTCGAGGCCATGGCCTGGACCCGCGACATCTCCAACGAGCCCGCCAACGTCGTCTATCCCGAAAGCTTCGTCGAACGCGCCCGCGCCGCCTTCGCCGGCGTGCCCGGCGTCGAGATCGAGGTGCTGGACGTGCCCGCCATGCAGCGTCTGGGCATGGGCTCGCTGCTGGGCGTCGGCCAGGGCTCCGCGCGCCCGCCGCGCCTGCTGGTGGTCCGCTACAAGGGCCAGGGCGCGCCGCAGGCCGGTCCCGTCGCCCTGCTGGGCAAGGGCATCACCTTCGATTCCGGCGGCATCTCGATCAAGCCGGGCGCCAACATGGGCAATATGAAGATGGACATGTCGGGCGCCGCCAGCGTCGTCGGCGCCGTCCTGGCCCTGGCCAAGGCAGGCGCGCCGGTCGATGTGGCCGCTGTCGCCGCCCTGGCCGAGAACATGCCCGACGGCGCCGCCATCCGCCCCGGCGACGTCCTGACCGCCATGAACGGCAAGACCATCGAGGTCATCTCGACCGACGCCGAGGGCCGTCTGGTTCTGGCCGACGCCGTGGTCTGGGCCGACACCCGGCTGGATCCCGCCGCCATCGTCGATGTGGCCACCCTGACCGGCTCGGTCGGCGGCGCCCTGGGCAATGACTATGCCGGCCTGTTCAGCCGCCACGACGCCCTGGCAGACCAGCTGAAGACGGCGGGCGACGCGACCGGCGAGCGCCTGTGGCGCCTGCCGCTGCACCCCTCCTATGTCGGGGCGACCAGCTCGACCATCGCCGACATCAAGAACTCCGGCGAGGGCGGCGCGGGCGCGGGCACGGGCGCCCACTTCATCGGCTACTTCGCCCGTCCCGAAACGCCCTGGGCCCACCTGGACATCGCCAACATGGC
>DAIOID010000014.1:0-1991 GCA_036744355.1 Brevundimonas sp.
ATGCCGGCGGTGAAGGGGCTGACCACGGCCGCGACGGCGATCAGCAGCAGAGGCGTCACGACGGCGGCCATGCGGGCGGGCAGGAAGCGCGAGACGTGGCCGTCCAGCGCCTCGACCCCCTCGACGGTCGCGGTCATGGTCTCGGCGTCGGACAGGCGGCCGGAGAAGGCGCCGTTAAGGACCTGACGCCGCACGTCCCCCTTGACCGCGCGGGCTGCGCGCGCGGCCACGACGGTCGCGACCTGGGTCAGCGCCCCGCGCGTCAGAAGCGAGGCGACAGCCAGGGCCGCGCCGGGCAGGGCGTGGCTGAACCCCTGCGGCAAGGCGCCGACCGCCAGGCCGAGGCCCGCCGCAAACCCTACGGCCGGAATCGCGTCGGCGATCACCAGTCCGCTGGCCAGGGCCATGATCCGCTTGCGGGGCGACAGGGCCGTCTTCAGCCATTGGGCCGGGGTGGCGTCTGCTTCGATCGGCTGGGCCGTCATCGTCTCTCCTGCTCCGTCCGCGCGAACAGACATAAACCAGCGCGAAGGCGCATTGGGCGAATCGTCCTTGTGACGAAACAGCCTTGGGCGAAACGCCGTCTAGAGCGAGTCGTAGAGCCTGGGCTTTGATACGGATCAAGGCGCGCCCAAGAGCGCTGCTTTAGGTTATAGTAGAACGCCGGTCGATGGGGGCTGGCGGTCAGGAGCCTTGCCAATGATCGACCTGGCGGTCGTAGACCTATCACGCCTTCAGTTCGCACTGACGGCGCTATACCACTTTCTGTTCGTGCCCCTCACGCTGGGCCTCTCCTTTATGCTGGTCATCATGGAGAGCATCTATGTGATGACGCGCAGGCCCATCTGGCGGACCATCACCCGCTTCTGGGGCGTGCTGTTCGGCATCAACTTCGTCCTGGGCGTGGCCACCGGCCTGACCATGGAATTCCAGTTCGGCATGAACTGGTCCTACTACTCCCACTATGTCGGCGACATCTTCGGGGCCCCGCTGGCCATCGAAGGGCTGATGGCCTTCTTCCTCGAAGCCACCTTTGTCGGCCTGATGTTCTTCGGCTGGGACAAGCTGCCGCGCGTCGGGCATCTGTTCGTCACCTTCCTGGTGGCGCTGGGTACCAACCTGTCGGCCCTGTGGATCCTGGTCGCCAACGGCTGGATGCAGAACCCGGTCGGCGCCGCCTTCAACCCTGACACCATGCGTATGGAAGTCGTGGACTTCATGGCGGTGATCTTCAACCCGGTGGCCCAGGCCAAATTCGTCCACACCGTTTCGGCGGGTTACGTCTGCGCCGCCGTGGTCGTTCTGGGCATCTCGGCCTTCTATCTGCTGAAGGGCAAGCACGTCGGGTTCGCCAAGCGGTCGATGACGGTTGCAGCGGCCTTTGGCCTGCTGTCGTCGCTGTCGGTCGTCGTCCTGGGCGATGAGTCGGGCTATGCCCTGACCGACAACCAGAAGATGAAGCTGGCCGCGCTGGAAGCCATGTGGCGCACGGAACCGGCGCCCGCCGGTCTGACCGCCTTCGGCATCCCCAGCATGGAAGACCGCCACACTCACTTCGAGGTCAAGATTCCCTATGTCCTGGGCCTGATCTCGACGCGCAGCATCGACAAGCCGGTGATCGGCATTCTGGAGCTGGTCGCCGTCGCCGAGGACCGCATCGAACGCGGCGTCATCGCCGTCGACGCGCTGGAAAAGGTCAAGGCGGATCACACCGACATGGCCGCGCGCGCTCAGTTTGAAACCGTGCGCAACGACCTGGGCTACGGCCTGCTGCTGAAGCGTTATGTCGCCGATCCGCGTCAGGCCACGCCCGAGCAGATCAAGCAGGCGGCCTGGGATACGGTTCCGAACGTGCCGCTGATGTTCTGGGTCTTCCGCATCATGGCCGGCATCGGCTTCCTGATGATCGGCCTGTTCGCCACGGCCTTTGTCCTGTGCACCCTGCGCAAGCACGAGACGCGCTGGTTCCTGCGTCTGGCGGTGCTGGCCAT
>DAIOID010000014.1:2091-16085 GCA_036744355.1 Brevundimonas sp.
GGAAGGCGAACCGGCGGTCGCCTGACCCCGGTCGTTCAAGGAAACAAGAGAGATGGAACTTCCCCTCGACTACACCACGCTCCGCCTGATCTGGTGGGGACTGCTGGGCGTGCTGCTGATCGGCTTCGCCCTGACGGACGGCTTCGACATGGGCGTCGGCGCCCTGTTGCCCTTCGTCGCCAAGACGGATGAAGAGCGCCGCATGGTGATCAACACCGTCGGCGCGACCTGGGAGGGCAACCAGGTCTGGTTCATCGTCGGCGGCGCGGCGATCTTCGCCGCCTGGCCCTTTGTCTACGCCGTCAGCTTCTCCGGCTTCTACCTGGCCATGTTCCTGGTGCTGTCGGCGCTGATCCTGCGGCCGGTGTCGTTCAAGTACCGGTCCAAGCGCCCGGACAAGCGCTGGCGCTCGATGTGGGACTGGGGCCTGTTCATCGGCAGCTTCGTCCCGGCCCTGGTGTTCGGCGTCGCCGTCGGCAACGTCCTGCTGGGTGCGCCCTTCCGTCTGGATGGCGACCTGCGCGCCTTCTACGAGGGCACGCTGCTGGGTCTGTTCTCGCCCTTCACCCTGATCTGCGGCCTGCTGTCGGTCTGCATGCTCGTGCTGCATGGCGCGGCCTGGCTTTCGATCAAGGGCGAGCAGGGGCCGGTGCTGCACCGCGCCCGCGCCATCGGCACCGTCGCCGGTCTGCTCAGCCTGGTCCTGTTCGCGGTCGGCGGCCTGTTCATCGCCTTTGGCGACATCGGCTTCCGCATCACCGGCGCGCTGGACACGGCGGGCTTCTCCAACCCGCTGAGGACCACCGTCGAAGCCGCGCCCGGCGCCTGGATGGATAATTACGGCCTTTATCCCTGGATGGTCATCGCCCCAGTCCTGGGCTTCCTCGGCGCGGCGGCGGGTCTGATCGGCATGTGGCGCCGGTCGCCGGTGCTGGCCTTTGGCGGTTCCTCAGCCTCGGCGGTGGGGATCATCTCGACCGTCGGCCTGTCGATGTTCCCCTTCATCCTGCCCAGCTCGATCAACCCGCAGTCCAGCCTGACGGTGTGGAACGCTTCGTCCAGCCACACGACCCTGTTCATCATGCTGATCGTGGTCGTGGTCTTCATGCCGATCGTGCTGCTCTACACGGCCTGGGTCTACAAGGTGCTGTGGGGCCGGACCAGCACCGCCGCCCTCAAGACCAACCCCGACCTCTACTGAACCCGCGAAAGGAGATCGTCCCATGTGGTATTTCGCCTGGATTCTGGGCCTCGGCTTGGCGGTGGCGTTCGGCGTGCTGAACGGCGTCTGGCACGAGTTCCAACTGTTCGACGAAGGGGACGAGGGCCGCTCCGAACCCTGATCCTTCCCGTTGACGACATCAGCCTCTCCGACCTCGGTCGGGGAGGCTTTTTCGTGTACATTTCCTGAGACTTGCGCTGGATCAAGGTGGCAGGGCGGGGGACGTGGGAGGGTGTTCTCGACATCGAAGCCGGACCCTCCCTCGATCCGGCGATTGTCGGGAATGATACCGATGAAGACCGCCGCCGCCCTTCTGGCCGCCGCCAGCGTTCTGACCCTGGCGGGCGCCGCCTCGGCGCAAAACGCCGCCTCCGAGCCCGTCAGCAAGGGCACGCTGATCGTCACCGCCCGCATGACCGCCGTCCTGCCGCAGGCTGACGACGCCATCGTCACCGCTGCGGGCGCCGACAGCGGGCTGCACGTCGATGTGGGCGACGACTGGATGCCGACCCTGGGCTTCACCTATTTCGTCGCCGACCACTGGGCCGTCGAGGCCATTCTGGGCGCCACCCAGCATGAGGTCCGCGCCAAGGGCGGGGCGACCGACGTGGCTGTTCACGAGACCTGGGTCCTGCCGCCGGTGGTGACGCTGCAATACCGCCCGACGCCGAATGCGACGATCAGCCCCTATGTCGGCGCCGGCGTCAGCTACATGGCCTTCTTCGAGGGCAAGGATAAGAACGGCTTCGAGGTCGATCTGGACAACGGCTTCGGCATGGCCTTGCAGGCCGGTGCCGACTGGAACCTGTCGGGGCCGTGGACCCTGAACCTCGACGCCAAGAAGGTCTGGTTCGACACGGACGCCAAGATCAACAACGGCGCGCTGAAGAGCAGCGTCAGCCTTGATCCCTGGGTCGTGTCGGTGGGCGTCGGCCGGAAGTTCTGACACTTCCACGTCGATGCGGGGCGGGGGTGCGGGACGTCAGCCCGCGCCCCCTTCGTCCGTCTGGCCGCGCTCGCCTCAGGCCGCGCCTTCACCCAGGGCCTTCAGCGCCTCGGGATCGGGCAGGGCCACGGCATTGTTCGGCAACAGCTGGATCAGGCCCGAGGTCTTGAACTGGGTGAAGACCCGGCTGACCGTCTCGATCGTCAGACCCAGATAGTCGGCGATGTCCAGACGGGTCATCGGCAGGTGGACGCGGCCTTCCTCTCCGCCCAGTTGCACCTGACGCGCCGATAGGCGGGTCAGGAAGCTGGCGATGCGCTCGCGCGCCGTTTTGCGGCCTAGCAGCACGATCTGCTCCTGCGCCGCCATCAGCTCGTCGCCGGCCATGGCCACCAGACGGTGCTCTAGCGCGGGCAGGGCGTTCAGCAGTTGATCGAAGTCCCCGCGCCGGAAGCGGCAGGCGCTCAGCGGCGTCAGGGCCTCTGCCGTGAAGCTGGACGGGCCGCGACCGCCCAGACCCAGAAAGTCGCCCTGGAACAGGAAGCCGGTGATCTGACGCCGGCCGTCGGGCAGCAGGCGATACAGCTTCACCGCGCCTTCGACCACGTTGAAGACGAAGGGGTTGGGGTCGCCTTCGTGGAACAGGGCCTGGCCCGGCTGGGCCGTCACCGTCTCGCTGGTGCAGGCCATTTCCTGAAGCTCGTGGCCTTTAAGGTCGGCGCAGACGCCCAAGGGACGGGCCCCGCAGGTCGAGCAGGGGTTAACGTCCTCCAGGCGAATCTCGTCAGCTTGGGCCGAGGCGGCGTTATAGGCGGGCATCATCGACTCCAGCGTTCAGCCGCAGTCTAGAGCAACCGGCCTCGCTTGAGAAATAGGTCAGGCTGTCCTAGCAGGCGTCTTCGGCATAGCGCAGCTTGGCGCCCAGCCGATGGGCCAGCGCCGTCAGCTCGACCGCCAGGCTTTGGCGCACCAGGGGCCGCACGCCCATTTCGCGCACCACGAAGGGTCCTGCCCACAGGGTCTCGCCGTATTCCAGATCCGGCTGCCGCCACCAGTTGACGAAGCCCAGGACCCCGCCGCGCTGGGAGCGGGCGCTGAGGATGCCGCGGCTGTCCGGGGCAGCGCGCCAGTCGTGCAGGAAGGTGCGCCATTGTTCGGCGTCGAGATCGGGCCGCCACATGCGGGCGAGGGCGAACTCGGCCGGCGCCTCGGCCTCGGTCAGGGGAACGACGTCCAGACGCGGAGCGTCAGGCATAAGGCGGGACTCGGTCATGCGGCCATTTCGCGCTGCGGGGGCCAAATCGCCTTGATCTGTGTCAAGGTGAACCCGGCGGCCCCGCCGCAGGTTCTCTCAGCCAAGGAGTTCAGGTCATGACCGCAGAGCCGACATCCAGCGTGATTCCGATCCACGGCGGCGCGGTGGCCGCGATCCTGAAGTTGCTGGACGGCCAGCGGCTGATGACCCTGGCCTCCAATCGCGCCGACGGGCGACCGCAGGCCAGCACGCTCGGCTATCTGAACGACGGGCTGAACCTCTACTTCGTCACGGCGCGCGACAGCGAGAAGCTGCGGAACATCATCGCCGACCCGCGCGTCGGCGTCGCCGTGCGCGGCGTGGCTGGGGAGGGGGAGGCGGTCGGCTTGTCCATCGACGGCCGGGCCGAGGAAGTGACCGACGGCGATGAGGTCCAGCGCCTGAACGATCTGATCATCAAGCACTCGCCCGACGTCAGCCCCTGGGCGCCCGGCGGCGATGCGGTGGCGGTGGTGAAGGTGATTCCCGAGCAGGTCGAGGCCGTGGCCGTGGTCGACGGCCGCAGCCGCGCCCAGACCTTCTCGATCGGCGATCCGGACCGTGTCGTGCATGGCGTCAGCTATGAGCCGAGCGCCGTGGCGCGGCTGTTCTGAACAAACCTGCGCATCTATCGACGGTTATCGCGAAACGCCCCTTGAAATGCCCTCTGGCCTCAGGCATATGCGCCGCTCTGGCGAGGTTAGCGCCGTCGAGCTTGCTCACGGCGCATTGATCTTTGTCCGGGACACTAGGAGTGTAGCTCAGCTGGTAGAGCATCGGTCTCCAAAACCGAGGGTCGTGGGTTCGAGTCCCTCCGCTCCTGCCATTCCCCCTGTCGCGGTCGCTTGGGAGTTCCCATGTGAGGCGACAGGTTCCAGAGGTTGAAGAGACGTCATATGGCCAAGGCGAAGACCCCCGGCGGTCGCCGCACCGTGGGAAACCAGACCGCAGCCGCCGCGCAAGGCGCCGCAACGGTCGCCGTTGACGCGCCTGCACCCAAGAAGAAGACGTCGCCTGCCCAGTTCTTCAGCCAGGTTCGCGCTGAAGCCCGCAAGATCGTCTGGCCCAGCCGCAAGGAGACCTGGATCACCTCGGTGATGGTCTTCATCATGGTGCTGATCGCTTCGGCCTTCTTCTGGATCGTCGATACGGGGCTGGGCTTCGCGTCCCGCTTCATTCTCGGCCTCGGCCAATAAAGGAGACGCGCACATGAGCGATGCAGCGCCCAAGCCGGCGGCCAATCCCCGCCACAAATGGTATATCGTCAACGCCTACTCGAACTTCGAAAAGAAGGTCGCGGAGCAACTGCGCGAGCAGGCGAAGCAGCAAGGCCTGGAAGACAGCTTCTCCGAAATCCTGGTTCCGACCGAGGAAGTCGTCGAGATCCGTCGCGGCCGCAAGGTGAACTCGGAACGCAAGTTCTTCCCCGGCTATGTGCTGGTGAAGATGGAGATGACCGACAACGCCTATCACCTGGTCAAGAACACGCCGAAGGTCACGGGCTTCCTGGGCGCCGCGGGCGGCACCAAGCCGCTGCCGGTCTCGGAGCGTGAAGTCCAGAACATCATCGGCGCCGTGGAAGAGGGCGTCGAGCGTCCGAAGCCCACGATCCGTTTCGACATCGGCGAGACCGTCAAGGTCATCGACGGTCCCTTCGCCAGCTTCGACGGTCAGGTAGAGAGCGTCGACGAAGACAACGCCCGCCTGCGCGTGGCCGTCTCCATCTTCGGCCGCCCGACCCCGGTGGATCTGGAGTACAATCAGGTCGAGAAGACCGCCGGCTAAGCCGGAACTTTTCGGTTCAGACATTCGAGGGTCGCGCCTGCGGCCCTCGTTTGCGTTTGCAGGGCCGCCCTGCTAAACGCGCGCCTTCGCCCGTCGGCCTTGAGTCGATCGGCGGCAAATCCGTGGGAGGCAGCCATGCCGGACCACGGCTCACCGGCCCTCTCAGTTATCTGTCGGGGTCATCCATAGGAGAGACCAATGGCCAAGAAGATTCTCGGCTATATCAAACTGCAAGTTGCGGCCGGTTCGGCCACGCCGTCGCCCCCGATCGGCCCGGCGCTGGGTCAGCGCGGCGTCAACATCATGGGCTTCTGCAAGGAGTTCAACGCGCGCACCGAGAAGGTCGCCAAGGGCACGCCCCTGCCGACCGTCATCACGGTCTATCAGGACAAGTCCTTCACCTTCATCACCAAGACGCCGCCGGCGACCTGGTATCTGAAGCAAGCCGCCGGCATCAAATCGGGCGCCAAGCTCGTCGGTCGTGAGACCGCCGGCAAGGTCACGCAGGCCCAAGTCCGCGAGATCGCTGAAGCGAAGATGAAAGACCTGAACGCAAACGACATGGATGCTGCCATGCGCATCATCGAAGGTTCGGCCCGCGCGATCGGCATCCAAGTGGTGGAGGGCTAATCCATGGCTAAGCAAACCAAGGCTCAAAAAGCCCGCACCGGCGTCACCCAGGAGCTGATGTCGTTCTCGGACGCCATCAAGCTGGTCAAGGACAACGCCAAGGCCAAGTTCGACGAGTCGATGGAAATCGCCGTCAACCTGGGCGTCGACCCGCGTCACGCCGACCAGCAGGTCCGCGGCGTGGTCAACCTGCCGTCGGGCACCGGCCGTGACGTCCGCGTCGCCGTCTTCGCCAAGGACGCCAAGGCTGACGAAGCCCGCGCCGCCGGCGCTGAGTACGTCGGCGCCGAAGATCTGTACGAGCAGATCAACGGCGGCCTGATGGATTTCGACCGCGTCATCGCTTCGCCCGACATGATGGCCCTGGTCGGCCGTCTCGGTAAGGTGCTGGGCCCGCGCGGCCTGATGCCGAACCCGAAGGTCGGCACCGTGACCCCGAACGTCGCCCAGGCCGTCAAGGACGCCAAGGGCGGCGCCGTGGAGTTCCGCGTCGAGAAGGCCGGTATCGCTCACGGCGGCATCGGCAAGGTCTCCTTCACGCAGGAAGCCCTGGAAGCCAACGTCAAGGCGTACGTGGACGCCCTGAACAAGGCCAAGCCCTCGGGCGCCAAGGGCACCTATGTGAAGCGCATCACCCTGTCGTCGACGATGGGCCCGGGCTTCAAGGTCGATCCGGCTTCGCTGGTCTGATCTCAAGCCTCGCGCTGAAATGACGAAGGCCCCGGAGAGCGATCTCCGGGGCCTTCTTCTTTGGGGCCTACCGCGCTTCGCGCTACTTGAGGCCCGCGAGCTTGGAGTGAACCTGGGGTTAGTAGCCGACGGTGAAGCGTTGACGGCTGTGCTTCGGCGTCTCGATCTCATCGGCCATGGCGATGGCGTAGTCGGGGAAGGAGATGGCGCTGCGGCCGTCGTCGGCGACCAGCAGGTTGTCGCCGCCCAGGCGGAACTGGCCCGTCCGCTCGCTGCCGTCGAAGACGGCGGAGGGCGACAGGAAGGTCCAGTCCAGATCCTCTTCCAGGCGCAGTCGATCCAGGAAGCGGCCGCCCCCCGAGGCCTCGGCCTTGTAGACTTCAGGGAAGTCAGGTGTGTCGATGACCTTCAGGCCCGGTGCGGCCTCAAGGCTGCCGGCGCCGCCGACCACCAGATAGCGTGGCACGCCCGCCGCCTTGACCGCTCCGATCAGCGTCTCGGGATTGGTGTCGACGAACATGATGGCGCTGACCACGGCGTCCGCGCCCTGCAGCAGGGCGGGCAGGGCGGCGGCGTCGTTCACGTCGCCGCTGACGGCGATGATGCCTTCGCCGGTCGGGATGCGGGCCGAGTTGCGGGCCACGCCCGTCACCTGATGGCCGCGACGGGCCAATTCCTTGGCGATTTCCGTTCCGGCGCGGCCGCTGGCGCCGAGGACTGTGATCTTCATGGGGAGGACTCCACAGGTTACCGATGGAGACCAGGTGTGATAATGGAAGCGACCATGCAAGAAGGCACTGAAATCTCATCTGGTCACCCTGCGGTAACCGCAGGGACCGAATGGCGCGGCGACGTCTACGCCGCCAACTGTCCCACGCGGCTGCTGCTGGACCGCATCGCGGACAAGTGGACCGTGCTGCTGCTGACCACGCTGGCGGCCGACCCGATGCGCTTCAACGCCCTGAAGCGCCGCATCGAAGGCGTGTCGCAAAAGATGCTGAGCCAGACCCTGCGCCAGATGGAGCGCGATGGGCTGGTGACGCGCACGGTCGAGGCGACGGTCCCTGTTTCTGTCACCTATGCGATCACGCCGCTGGGCCTGACGCTGGTGCAGGCGATTCAGCCGATGATCGACTGGGCCGAGACGCGGATGCCGGAGGTGGCGCTGGCCCAGGCCGGTTACGACGCGGCTCAGATCCGCTGATGACTATTCGTTGCGGGAAACGATTTCCGTGTTCTGACGACTTGACGGCGGGGGGTTAAATCCGGTCTTGGGGCGCAGTCGCTTTGGGCGGCCCTTTCGGAGACGACTGATGCTGAGCTGGTTCCAGGCGCTGCTGCCCAAGGAAGACAACTTCTTCCGTCTGTTCGACGCCCACGCCGCCACCCTGGTGAAGGGCGCGCAGGCTCTGCGCGGCATGATGGACGGCGGCGAGGCCACGCCGGACTGGTGCCAGAAGATCGTCGATCACGAGCATGAGGCCGACGATGTCGCGCGCGAGGTCCTGTTCGCCGTGCGCCGCAGCTTCATCACCCCGTTCGACCGCTCGGACATTCGCGGTCTGACCAACTCGCTGGACGACACCATCGACCAGATGCAGAAGACGGCCAAGGTCGTGACCCTGTACGAGATGCGCGAGTTCGCGCCCAAGATGCGCGAGCTGGCCGACATCGCTGTCCAGTGCGGCGCGCTGACGGCCGAGGCGGTGGCCCTGCTGCCGGCCATGCGCAAGAACCACGAGCGCCTGAACGAACTGACTGAACAGATCGCCAGGCTCGAAAGCCAGAGCGACACCCTCTACGACGAGGGCATGAAGGCCCTCTATGAACTGCACCGCCACGACATGACCGGCGGCAATACGCTGGGCTTCATCATCGGCGGCGAGGTCTATGATCACCTGGAGAAGATCATCGACCGCTTCGAGGATGTGGCGAACCGCATCAACGGCGTCCTGGTCGAGCACCTGTAGGGTCCGATGGATCACGCCCTTCTGATCCTGGTCTTCCTGATCGGCGTCGCCCTGCTGTTCGACTTCCTGAACGGCTTGCACGACGCAGCCAATTCCATCGCCACCATCGTCGCGACGCGGGTTCTGCCGCCGATCTATGCGGTCGGCTGGGCGGCCTTTTTCAACTTCATCGCCTTCCTCTTCTTCGGTCTGCACGTGGCCGACACGATCGGGCGGGGCATCATCTCGCCCGACGTGATTTCGGATCAGGTGATCTTCGGGGCCCTGATGGGGGCGATCAGCTGGAACGTCATCACCTGGCTGGCGGGCATCCCGTCCTCCAGCTCCCACGCCCTGGTCGGCGGCCTGCTAGGCGCCGGCATCGCCAAGGCGGGGACCAGCGCGGTCGTCATCGCCGGGGTGCTGAAGACGGTGGGCGCCATCTTCATGTCGCCGGCCATCGGCTTCCTGTTGGCCCTGCTGCTGGTGCTGATCGTGTCCTGGCTGTTCGCCAAGTCCAATCCCAGCTTCGCGGACCGGATCTTCCGCGGGCTGCAGTTCGTCTCGGCCTCGGCCTATTCCCTGGGCCACGGCGGCAATGACGCGCAGAAGACCATGGGGATCATCGCCATTCTTCTGTACTCACGCGGGATGCTGGGCGGCGAGTTCCACGTGCCCTTCTGGGTGGTCATCACATGTCAGGCGGCCATCGCCCTGGGCACGCTGTTCGGCGGCTGGAAGATCGTCCACACCATGGGCTCGCGCATCACGCGCCTGAGCCCGCAGCAGGGCTTCTGCGCTGAAACCGGCGGCGCCATCACCCTGTTCGCGGCCACCAGCCTGGGCATCCCGGTCTCGACCACCCACACCATCACCGGCGCGATCGTCGGGGTGGGCGCGGCCAAGCGCGTCTCGGCCGTGCGCTGGAGCGTGGCGCGCAGCATCGTCACCGCCTGGTTCATCACCATGCCCGCCGCCGCCGCCATCGGCGCCATCTTCTACTTCCTCGGCGGCTTCTTCCTGACCTGATGACCGTCCTGGCTCGAACAGAGACCTCCGAGACCCGTCAGGTCGCGGCCCTGCCCTGGCGTCAGGGCGAGAGGGGCGTGGAGGTGATGATGATCACCTCGCGCGAAACGCGCCGCTGGGTCATCCCCAAGGGCGGGCGCATGGTCGGCAAGACCGACCCCGAGGCGGCCGCTCAGGAAGCCTATGAGGAGGCGGGCATCCAGGGCGAGACGCTGGAGGCCCCCGTCGGTCATTTCCGCTACGCCAAGCGCCTGAAGTCGGGCGCGACCCAGGCCTGCGTCGTGGCGGTCTACCCTCTGGAAGTCCTGATCCAGCTGGGCGCCTGGCCCGAGGACCAGCAGCGCCAGCGCCGCTGGATGCCGCAGGACGAGGCCGCCGACGCGGTGCATGAAGCCGATCTGGGGCAGCTGATCCGTGATTTCCGTCCCTGACTGCGCCGCGGCGTTGATTTTCCGGCTGGGCCGTGTATAGAGCCCGCTTCTCGTCAGGGCTTCGGCCTTGGCGGATCCTGTCCGAGAACTTCGGGACGCGGGGGTCGCCTGCGTCATAATCGTCAGAGAGCCTTCTGACGCCGTGGGGAGATGGGGATGCAAAGACCTTTTGCCCTGCTGGTTTCCCGGCGGGCGGGCCTGCTTCCTTCGGACAATAAGACCGGCCTGAACGCTGTGCAGCGATGCATGGCGCTTAAGCCAAATCCGCCGTCGGGAATTAGCCCGGCGGCGAATACCAAAACTGGAGACCGCAATGGACCGCGCACAAAAAGCCGAGTCGATCGAATCGCTGAAAAGCGTGTTCGCCGACGCGGGCGCCGTGGTCGTGACCCACAACCTGGGTCTGACCGTTGCGGAGATGGAAGACCTGCGTGGTCGCCTTCGTAAAGAAGGCGGCGCGTTCAAGGTGGTGAAGAACCGTCTGGCGCTGAAGGCGCTGGGCGTCGAGGAAGGCTCGGCCTACCACGATCTGTTCAAGGGTCCGGTGGGCATCGCCTACGCCGCTGATCCGGTCACCGCTGCGAAGGTCGCGGCTGAATTCGCCAAGGGCAACGACAAGTTCAAGCTCATCGGCGGTTTCATGGGCGACAAGGTGCTGGACGCTGCTGGCGTCGACGCCCTGTCCAAGCTGCCGTCGCTGGACCAACTGCGTGGCAAGCTGATCGGCCTGCTGCAAGCCCCGGCGACCAAGGTTGCTGGCGTCCTGCAAGCACCCGCCGGCCAACTGGCTCGCGTCTTCAACGCGTACGCGACCAAAGACGCCGCCTAAGCCTCGTCATCTCTGCATATCTCTCTGAACCTCATCCTACCGAAGGAAGACTAAAATGGCTGATCTCGCCAAGATCGTTGAAGAACTGTCGGCTCTGACCGTCCTGGAAGCCGCTGAACTGTCGAAGCTGCTGGAAGACAAGTGGGGCGTCTCGGCCGCCGCTCCGGTCGCCGTCGCTGCTGTCGCCGGTGGCGCTGCTCCGGCTGAAGCCGCTGAAGAGCAAACCGAGTTCACCGTTGTCCTGGTTGACGGCGGCGACAAGAAGATCAACGTGATCAAGGAAGTCCGCGGCGTCCGCACCGACCTGGGTCTGAAGGAAGCCAAGGACCTGGTCGAAGGCGCTCCGCAGAACGTCGTCGAGAACGTCTCGAAGCAAGTCGCTGAAGAGCTGAAGAAGAAGCTCGAAGAAGCCGGCGCCAAGATCCAGATCAAGTAAGATCGGATTTTGCGCCTCGACCCTCGGGTCGAGGCTCAGACTTCAAGAAACGGGTCGGGGGGAAACCCCCGGCCCGTTTTCTTTTTTGGGCGTGGCGGATCGTTCTGAGGGTTCCCATCTGTGACATCCACAATCGAAAGGACGCCCTCCCATGAAGATCCTGATGGTCCTGACTTCGCACGATCAGCTCGGCGACACCGGCCAGAAGACCGGCTTCTGGCTGGAAGAGTTCGCCGCCCCCTATTACGCCCTGAAGGATGCGGGGGCCGAGATCGTCATCGCCTCGCCCAAAGGCGGCCAGCCGCCGCTGGACCCCAAGAGCGACGCCGAGGACGCCCAGAGCGAGGACACCCATCGCTTCAAGGCCGACGCCGAGGCGCAGGCCGCGCTGGCGAGCACGATTAAATTGGCTGAGGTGAAGGCCGAGGATTTCGACGCCGTCTTCTATCCCGGCGGGCACGGGCCGCTTTGGGATCTGGCCAATGATCCCGTCTCCATCGGCCTGATTCAAGCCTTCGCCGCTGCGGACAAGCCGACGGGCTTCGTCTGCCATGCGCCGGGCGTGCTGAAGGACGTGAAGGGCGCGGACGGCCAGCCGCTGGTCAAGGGCCGTGCGGTCACCGGCTTCACCAACAGCGAGGAAGAAGCCGTGGGCCTGACCCAGGTGGTGCCCTTCCTGGTCGAGGACATGCTGGCGGCGAACGGCGGCCGCTACAGCAAGGGGGCGGACTGGGGCTCCTATGTGCTGACCGACGGGACGCTGGTGACGGGGCAGAATCCGGCCTCGTCACGGGAAGCCGCCGACGCCTTGCTGGCCTTGCTGAAAGCCTAGTCGATATGAAGAAGGCCCGGGATCGCTCCCGGGCCTTTTTTTTCTAGCGACGGCGCGGGCTGAGGATGTCGCCGATGCGGTCCGGCGTGCCTGGGATGCGTTCCAGGCGCGGGTAGCGCAGGCCGTCGTGGTAGTCGAAGGCCACGGTGCGGTAGCGGTCGCCGTTCTTGAGCAGCAGGCTGATCGGCTTGTCCGTCCCCTTGGCGGCGGTGACGGCGTCGCGCAGGACCTCGGCCGAGGCGGCGCGGTCGTTGACGGCGACCAGTTCCCAGCCCGGGCCGATGTCGGCCTCGAAGGCGCGACCGCCCCAGCGAATGCCGGTCAGCTTGTTCGACGAGGACAGGGTGAAGCCCAGCGAATACTGGAAGTCGTTGGCCCAGCCGGACTGGATGCGCTTCTCGCCAGCCGTCAGGCTGTCGGTATAGGTCAGGCGGTAGCCGCCGCGCGCCAGACCATCCAGCGGGGCCTTGGCGTCCGGGCCGTTGGCGTCCAGGCGGGTGCGCAGGAAGGCGGCCCAGTCGTGCGGATGGACCGCGTTCAGGGCCGCGACCACGTCGTCGAAGGTATAGCCACGCGGGGCCCAGGAGCCGTCGTCGCCGCCGAAGAAGCCCTTGGCGAAGTCGTCCAGCGACTTCTTGCCGCTCGTCGCCTCGCGGATCAGGGTGTCGGCGTCCAGCCAGATCAGCAGGCTTTCGCGGTAGTAGTCGCCCGTCCCGCGCATCCAGGACGAATAGGGATTGCTGGTCCGGTAGCCGAGTAGGTTGTGGTTATTGACGTCCTGAAGCGGGCGCCATTCGCGGCCCGGCTGGTTGTCATAGAAGGCGGCGTTCTCAGCCAGGCTGACCAGGATGTCGTCCTTGGAGGCCAGACCCGAGCGGGCGGTCAGGACGTCGCCCCAGTATTCCGTCTGACCCTCATAGACCCACAGCAGGGTGTTCTGGGTCGGGATGTTGTGGTTGGCGGTCAGCTCGTCGGCGGGGCGCTGGCGCTTGCCGTTCCAGGCGTGGACGAACTCATGCGGCAGCAGGCCGACGGCGCCTAGGTCCTTGCCCCAGTTGGTGAAGAAGTCGGTCGGGACCGAGTTTTCGGACGAGCGGTGATGCTCCAGGCCTATGCCGCCCATCTTGGACGTGGCGGCGACCAGGAAGTCGTAGCGGTCATAGGGGCGGGCGCCGAACAGGCGGTCGGTCTGGGTGACCAGGTTCTCGAACCAGGCGATCTGTTCCGCGGTCGGGGCGATGTTCTTGGCCGCGTCGGCGACGATGTTCAGGTGGACGGCCTCGCCCCGGGGGTCGATCTCGATGCGCTGATAGTGGGCGCCGCCGAACAGGGGGCTGTCGATCAGGGTGTAGAGGTCGGTCGGACGGAAGGTCGCCACGCCGTTCTCATAGCGCTCGGTGTCCAGGGCTACGCCGTACTTCCAGCCCTCGGGCAGGCGGATTGACGGAGCGAACGTGATGCCGGTCGAGCGGTAGCCGGCGGGGTAGAGCAGGGCCTTCTCCCACTGCAGGTTGACCATCTCGGGGGTCATGACCACGCGCCACGTCGAGTTGTCGGGCTGGGTCAGCCACTGGAACTCGACCACGATCTCGGTCACGCCCTGCGGCACGTCGATGTGGAAGGCGTTGGGGTCGATGGTGTCGCGCAGCCAGTCGATGCGGTTTCCGCCGCCAGTCACGGTCACGCCGGAGATGAGCTGGATCGGGCCGGTGGCGGCGTGGTTGCCGGGCAGGAACTTGGGATACAGCAGGACCAGAGGCCCGGCGGTGACCGGAATGGTCTGGTGAACGCGGACGATCTTGCGCTCCACGTCCGTGGCGTCGACCTCATATTTGATGACGCCGGGATAGGCTTCCGCCGTCGGGGCCGGGATCGGCGGCAGGGCGCGGGGCAGGCCCAGCGGCGTGTTCTGGGGCGTCGG
>DAIOID010000014.1:16185-32569 GCA_036744355.1 Brevundimonas sp.
AGCGACGGCGAGGCGACAGGATGTCGCCCAGGCGGTCCGGCGTCCCCTCGATCCGCTCCAGATGCGGGTAGCGCAGGCCGTCGTGGTAGTCGAAGCGGACGGTCTTGAAGACGTCGCCGTTCTTGAGGATCAGCTCGATCGGGTCGGTGGAGCCCTTGGCGGCGGTGACGGCCTCCTTGAGCGCGTCGGCCGAGGCGGCGCGACCGGCGACGGCGACGACTTCCCAGCCCGAGGTCAGGCCCTGCTCGAAGGCCGGTCCGCCCCAGACGACCGAGGTGATCCGGTTGGCCTTGTTCATCATGAAGCCGAGCGAATAGGTGAAGTCGTTGCGGCCCAGCTCCTTGTAGAGGGCGTCCATGTAGCCGGACGGCTCCTCCTTGAAGACCAGGCGGTAGCCGCCGCGCTCGATGCCGTCGAGCGGGCCGCGCGAGGTCGGGCCGACCGCGTCCAGGCGCTCGCGCAGGAAGGCGGGCCAGTCGCCAGCCTGCACCCCGTTCAGGGTCGAGGTCACGGTCTCGAAGGTGTAGGGGGCCGGGTTCCAGTCGCCGTCCTGGGCGCCGAAGAAGGCCTTGGCGAAGTCGTCCAGCGACTTCTTGCCGCCGGTCTGCTCGCGGATCAGGGTGTCGGCGTCGAGCCAGATCAGCGAGCCCTCGCGGTAGTAGTCCTCGCTGCGCTGGTAGCTGCTCCAGGGCTGAGGCCGGCGCTGGCTGATGATGGGGTCGTTGGTGGTGTCCTGCATGGCGCGCCACTGGCGGCCGGGGATGTTCTGGAAGCTGGCGGCGGTCATGGCCAGGATGTCCAGCGCCTGCTGCTTGCTCATCAGACCCGCGCGGGCGGTCAGGACCAGACCCCAGTACTGCGTCTGGCCCTCATAGACCCACAGCAGGGAGTTCTGCAGCGGCTCGTTGAGGTTCGGCGTCATCTGGTCGGCGGGGCGGCGCCACTTGCCGTTCCAGCTGTGGGTGTACTCGTGGCCCAAGAGGTCGCGGTCGGCTAGCGTGTCTTCGCGGTCGGTGAAGTACTTGGGATCGACGCTGTTCTCGGACGAGCGCTGGTGCTCCAGACCGATGCCGCCCAGCTTGTCGGTCACGGCCACCAGGAAGTCGTAGTGGTCGAAGTGGCGGGCGCCGAACAGGCGGTCGGCCTGTGCCACCAGGTTGCGGTGGAGCTGAATGTGCTCGTCGGTGGCCTCCAGCATCTTGGCCGTGTCGGCCACGACGTTCATGCGGACGGGCGAGCGGCCGCCGGGATCGAGGTCGATCTGGCGGTAGTGCTGGCCGGCGAAGACCGGGCTGTCGGCCAGATGGTCGAGGGTGATGGGGGCGAAGGTGGCCAGGCCGTTCTCGAAGCTGACGGTGTCGAGGCCCGCGCCGTAGTTCCAGCCGGTCGGCAGTTTCAGCGTCGGCTTGAAGGTGATCTGGCGCGAGTAGTAGCCCGCCGGATAGAGCAGGGCCTTCTCCCACTGGATGTTCAGCATCTCGGGGGTGACGACGACGCGGCCCTGATTGCCCTCGATCGGGGTCAGCCACTGGAAGGCGACCTCGATCTGGTTGACCCCGGCGGGGACATTGATCTGATAGGCCCACGGCTGGACCGTGTTGCGCACCCACTCCAGCCGCTGGCCGTTGGCGGTGAAGGTCAGGCCGCCGACGTTGGCGACCGGGCCCGCAGGGCTGTGATTGCCCGGCAGCCATTGCGGATACAGTAGGACCATGGGCCCGGTCTGGGAGACGGGAATGGTCTGGCGCACCTGAATCAGCCGACGATCGATGTCGGTGGCGTCCACGTCGAGGCTGATGACGCCGGGATACGCCACGTCCCTGGGTTGGGGGATCGGCGTCAGCGCCACGGGCAGGGCGGGCGTGCCGACCTGGGCCAGCGCGGGCGCGCCCATTGAAATCAGCAGGGCGGCGGCGCTGACGGCCAGGGCGAAACGCTTCATCACAGGAAATCCGGAAACAGCCGCCCCCTCGCGGCCCGATGCGGGGCGCAGACCACAATGTGTCGCACCCTGCGTCAAGCCGTATGACGAAGCTGTGTCAGCCCGCCGGGATCACTTCCAGCAGTTCGACGGTGAAACGCAGGACCGAGTTGGCGGGGATCTCCGTGCCCATCCAGCGGGGGCCGTAGGCCAGGTCGGCGGGGATGACGAACTCATAGGTCTCGCCGGTGCGCATCAGGGCGACGCCCTCGGTCCAGCCCTTGATGACGCGGTTCAGGGGGAAGCTGGCGGGTTCGTTGCGCGAGTAGGAGCTGTCGAACTCGCGCCCGTCGATGAAGGTGCCGCGATAGTGGACCTTGACGGTGTCGGTCGCGGTCGGCTGGACGCCCTTGGGATTGGCCTTGCCGACGCGGCGGTACTGCAGGCCCGATGCGGTCGTGGTCCAGCCGCGCTGCTGGCCGTTCCAAATCAGGTAGGCGGCCTGGCCGACCTCCCAGTTTTCCTGGGTGGCGGGGCCTTGCGGGACGACCTGGGCGATGGTCGCGGGCGCCGAGGCGCAGGCGGACAGGGTCAGGGCGGCGGCGGTCGCGGCGAGCGCGGGCAGGACGATGCGGTTCATAAGGCTAGGCTTATCACGGTGACCGAAACTGTCACCTGCCTGCGTCGAGAGGCCTTTATTTCGCCGGAGATCAGCGTATATATGCCGCTCCGCAGATTCCAAGAATCCCGCGCGAAAGCGCCGAGGCCCGGTTTGTCGCCCTCCGACCGGTGCGCAGGCGTCGCTCCTTTCCCAAGGAGCGGGCATATCAGGCGTCCTGGTCCCGCAGCGGATCGAGGGTGGGCGCCGCGAGAACTTACGGTCACGGATCGCTGTTTGGCGTTCCGTGGCTGCTGCATTGACGTCGGGCCTTCATTCCTTCGTGGGGTGGGCTCGCGATTGGGAAAACAGAATGGCAAACTCCACTGACGGTCTCGCCCTGGGTAAGATCGCCTCCGCCACCTCGTTCACCGGAAAGAAGCGTATTCGTCACTCGTTCGGGCGCATCCCCGAAGCGGTGAAGATGCCGAACCTGATCGAGGTTCAACGCGCTTCCTACGAGCAGTTCCTGCAGCGCGAAGTGCGCAGCGGTCTGCGCAAGGACCAGGGCATCGAGGCGGTCTTCAAGTCGGTCTTCCCGATCAAGGACTTCAACGAGCGCGCCGTCCTGGAGTACGTGTCCTATGAGTTCGAGGACCCGAAGTACGACGTCGAGGAATGCATCCAGCGCGACATGACCTATGCCGCGCCGCTGAAGGTCAAGCTGCGCCTGATCGTCTTTGAGACCGAGGAAGAAACGGGCGCCCGTTCGGTCAAGGACATCAAGGAGCAGGACGTCTACATGGGCGATATCCCGCTCATGACGGACAAGGGCACCTTCATCGTCAACGGCACCGAGCGCGTGATCGTCTCGCAGATGCACCGTTCGCCGGGCGTCTTCTTCGACCACGACAAGGGCAAGACCCACTCGTCGGGCAAGCTGCTGTTCGCCGCTCGCGTCATTCCCTATCGCGGCTCGTGGCTGGACTTCGAGTTCGACGCCAAGGACGTGGTCTACGTTCGTATCGACCGCCGTCGTAAACTGCCGGCCACCAGCTTCCTGCTGGCCCTGGGCATGGACGGCGAAGAGATCCTCAAGACCTTCTACGAGACCGTCCCCTACGAGAAGCGCGGCGACGGCTGGGTCACCCCCTACAAACCCGAGCGCTGGCGCGGCGTGAAGCCGGAGTTCGACCTGGTCGACGCCGACACCGGCGAAGTGGTCGCTCAGGCTGGTCAGAAGATCAGCGCCCGCGCCGCCAAGAAGCTGGCCGACGGCGGCCTGACCTCGCTGTCGCTGGCGGCTGACGCCCTGTTGACCAAGTATTTGGCCGCCGACGCGGTCAACTACGAGACCGGCGAGATCTACGCCGAGGCCGGCGACGAGCTGGACGCCGAGGCGATCGCCCTGCTGGAGGAGCACGGCTTCACCACCATCGACGTGCTGGACATCGACCACGTCACGGTCGGCGCCTACATGCGCAACACCCTGCGCATCGACAAGAACACGGGTCGTGAAGACGCCCTGTTCGACATCTATCGCGTCATGCGTCCGGGCGAGCCGCCGACCCCGGAAGCCGCCGAGGCCATGTTCAACTCGCTGTTCTTCGACGCCGAGCGCTACGACCTGTCGGCCGTGGGCCGCGTGAAGATGAACATGCGTCTGGAGACCCCCGAGGTTTCCGACGAAATCCGCGTCCTGCAAAAGGACGACGTGCTGAAGGTGCTGCAGATCCTGGTCGGCCTGAAGGACGGCCGTGGCGAGATCGACGACATCGACAACCTGGGCAACCGTCGCGTGCGTTCGGTCGGCGAGCTGTTGGAAAACCAGTACCGCGTCGGTCTGTTGCGCATGGAGCGCGCCATCAAGGAGCGCATGAGCTCGGTCGATATCGACACGGTCATGCCGCACGACCTGATCAACGCCAAGCCGGCCGCCGCCGCCGTGCGTGAATTCTTCGGCTCGTCGCAGCTGTCGCAGTTCATGGACCAGACGAACCCGCTGTCGGAAATCACCCACAAGCGTCGCCTTTCGGCGCTTGGCCCGGGCGGTCTGACCCGCGAGCGCGCCGGCTTTGAAGTCCGCGATGTTCACCCGACGCATTACGGCCGCATCTGCCCGATTGAAACGCCGGAAGGCCCGAACATCGGTCTGATCAACTCGCTGGCCACCCACGCGCGCGTCAACAAGTACGGTTTCATCGAGAGCCCCTATCGTCGCGTGAAGGACGGCAAGGCCACGGACGAGGTGGTCTACATCTCGGCCATGGAAGAGGCTAAGCACGTTATCGCCCAGTCCAACATCGAGCTGAAGGCGGGCGAGATCGTCGAGGACCTGGTCCCCGGCCGGATCAACGGCGAATCCCAGCTGCTGACCAAGGCCGACGTCGACATGATGGACGTGTCGCCGAAGCAGGTCGTTTCGGTCGCGGCGGCCCTGATCCCCTTCCTGGAAAACGACGACGCCAACCGCGCACTGATGGGCGCCAACATGCAACGTCAGGCCGTGCCTCTGGTGCAGTCCGACGCGCCGCTGGTCGGCACCGGCATGGAAGCGGTCGTGGCCGTGGACTCGGGCGCTGTGGTGATCGCCAAGCGTGACGGCGTGGTCGAGCAGATCGACGGCACCCGTATCGTTCTGCGCGCCACCGGCGACGTGGACGCCGGCCGCTCGGGCGTCGACATCTACCGCATGTCGAAGTTCCAGCGTTCCAACCAGTCGACCTGCATCAACCAGCGCCCGATCGTGCGCGTGGGCGATGAAGTGAAGGCCGGCGACGTGATCGCCGACGGTCCGTCGACGGACCTGGGCGAACTGGCCTTGGGCCGTAACGTCCTGGTCGCCTACATGCCCTGGAACGGCTACAACTTCGAAGACTCCATCCTGATCTCCGAGCGCATCGTGCGCGACGACATCTTCACCTCCATCCACCTCGAGGAATTCGAAGTGATGGCGCGTGACACGAAGCTTGGGCCGGAAGAAATCACCCGCGACATCCCCAACGTCGGCGAGGAAGCCCTGCGCAACCTCGACGAAGCGGGCATCGTGGCCATCGGCGCCGAAGTCCAGCCGGGCGACATCCTGTGCGGCAAGGTCACGCCGAAGGGCGAAAGCCCGATGACGCCGGAAGAGAAGCTGCTGCGCGCCATCTTCGGCGAGAAGGCTTCGGACGTCCGCGACACCTCGCTGCGTCTGCCGCCCGGCGTCGCCGGCACGGTCGTCGACGTGCGCGTCTTCAACCGTCACGGCGTGGACAAGGACGAACGCGCCGTCGCGATCGAACGCGCCGAAATCGAACGCCTCGGCAAGGACCGCGACGATGAGCTCAAGATCCTTGAGCGCAACGTCTATGGCCGCCTGAAGCCGCTGCTGCTCGGCAAGGACGCTGTCTCGGGCCCGAAGGGCATGGGCCGCGGTGAAGTGACCGAAGAGAAGCTGGCCGAAGTGTCCAAGGGCCTGTGGTGGCAGATCGCCCTCGACGACGAGAAGGCGATGGGCGAGCTCGAGGCCATGAAGAAGCAGTTCGAGGACGCCCGTAAGGCGCTCGACCGTCGCTTCGAGGACAAGGTCGAGAAGCTGCAGCGCGGCGACGAGCTGCCGCCGGGCGTCATGAAGATGGTCAAGGTCTTCGTGGCCGTGAAGCGCAAGCTTCAGCCGGGCGACAAGATGGCCGGCCGTCACGGCAACAAGGGCGTCATCTCCAAGATCCTGCCGATCGAGGACATGCCGCACCTGGACGACGGCACGCATGTCGACATCGTTCTGAACCCGCTGGGCGTGCCGTCGCGCATGAACATCGGTCAGATCTTCGAAACCCACCTGGGTTGGGCTGCTGCGGGCCTCGGCAAGCAGATCAAGGGCCTGCTCGATAACTGGATGGACGGCGGTCTGCGTGACGCCCTGGTGTCGCGTCTGACCGAGATTTACGGCGCCGACACGCCTCTGCCGGAATCGGACGAGGACCTGATCGAGCTGGCGCAGAACCTGGCCAAGGGCGTGCCCTTCGCGACCCCGGTCTTCGACGGTGCGCACATCTCGGACATCGAAGACCTGCTGGAATCGGCCGGTCTGGACCGTTCGGGCCAGTCGATCCTGTTCGACGGTCAGACGGGCGAGCAGTTCAAGCGTCCGGTCACGGTCGGCTATGTGTACATGCTCAAGCTGCACCACCTGGTCGACGACAAGATCCACGCCCGCTCCATCGGCCCGTACTCGCTCGTCACCCAGCAGCCGCTGGGCGGTAAGGCGCAGTTCGGCGGTCAGCGCTTCGGGGAAATGGAGGTCTGGGCTCTGGAAGCCTACGGCGCCGCCTACACCCTGCAGGAAATGCTGACGGTGAAGTCCGACGACGTGGCCGGCCGCACCAAGGTCTACGAGGCGATCGTCCGCGGCGACGACAGCTTCGAAGCCGGCATTCCCGAGAGCTTCAACGTGCTCATCAAGGAAATGCGCTCGCTGGGCCTGAACGTGGAGCTGGAGAACGGCTGATCGGAATCAAAGCCCTCTCCCGCACGGCGGGGGAGGGCGGTCCGACCGCCTCTCCTCTCTGAATGATTTTCGCGGGGCAGCCCCGCAGAAGGAAAAAAGATGAACCAGGAAGTCCTGAACATCTTCAACCCGGTTCCGGTCACTCCGACCTTCGACCAGATCAAGATCGCCCTGGCCTCGCCGGAGAAGATCCGTTCGTGGTCGTTCGGCGAGATCAAGAAGCCGGAAACCATCAACTACCGCACGTTCAAGCCCGAGCGTGACGGCCTGTTCTGCGCCCGTATCTTTGGCCCGACCAAGGACTACGAATGCCTGTGCGGCAAGTACAAGCGCATGAAGTACAAGGGCATCATCTGCGAGAAGTGCGGCGTTGAAGTCACGCTGGCTCGCGTTCGCCGCGAGCGCATGGGTCACATCGACCTGGCCGCTCCGGTCGCCCATATCTGGTTCCTGAAGTCCCTGCCGTCGCGCATCTCGCTGATGCTGGACATGGCGCTGAAGGACGTCGAGCGCGTCCTCTACTTCGAGAACTACATCGTCACCGAGCCGGGCCTGACCCCGCTGAAGCAGAACCAGCTGCTGACGGAAGACGAGTTCTATCGCTACCAGGAAGAATACGGCGACGACGGCTTCACGGCCGAGATCGGCGCCGAGGCTGTCCGCAACCTGCTGATGGGCATCGACCTGAACGCCGAGGCTGAAAAGCACCGCGCCGAACTGGCCGACAACCCGTCGGAAATGAAGGCCAAGAAGGCGTCGAAACGCCTGAAGCTGATCGAAGCCTTCCTGGAGTCGGGCAACAAGCCCGAGTGGATGATCCTGACGATCGTCCCGGTCATCCCGCCGGAACTGCGTCCGCTGGTGCCGCTGGACGGCGGCCGCTTTGCGACCTCGGACCTGAACGACCTCTATCGCCGGGTCATCAACCGTAACAACCGCCTGAAGCGTCTGATCGAACTGCGCGCGCCCGACATCATCATCCGCAACGAGAAGCGGATGCTGCAGGAATCGGTCGACGCCCTGTTCGACAACGGCCGTCGCGGTCGCGTCATCACGGGCGCCAACAAGCGTCCGCTGAAGTCGCTGGCCGACATGCTGAAGGGCAAGCAGGGTCGCTTCCGTCAGAACCTGCTGGGCAAGCGCGTCGACTACTCCGGCCGTTCGGTCATCACCGTGGGCCCCGAGCTGAAGCTGCACGAGTGCGGCCTGCCGAAGAAGATGGCGCTGGAGCTGTTCAAGCCCTTCATCTATGCGCGTCTGGACGCCAAGGGCCTGTCGGGCACCGTCAAGCAGTCCAAGCGCATGGTCGAGCGCGAGCAGCCGCAGGTCTGGGACATCCTGGAAGAAGTGATCCGGGAACACCCGGTCATGCTGAACCGCGCGCCGACGCTGCACCGTCTGGGCATCCAGGCGTTCGAGCCCAAGCTGATCGAGGGCAAGGCCATCCGCCTGCACCCGCTGGTCTGCACCGCCTTCAACGCCGACTTCGACGGCGACCAGATGGCTGTTCACGTCCCGCTGTCGCTGGAAGCGCAACTCGAAGCGCGCGTCCTGATGATGTCGACGAACAACATCCTGTCGCCCGCCAACGGCAAGCCGATCATCGTGCCGTCGCAGGACATCGTCCTGGGTCTGTACTACCTGTCGCTGGTCAAGGATAACCAGCCGGGCGAAGGCAAGCTGTTCGCCAACATGGGTGAAATCGACGCCGCCCTGGACGCCCAGGTCGTCAAGCTGCACACCAAGATCAAGGCCCGTTGGACCGAGATGAACGCCGCGGGCGAAGAGATCACCAAGGTGATCGACACGACCCCGGGCCGGATGAAGCTGGGCGCTCTGCTGCCGCTGAACCCGAACATCGGCTACCACCTGCTCGACAAGAACCTGACCAAGAAGGAAATCGGTAACCTGATCGATCAGGTCTATCGTCACTGCGGTCAGAAGGCGACGGTCATCTTCGCCGACCAGATGATGCAGCTGGGCTTCCGCGAAGCCGCCAAGGCCGGCATTTCCGTGGGCAAGGACGACATCGTCATCCCCGCCAAGAAGGAACAGCTGGTCAACGAAACCCGCACCCAGGTCGAGGAATACGAGCAACAGTACGCCGACGGCCTGATCACCAAGGGCGAGAAGTACAACAAGGTCGTCGACGCTTGGGCCAAGGCCACGGACAAGATCGCCGACGAGATGATGGGCGAAATCGCCCAGCCGCGCGTCCTGATCGCGGGCCAGGAGCCGGACATCAACTCCGTCTTCATGATGGCCAACTCCGGCGCCCGCGGTTCGCAGGCCCAGATGAAGCAGCTGGGCGGCATGCGCGGCCTGATGGCCAAGCCCTCGGGCGAGATCATCGAGACGCCGATTATCTCGAACTTCAAGGAAGGCCTGACCGTCCTTGAGTACTTCAACTCCACCCACGGCGCCCGTAAGGGTCTGGCCGACACCGCGCTGAAGACCGCCAACTCGGGTTACCTGACCCGTCGTCTGGTGGACGTGGCGCAGGACTCGATCGTCACCGAGGAAGACTGCGGTTCGACGCGCGGCATCACCCTGCGCGCCGTGGTCGAAGGCGGCGACGTGCTGGTCTCGCTGGGCCAACGCGTCCTGGGTCGCTATGCGGCCGAGGACATCAAGGAGCCGGGCGGCGACGCGATCCTGTTCCCTGCGGACACCTACCTGCAGGAAGAAGAGATCGAGGTCATCGACAAGGCCGGCGTCCAGTCGATCAAGGTCCGTTCGGCCCTGACCTGTGAAGCCGACGCGGGCATCTGCGCCATGTGCTACGGTCGTGACCTGGCGCGCGGCACCAACGTCAACATCGGCGAAGCGGTCGGCGTTATCGCCGCCCAGTCGATCGGCGAGCCGGGCACCCAGCTGACGATGCGTACCTTCCACATCGGCGGTACGGCCCAGGTTGCGGAAACCTCCTTCTACGAGGCGACCAACGCCGGTACGGCCAAGATCGTCGGCCCGACCGTCGTCGCGCCGCACGGCGACCTGGTGGCCATGAGCCGCAACGTCGTCGTCACCGTGGTCGTGGACGGCAAGGACCGCGAGACCCACAAGGTCCCGTACGGCGCCCGCATCCGCGTCAAGGAAGGCGCTGACATCGCCAAGGGTCAGCGTCTGGCCGAGTGGGACCCCTACACGACCCCGATCCTGACGGAAGTCGGCGGCGTCGTTCGCTTCGAGGACCTGGTCGACGGCCTGTCGGTCCGCGAAGAAACCGACGAAGCGACGGGCATCGCCCAGCGCGTGGTTTCCGACTGGCGCGCCAGCCCCCGCGGTTCGGACCTGCGTCCGGCCATGGGCATCACGACGGGCGACACCTACGCCAAGCTGGCCTCGGGCTCTGACGCCCGCTACCTGCTGCCCGTGGGCGCCGTTCTGTCCGTGTCTAACGGCGACGAGGTCAAGCCGGGCGAGATCATCGCCCGTGTCCCGACCGAAGGCGCCAAGACCCGCGACATCACCGGCGGTCTGCCGCGCGTGGCCGAACTGTTCGAAGCTCGCCGTCCGAAGGACTGCGCCGTCATCGCCGAGATGGACGGTCGCGTTGAATTCGGTCGCGATTACAAGAACAAGCGTCGCATCAAGATCACCCCGGAAGTGGATGCCGACGGCAACCAGGCCGAGGCGGTCGAATTCCTGATCCCGAAGGGCAAGCACATCTCCGTCCACGACGGCGATCTGATCCAGAAGGGCGACTACATCATCGACGGCAACCCGGATCCGCACGACCTGCTGCGCATCCAGGGCGTCGAGGCGCTGGCCGAGTATCTGGTGAACGAAGTGCAGGAGGTCTACCGACTGCAGGGCGTGCCGATCAACGACAAGCACATCGAAGTGATCGTGCGTCAGATGCTGCAGAAGGTCGAGGTCATCGACTCCGGCGAAACCACCCTGATCCGTGGCGACACGGTTGAGGTGGCCGAGGCGGCCTTCGAGAACGCCAAGGTCGAGAAGCGCGGCGGCCGTCTGGCTGTCACGCAGCCGGTCCTGCTGGGCATCACCAAGGCGTCGCTGCAGACCCGCAGCTTCATCTCGGCGGCGTCCTTCCAGGAAACCACGCGGGTCCTCACCGAGGCTTCGGTCCACGGCAAGAAGGACCTGCTGGAAGGCCTGAAGGAAAACGTCATCGTCGGCCGCCTGATCCCGGCGGGCACGGGCGCCTATCTGCGCTCGCTGCAGAAGCTGGCGAACGAGCGCGACGCGGAGCTGACCCAGGCCCGCGAAGACGCCATCGAGCCGCTGCCGGCCGATCTGGCCCTGGAACTGGAAAAGTCGGAAGACTGATCCGTTTCGGAACTGAAGACTGAAGAGGGCGGCGCTGGCGACAGTGCCGCTCTTTTCTATTGGGCCTACCGCCCTTCGGGCTGCTTAAGGCCCGTTGGCTCTTTCCTCCCCACTTGTGGAGAGGGGGGCCGCGTAGCGGTGGAGGGGGCGGCGCAGGCGGCTGACGTCGAGTCGCCCCTCCGTCACGTCGCCTTCGGCGCCGCGCCACCTCCCCATTCGCTCCGCGAACAGGGAGGAAAGACTTGCCCGCTAGACCTAGCGCGGTTCAGGCAGCTTGTTGCTGTCCTGCTGAACGTTGCTGGTGGCGCCCTGACGCATGGATGGATCGAGGTGGGCGCCGGCGCAGCCCGCGCCGAAGTTCGAGCCGGGGCATTCCTGCGGCGGCATGACGCCGACGCCGCCGGCCAACGGGCGCCGCTGGGCCTCGTAGCGTTGCATCTCGCGCGCGCCTTCGCGGGCGAAGCGGGCGTCGCGTGCGGCGTTGCCGCTGCCGGTGATGGCTCGCTGGGCCCCCTCGGCGGCGCGGGCGTTGAAGCGCTCTTCGCAGATGGCGCGCTCGCCGCGCGTCAGCACGCCGGTCGAGGGGCAGCCGGCGGGCGAGACGCGAAGGGCGCGGGCGTTGCGGCCGTCCTGGCCCTCGGGCGCGAAGCGCCAGGCGTCGGTGATCTCGCCGGCCCCCGCCGCAGGCGCGCCGCCGGGCGGCGGCGCCGCCACGCGCGGAGCGGGGGGCGAGGGGCGGCCGCTGGCGTCTCCTTCCTCGTCCTTGTCCTTGGTCAGCCGTCGCTGAGGCAGGGCGGGGGCAGGGGCGGGCGGACTGGGTGCGCGCTCCATTGCGACGGGCGGCGTCGGGACCGGTTTTGGCGCGACGACCGGCGCCGGGGGGGCGATCGGCGCTGGCGTCGGAACTGGAGCGGTGATGCGGGCAGGGGCAGGGGCGACAGCGGGCGCAGGCGCTGGCGAGGGGGCCATGCTGGGCGCGGGGGCGGGCCCAGGAACGGCGACGGCCGGCGCCGTGGTCAGCGGCCTAGCGGGGGCTGGAGTCGTCTGCGGCGTCGGGGTGGGCGCGGGCAGGGGCTCAGGACGCGGGGCCTCGACCCGTACGGGGTCTGGGGGCGACGACTGTGGTTCGACAGGCTGGAGCGGCTCTTCGGGTTGAGGCCGCAAGCGCCACTGCGGCGGCGGAGGCGGGGGTTCGATCTCAAGCTGGATGATCGGAGGCAAGGGGCGGGGCGGCGGGCGATCGTCGTCGGCCGCCAGCAGGATCATAGGGCCGAGGACGGCGGCGTGGAGAACGAGAGAGGCGGCCACCATCAGTCCGCGCGGTAGTCCTGGGCGTGGCAGTCGGGCCGATGGTCGGTTCAGCACGGCGACGGTCATGGCGGCTCCCGCATCCTCGGAGATGATGATGCAAAGACAAGCGTGGCGATATAGGGGCGTGTTTCGCGCCTTGGCGCAACGGTGTTTCGCTGGCCGGCGCGCGTCTCTGAAGGGGTGAATCACTTGACGCCTTCACCCATCCCGCGTAAACGGCGCGCACTTTCGAGACGTGGGCGGTTCGCTGTCTGCTGAGATCGTGACAATTGAACGGACGGGCTGTGCCCGCCGGAACGCCCAAAGCGCGCGTTCCGGCTTTTTCGTTTGGCTGTTCGATTGCCTCGATAACAACCCGGGCCGCGCTTCGGCGCTGTCCAAAAGAAGGCTCATGAGGCGCCCCGGCCGAAAGGCACACGCCTCCATATCGAAAAGAGACGAAATCGTATGCCTACGATCAACCAGCTGATCCGCAAGCCGCGCAAGCCCAAGCCCACCCGCAACAAGGTGCCGGCTCTGGAAGGTTCGCCCCAGCGTCGCGGCGTTTGCACCCGCGTTTACACGACGACCCCGAAGAAGCCGAACTCGGCTCTGCGTAAGGTCGCCAAGGTCCGTCTGGCCAAGAACGGCTACGAAGCCGTTTGCTACATCCCCGGCGAAGGCCACAACCTGCAGGAGCACTCGGTCGTGCTGATCCGCGGCGGCCGCGTGAAGGACTTGCCCGGCGTTCGCTACCACATCCTGCGCGGCGTGCTCGATACGCAAGGCGTCAAGGACCGCAAGCAGCGTCGTTCGCACTACGGTGCCAAGCGTCCGAAGTAAGCGAACCGCTTTCAGGCCTGCTGGTCTGGACCCTCAGAGATTTTCCCGGCGTCAGTCGGGCACTGCAAGGAATAACCCATGTCGCGTCGTCACCGCGCCCAGAAGCGTGAAGTTCTGCCGGATCCCAAGTTCGGGGACTTGGTGGTCACCAAGTTCATGAACTACGTCATGTACGAAGGTAAGAAGGCCGTCGCCGAAAACATCGTTTACGGCGCCTTCGACATCCTGGCCGAGAAGAAGAAAGACCACTCCGCGGTCGAAACCTTCCACGCCGCCCTCGACAACGTCGCCCCGTCGGTCGAAGTTCGTTCGCGTCGCGTCGGCGGCGCCACCTACCAGGTGCCGGTCGAAGTCCGTCCGGACCGTCGCCGCGCTCTGGCCATCCGTTGGCTGGTCAACGCCGCTCGCAAGCGCGGCGAAAACACCATGACGGAGAAGCTGGCTGCTGAGCTGCTGGACGCCTCGAACAACCGCGGCACCGCGGTCAAGAAGCGCGAAGACACGCACAAGATGGCCGAAGCCAACCGCGCCTTCAGCCACTACCGCTGGTAAGCGTCTTAAAACCGTCCCCCTTTGCATCTATGGGGACGGCGGCGTTCTAAGACGATCCGGCGCGGGCGTTCAGACTGAACCGCCCGCGCCGTCATATCCGACACCAATGGGCGCTCGCCGCGTCCGGGAAGCAGCCCGAAGGCAACTCCAATGCCCCGCACACATAAAATCGAAGACTACCGCAACTTCGGCATCATGGCCCACATCGACGCGGGCAAGACGACGACGACCGAGCGGATCCTGTTCTACACCGGCAAGAACCACAAAATGGGTGAGACGCACGACGGCGCCTCGACCATGGACTGGATGGACCAGGAGCAGGAACGCGGCATCACCATCACGTCGGCCGCGACGACCGCCTTCTGGAAAGGCAAGCGCCTCAACATTATCGACACCCCCGGCCACGTGGACTTCACCATTGAAGTCGAGCGTTCGCTGCGCGTCCTCGACGGCGCCGTGACCGTGCTGGACGGCAACGCCGGCGTTGAGCCGCAAACCGAGACCGTCTGGCGCCAGGCCGACAAGTACAAGGTTCCGCGGATCGTCTTCGTCAACAAGATGGACAAGATCGGCGCTGACTTCGCTGCCTCGGTGCAGTCGATCCGCGATCGTCTGGGCGCCAAGGCCGTGCCGATCCAAC
The DNA here is from genome assembly GCA_036744355.1 of Brevundimonas sp. Lineage (GTDB taxonomy): Bacteria > Pseudomonadota > Alphaproteobacteria > Caulobacterales > Caulobacteraceae > Brevundimonas. The sequence continues at coordinate 30,815 of DAIOID010000014.1, forward strand.
TGCCGATCGGTTCGGAATCGAACCTGAAGGGCGTGGTCGACCTGGTCGAAATGAAGGCCCATGTCTGGGAAACCGACGCCGTCGGCGCCGACGCCGACATCCGTGAAATCCCGGCCGACATGGCTGACGATTGCGCCGCCGCCCGTCAGTACCTGATCGACAACGCCGTCGAGCTCGACGATGACGCCATGGAAGCCTATCTGGGCGGCGAAGAGCCCTCGGTCGACGTCCTGAAGAAGTGCATCCGCAAGGCTGTTCTGACCGGCGCCTTCTACCCGATCCTCGGCGGCTCGGCCTTCAAGAACAAGGGCGTTCAGCCCCTGCTCGACGCCGTCATCGACTACCTGCCGTCGCCGACTGACATCCCGGCCACCCCGGGCATCGACTACAAGACGGAAGAGCCGATCACGCGTAAGGCTTCGGACGAAGAGCCCCTGTCGGTTCTGGCGTTCAAGATCATGGACGACCCCTTCGTCGGCTCGCTGACCTTCTGCCGCCTGTACTCGGGCAAGATGGAAACCGGCATGTCGCTGCTGAACTCGTCGCGCGACAAGAAAGAGCGCGTCGGCCGCATGCTGCAGATGCACTCGAACAACCGCGAGGACATCAAGGAAGCCTACGCCGGCGACATCGTCGCCCTGGCCGGCCTGAAGGAAACCCGCACCGGCGACACCCTTTGCGATCCGCTGAAGTCGCCCATTATCCTCGAGAAGATGGAATTCCCGGCGCCGGTGATCGAGATCTCGGTCGAGCCCAAGACCAAGGCTGACCAGGAGAAGCTGGGCGTGGCTCTGGCCAAGCTGGCTTCGGAAGACCCCTCCTTCACCGTTTCGACCGACCACGAGTCGGGCCAGACGATCCTGAAGGGCATGGGTGAACTGCACCTGGACATCAAGGTCGACATCCTGAAGCGCACCTACAAGGTGGAAGCCAACATCGGCGCGCCGCAGGTGGCCTATCGTGAATCGCTGGGCCGCAAGGTCGACATCGACTACACGCACAAGAAGCAGACCGGCGGTACGGGTCAGTTCGCCCGCGTCATGATCACCTTCGAACCCGGTGAACCCGGTTCGGGCTTCGTGTTCGAAAACGCCATCGTCGGCGGCGCCGTGCCGAAGGAATACATCCCGGGCGTCGAAAAGGGTCTGGAATCGGCCAAGGAAAACGGTCTGCTGGCCGGCTTCCCGATGATCGACTTCAAGGCGACCCTGACCGACGGCAAGTTCCACGACGTCGACTCCAGCGTGCTGGCGTTCGAAATCGCGTCGCGCGCCGCTTTCCGTGAACTGAAGGAAAAGGGCGCTCCGAAGCTGCTCGAGCCGATCATGGCGGTCGAGGTCGTGACCCCCGAGGAATACCTCGGCTCGGTCATCGGCGACCTGAACGGCCGTCGCGGCATGATCCAGGGCCAGGACATGCGCGGCAACGCCATCGTCATCAACGCCTTCGTGCCGCTGGCCAACATGTTCGGCTACGTGAACACCCTGCGCGGCATGTCGCAAGGCCGCGCCCAGTTCACCATGCAGTACGACCACTACGATCCGGTGCCGCAACACGTCGCCGACGAAGTGATCAAGAAGTACGCCTAATCCGTCATTCTGACGGACCCACTTGAAAACGGGGCGGTTTGACCACAAATCGCCCCGCCTATCCCCAAACCAAATGGACCCCCGGTTCGGGGACCCTCCAGGAGCTAGAGAATGGCCAAGGAAAAGTTCGAACGCACCAAGCCGCACTGCAACATCGGCACGATCG
>DAIOID010000015.1:0-14747 GCA_036744355.1 Brevundimonas sp.
CCTTGCGCACGAAGAAGGCCGGGGCGACGGCGGCGTAGCCGGCCTTGGCCAGGCGACGGCAGACGTCGCGGATGTATTCGTGCACGCCGAAGATCTCGGACACGACGATGACGACGGGGAAGGGGCCTTCGCCTTCGGGCCGGGCGACGAAGGCCGGCAGGTCGAAACCGTCGGGCGCGGCAAAGGAGACGGTGTGGGCGATCAGGCCGGCGCTGTCGGTGGTGATCGGATCAGCCGCCTGGCTCAGCGCGGCAGGGGCGTAGGCGGCGAAGACCACGCCGCCGAGAGCCGCGACCCCCAGGCTGCGACGGCTGGGGGCGATCTGTTCGGGGCTCAGGCCCTCGGGCCGGGTGATCAGGGTCATCGCGGGGCTCCGGCTGGTGAAGCAGCGACTGTGGCCCGGCTTTCGCGGTTTCGTCGAGTCCCGATCAGCGCGCCCCGATCAACGCGCCTTGCGCAGCGTAAGATTGATCCGCCCGCCGCCGGGAACCAGCTGCGACGACCCCGCCAGCAGCCGGTCGATCCCGTGCCGCGCCAGCCTTGCCGGTCCCGTCAGGGCGCAGACGTCGCCGGACGCCAGTTTCAGGCTGTCGGTCCTGCCGCCCTCGGCGGGACCGATGCGGAAGACAGCCGTATCGCCCAGCGACACCGACAGGACGGGGGCGCTCAGGTCAGCCTCGTCGCGATCCTGATGCAGGCCCATCTTCGCCTCGCCGCGATAGAGGTTGACCAGACAGGCGTCCGGCGGGGCGGGCCAGCCGGTCAGGGCGTCCCACAGGTCGAGCAGGGTTTGCGGCATGGGCGGCCATGGCTGGCCGGTCATGGGATGCGTCGGCTGATAGCGATAGCCCGCCCGATCCGAGACCCAGGCCAGTGGCCCCATCCCCGTCATCTCGACCGAAAAGGGCCGCCCGCCGGGCGTCACCGGGCGATAGAAGGGCGCGCTCTCCGCCGCCGTCAGCACCTGATCCAGCAGGGCCTTCTGCGCCGCGGCGTCCAGCGCGCCCGGCCACAGGCGAAAGCCGGGCAGGCCGGTCGGGGTTTCGCGAAAGACAGGGCGGTTCATGATCCTGATCTAGCCGTTCACGCCTTGAGCGTCACGAAACGCCACCGAATACGTCCTGAACCGCACGAAACCCTTGCAGCCCCTGCGGTCTTTCCCATATCCGGGCCAGTCTGGAAGAAACCCCGAAGTTCCTGGGGCTTTCGACCGCAACCATTCAACCTGCCCGACCGGACGACCGGAACGGCTTTCAGCCCAACTGGGGGCGGTCACGCGCGGCGCTTTTCGAAGGCCGCCGCATCGCCCGCCGCAAGGAGTGAAAAGACAAGCTCATGGCCAAGATCATCGGCATCGACCTCGGCACGACCAACTCGTGCGTCGCCGTCATGGACGGCAAGAACCCCAAGGTCATCGAAAACGCCGAAGGCAACCGCACGACCCCGTCGGTCGTGGCGATCCAGGACAGCGGCGAAGTGCTCGTCGGCCAGCCTGCGCGTCGCCAGGCGGTCACCAACCCGACCAACACCTTCTTCGCCATCAAGCGCCTGATCGGCCGCAATTTCGATGACCCGGTGGTGGCCAAGGACAAGGGCATGGTGCCCTATGAGATCGTCAAGGGGCCGAACGGCGACGCCTGGGTGCGCGCCCACGGCAAGGACTATTCGCCCCAGCAGGTCTCGGCCTTCACCCTCGGCAAGATGAAGGAGGCCGCGGAGGCCTACCTCGGCGAGACCGTGACCCAGGCCGTCATCACCGTTCCGGCCTACTTCAACGACGCCCAGCGTCAGGCCACCAAGGACGCCGGCAAGATCGCCGGTCTGGAAGTCCTGCGCATCATCAACGAGCCGACCGCGGCCGCCCTGGCCTACGGCCTGGAGAAGAACGACGGTCAGAAGATCGCCGTTTATGACCTGGGCGGCGGCACCTTCGACGTCTCGATCCTGGAGATCGGCGACGGCGTCTTCGAGGTGAAGTCGACCAACGGCGACACCTTCCTGGGCGGCGAGGACTTCGACCTGCGTCTGGTCGACTACCTGGCCGACGAGTTCAAGAAGGAGCAGGGCGTCGATCTGCGGACCGACAAGCTGGCCCTTCAGCGCCTGAAGGAAGAGGCCGAGAAGGCCAAGAAGGAGCTGTCCTCGACGTCGCAGTACGAGGTCAACCTGCCCTTCATCACCATGAACGCCTCGGGCCCGCTGCACCTGAACATCAAGCTGTCGCGCGCCAAGCTGGAAGCCCTGGTCGACGACCTGATCCAGCGCACGATCGAGCCCTGCAAGAAGGCCCTGGCCGACGCTGGCCTGAAGGCTGGCGACATCGACGAAGTCGTCCTGGTCGGCGGCATGACCCGCATGCCCAAGGTCGTGGAAGCCGTGAAGGCCTTCTTCGGCAAGGAACCGCACAAGGGCGTGAACCCTGACGAAGTCGTGGCTCTGGGCGCCGCCGTCCAGGCCGGCGTTCTGCAGGGCGACGTCAAGGACGTGCTGCTGCTGGACGTGACCCCGCTGACCCTGGGCATCGAAACCCTGGGCGGCGTCTTCACCCCGCTGATCGAGCGCAACACCACCATCCCGACCAAGAAGAGCCAGGTCTTCTCGACCGCCGACGACAACCAGTCGGCCGTGACGATCCGGGTCTTCCAGGGCGAGCGTCCGATGGCCGCCGACAACAAGGTCCTGGGTCAGTTCGACCTGATGGGCATTCCGCCGGCGCCGCGCGGCATGCCGCAGATCGAGGTCGCCTTCGACATCGACGCCAACGGCATCGTCCACGTCACCGCCAAGGACAAGGCGACCAACAAGGAGCAGTCGATCCGCATCCAGGCCAACGGCGGCCTGTCGGACGCGGACATCGACAAGATGGTCAAGGAAGCCGAGGCCAACGCCGCGGCCGACAAGGCCCGCAAGGATCTGGTCGAGGCCCAGAACGGCGCCGACAGCCTGATCCACTCGACCGAGAAGGCCCTGTCGGAGCACGGCGACAAGATCGACGACGCCACCAAGTCGGCCATCCAGGCGGCTCTGGACGACCTGAAGTCGGCCAAGGACGGCACGGACCCCGAGGCCATCCGCGAGAAGACCAACACTCTGGCTCAGGCTTCGATGAAGCTGGGCGAGGCCATGTACGCCGCCCAGCAGGGCGCCGGCGAGGACGGGGCTTCGGCTGACGCCCCCGCCGACGACGGCGTGGTCGACGCCGAGTTCGAGGAAGTCTCGGACGGCGACGACAAGAAGAACGCGTAACCAAACGCGACGGAAGACGACCGGCCCCGCTTGCCAGACGGCAGGCGGGGCCGTTTCATAAAACTTGCATCATTCGACCGGGCGCCCATGTCAGCAGACATGGCCGTTGGGTCATCCGCGAACGCACGATCCTCGGCTCAACAGGGACGGCGGACGCGACGGGAAAGTAAGAGGACGAACGCCTGATGGCGCAGCGTGACTATTACGAAATTCTGGGGGTCGAGCGGACCATCGACGCCGCGGGCCTGAAGTCGGCTTATCGCAAGCTGGCCATGACCCACCACCCCGACCGCAACGGCGGTTCGGAGGAATCCCTCGCCAAGTTCAAGGAAATCTCCGAGGCCTATACGGTGCTGTCGGATGATCAGAAGCGCGCGGCCTATGACCGGTTCGGTCATGCGGGCGTGAACGGCGGCGCCGGCGGCGGCGACCCGTTCGGACGCGGCGGCGGCCAGGGCTTCCACGACATCAACGACATCTTCTCCCAGGTCTTTGGCGACGCCTTCGGCGATGCGTTCGGCGGCCGGGGCGGACGTCAGCAGCAGGGTGGCCCGCGTCGCGGCTCGGACCTGCGCTACGACCTCGAGATCACCCTGGAGCAGGCCTACAAGGGCGCCGAGGTCGAGATCTCGGTCCCCACCACCATGACCTGCGAGGTCTGCGACGGGTCGGGCGCCAAGGCCGGGACCAAGCCGACCATCTGCTCGACCTGCGGCGGCGCCGGGCGCGTGCGCCAGGCCAACGGCTTCTTCCAGGTCGAGCGCACTTGCCCCCGCTGCGGCGGTTCGGGCGAGATGATCGCCGACCCCTGCGGAACCTGCCACGGCCACGGCCAGGTCCGCAAGAACCGCCAGCTCAGCCTCAAGATCCCCGCCGGCGTCGACGACGGCTCGCGCATCCGCCTGTCGGGCGAGGGCGAGGCGGGTCAGCGCGGCGGCCCGCGCGGCGACCTCTATGTCTTCCTGTCGGTGCACGACCACGAGCTGTTCGAGCGCGACAACCTGGACCTGCTGGTCACGGTGCCGGTGCCGATGACGGTGGCGGCGCTGGGCGGCATCGTCGACGCCCCCTGCCTGGTGTCCGAGGCCTGCGACGGCAAGTGCAAGGCCGCGGTCGAGGTGCCGGCCGGCGCCCAGACCGGCAAGACGGTCCGCATCAAGGGCAAGGGCATGCCGCACCTGAACGGCCGTCAGCGCGGCGATCTGGTGGTCGAGCTGTTCGTCGAGACCCCGACCGATCTGACCCCGCGTCAGAAGGAGCTGCTGACCGAGCTGGCCGCATCGCTGGGCGAGACCCAGACCCCGCGCAACACCAGCTTCGCCGGCAAGGCCAAGCGCTTCTGGGCCGACATCCTGGGCGGCGACGCCGACAATCCGAAAGAGACCGCGTGAGCGACATCTTCCACGCCGGCATCTCCGGCGCCCGGGGCCGCATGGGCCGCGCCGTTTCGCAAGTCCTGGACGCCCGCGAGGACGTGGTGGTCGCCGCCCGTTTCGACCGGGGCGAGACGCCTGACCTGAATCTGTGCGACGTCATCATCGACTTCTCGACGCCCGAGGCCTCGGTCGACCTGGCCAGGGCCTGCGCCGCGCGCGGCGGCCCGGCCCTGGTCATCGGCTCCACCGGGCTGTCGCCCGAGCAGGACGCGGAGCTCGAGGCGGCGGCCGAGAAGATCGCCATCGTCCGCAGCGGCAACTTCTCGCTGGGTCTCAACATCCTGATCGGTCTGGTCGAGCACGCGGCCCAGCGTCTGGACGGTCGCGACTGGGACATCGAGGTGCTGGAGACTCATCACCGGCGCAAGGTGGACGCCCCGTCGGGCACCGCCCTGATGCTGGGCGAGGCCGCCGCCAACGGCCGGGGCCGTGATCTGGAAGACCTCAAGACCCCTCCCTACGACGGCATCACCGGCCCGCGCGAGCCGGGCAAGATCGGTTTCGCCAGCTTGCGCGCCGGCGGCGTGATCGGCGAGCATACGGTCCTGTTCGGCTCGGACGACGAACTGCTGACCCTGTCGCACTCGGCCATCGACCGCTCCCTGTTCGCCAAGGGCGCCGTGGCCGCCGCCGCCTGGGTGCGCAACCGCCGCCCCGGCCTCTACGACATGCAGGACGTGCTCGGCTTCCGTCAGGCCTGATCGGCGGATGAGCCGGCCGGGCGTCAGACAGGGCACCAGCTACGGCATCATGCTGCGGGCGGCCGCCGCCCTCAGCTTCTCCCTGATGTACGCCCTGATGAAGTGGGCGGCGACGCTGGAGCCCGTCTCGGCGGGCGAGATGGTCTTCTACCGCTCGCTCTTCGGTCTGCCGGTGGTGCTGTTCTGGGTGCTGAACAGCGGCGGGGGACTGGCCGCGATCTCGACCCGGCGGCCCATGGTCCACGTCTGGCGCTGCGCGCTCGGCGTGACCGGCATCCTGCTGATCTTCCAGGGCCTGAGGCTGCTGCCGCTGGCCGACGCCACCACCATCGGCTTCACCGCCCCCATCTTCGCCACCCTGCTGTCCATCCTCGTTCTGAAGGAGAAGGTGGGGCGCCATCGCTGGACGGCGGTCGTCCTGGGCTTCGTCGGGGTTCTGGTCCTGGTGCGGCCCGGCGCCGAGGGGGCGCCGCCGCTGGGCGGTCTGCTGTTCGCCCTCGGCGGGGCCTTCGTCGCGGCTTCGGTCACCGTCACCCTGCGCCAGCTGGGCAAGACCGAGTCGGCGACGGCCATCGTCTTCTGGTTCTTCGTCGCCTGCGCCCTCGTGGGCGGGGCGTTGGCCCTGATCGACGGCCATAGTCATACCTGGCCGGTGCTGGCCGTGCTGGCGGCGGGCGGACTGGCGGGGGGGCTGGCCCAGTTGCTGATGACCAGTTCGCTGCAGCACGCCCCGGTCTCGCTTCTGGCCCCGCTGGACTATCTGCAGATGGTCGGCGCGGTCGTCCTGGGCTGGCTGCTGATGAACGACGCGCCGACGGGGGCGACCCTGATCGGGGCCGCCCTGATCGCCGGCAGCGGCCTCTACACCGCCTGGCGCGAGCGCGTGCTGAGGCGTGAGATCACCCCGCCGTCGCCCAGTTCGACGGTCTGACGCCCGGCCTATTTCCCCGTCGAGCCGAAGCCGCCGGCGCCGCGCGCGGTTTCATCCAGGGCCTCGACCTCGGCCATGACGGCCTGGGCGTAGGGGGCGATGACCATCTGGGCGATGCGTTCGCCGCGGTTGATCTCGAAGGCGAGCTGGCCGTGGTTGATCAGGATGACCCCGACCTCGCCGCGATAGTCGCTGTCGATGGTGCCGGGCGAGTTCAGGCAGGTGACGCCGTGCTTCAGGGCCAGACCCGAGCGGGGCCGCACCTGGGCCTCATAGCCGGGCTCCAGGGCGATCTTCAGGCCCGTCGGGATCAGCTTCCGCTCGCCGGGATGCAGCACGACCGGCTCGAACGCCGGCAGGGCGGCGCGCAGGTCCATGCCCGCCGAGCCCGTCGTCTCATAGGCGGGCAGGGCCAGGCCCTCGGCGTGGGGCAGGCGTTCGACGCGGACGGTGGTCATGGGAAAGTCTCTCAGGCCTTGAAATGATCGGCGATGCGGGCGGCGAGCTTCCTCGCCACCTCGGTCTTGGACTGGCGCGGCCAGGGCTCGGCGCCGCCCTGGGTGAACAGGGTCACGGCGTTGCCGTCCGAACCGAAGACGTCGTCGGAGACATCGTTGCCGACGATCCAGTCGCAGCCCTTCCTCGACAGCTTGGCGCGGGCGTTGGCCTCCAGGTCGCTGGTCTCGGCGGCGAAGCCGACCACCAGCTTCGGGCGCTTCGGGCCGGGTGCGGAGACGCCGGCCAAGATGTCGGGGTTCTCGATCAGGGTCAGGGACGGCGGGCCGCCCGGCTTCTTCTTGATCTTGCCCGAGGCGATCCCGTCCACGCGCCAGTCGGCGACGGCGGCGCTCATGACGGCGATGTCGGCGGGCAGACGGGCCTCCACGGCGGCCTGCATCTCGGTCGCGGCCTCGACCCAGACGCGGGTCACGCCGACCGGGGCGTCCAGCGCCACGGGGCCGGAGATCAGGGTCACGTCCGCGCCCAGATCGGCCAGGGCGGCGGCGATGGCGTAGCCCTGCTTGCCGCTGGAGCGGTTGGTCAGGCCGCGCACCGGGTCGATGGGCTCGAAGGTCGGCCCGGCGGTGACGACGGCGGTCTTGCCGGTCAGGGGGCGACCGTCAGGTCCGGCCAGCAGGCGGGCGATCTCGTCGAAGATGACGGCGGGCTCGGCCATGCGGCCCGGCCCGAACTCGCCGCAGGCCATCTCGCCGTCGTCAGGCCCGATAACGGCCATGCCGTGGAAGCCGTCAAAGCCCTTGAGCCGCTCGACATTGGCCTGAACCGCCGGGTGCAGCCACATGCGTACGTTCATGGCCGGGGCCAGCAGCACCTTCTTGTCGGTGGCCAGAAGCGTGGTCGAGGCCAGGTCGTCGGCCAGACCGTTGGCCGCCTTGGCGATCAGCCCCGCCGTCGCCGGCGCCACCACCACCAGATCGGCCCAGCGCGACAGCTCGATATGGCCCATGGCCGTCTCGTCCTCGGGCATGAACAGGGCCTGGCGCACCGGATGGCCGGTCAGGGCCGCCAGCGACATGGGGGTGACGAACTCGGCCCCTGCGGCGGTCAGCAGGCTCATCACCTCGGCCCCGGCCTTCTTGAGCAGGCGCGTCAGCTCCAGCGCCTTGTAGGCGGCGATGCCGCCGCCGACGATCAGCAGGACCTTGCGGCCGGAAAGCGAGGATGCGGTCATGAGGAGTCTCTAGCGGGGCCGCATGACGCCGTCGAGACAGGGCGCTTTTCAAACAGAAATGTCAGTAGGAACATTGCGCGAACGTTCGCTCTGTGCATACCTGTGTTCGGCGGGTTCTTCAGGGAGGGACGACCCATGCGGATTCATGTGGCGACGGCGGCGCTTGCGGCGCTGGTTCTGGCGGCGTGCGACAGCGGCGGCTCGGCGGTCGAGACGCGCGAACGGGCGGCGACGGAGCCGGTCGCCCTGATTTCGGCGGCAGCGCCGGAGGGCGAGACGGAGGCGGGGCCCGAGGCCAAGCCGCCGGTTACCGCCAACCGGCGCGAAACGGCCGACGCCAAAATCCAGCGCCTGTATGAGCGTAACGGCGGGTCGTTCGGGGCGAAGTCGGCCGACGACTATCTGCAAAAGGTGCGGGCCTTCACCAAGGCTACGCCGAAGGGGACCGAGACGGTCAAGCGGCCGAACGGCGACACCCTCTATTATCAGGCCTCGACCAACACCTTCGCTGTGACGGACCGCAACGGCGTGCCGCGCACCATGTTCAAGCCCGACGACGGCCCCGCCTATTGGGCGCAGCAGAAGGAGCGGGCGCCGACCTTCGGCCAGCGCCGCTCAAGCCGGTCGGAATAGTCAGGCTGCGTCGAAGGTCAGGGGCGCGCCCCAGAACCGGGCCACCAGATCCGACTGCGGCCCGGGCGTGCCCGTGGTCAGGAAGTCGCGGCGGGCCGAGTTCCCCAGGTCGTATTCCGGGTGGCGCGCAAAATAGCGCTCCAAAGAGTCGGCCACGGCGGTCGGCTGGCTGATCACCTGGACCCCGGCGGGCAGGGCGGCGGCGAACAGGTCGGCGACGATCTCATAGTGGGTGCAGCCCAGGATGGCCTTGTCGGGGTGGCGACCGATGCGGCGGCGCAGGGCGTCGACGTGGTCGTCGACCACCACCTTCAGCTCCTCGGCCGGGGCGCCCAGTTCGATCAGGCCGGCCAGGCCGGGGCAGGGCTCGGTGAAGACGGCCAGGTCCTCGCGGCGCTTGTCGATCTCGATCTCATAGACGCGGCTCATGGCCGTGGCGGCGGTGCAGAAGACGCCGGTGATGTCGATCGCCTGCTTCTTCTCGCCTTCCAGACGACCGTTGCGCTCGGCCTCATAGGACCAGGGCAGGCCGGTGGCCGCCTCGATGGTCGGGACGATGATGCCCAGCACATTGACCGGACGGCCCAGCTTTTCGCGCATGCCGGGGATCCAGGTCTGCTGCAGACGGCGCAGCGCAATGGCGGAGGCCGTGTTGCACGCCAGGACCACGACCGAGGCGCCCGCCTCGAACAGACGCTCGCACCCGGCGCGCGTCAGATTGACGATGTCCTCGCCGCCGCGCCCGCCATAGGGCGCGTGCCCCTGGTCGCCCAGATAGATGAAGTCCCGCGTCGGAAAACGGGCCACGAGTTCACGGTGGACCGTCAGTCCGCCCACGCCGGAGTCAAAAACGCCTATCGCCATGCAGCGGCCTTTAGACCCGTGGGGTTCCGTCGTCCAATAGTTAGGATTACATCGACGCATGCGACGGTCCGGGCGAGCACGCCGGGGGAAGTCCGAAACAGCTATGGTTGGGAGACCTGGATGCACAGACGCCATCTTCTCATCGGGGGCGCGAGCCTCTTCGCCCTGTCGGGCTGCGCCACCGCCGGCGCCCTGGAGAACGGAATGACGGGACCGACCGCCGCCTCCCTGTCGACCGCTGACGAAGCGCGCATCGCCCGCGCCGTCCTGCCGACGACCGCCCCGCGCGCCGAGCTGCTGCAGGTCTGGACGGGACCCTATGAGGGCGTGCCGCCGTGGGACAAGGTGACCGCGCCCAAGATGCGCGAAGCCATCCTGGAAGGCATCGAGCTGCAACGCGCCGACATCGCCGCCATCGCCAACAACCCGGACGCCCCCACCTTCGCCAACACCCTGGTGGCGATGGAGCTGGTCGGCGAGCCGCTGGACCGCGCCATCAACATCTTCAGCGTCATGACGTCGAACATCGGCGGCGACGAATGGGACGTGCTGGAGACCGAGCTGTCGCCGATCCTGTCGGCCGCCTCGGACGAGATCACCTTCAACGAGAAGCTGTTCGCCCGCATCAAGGCCGTGGCCGACGGCGCCGACGCCGCTGGCCTTAACGCCCAGCAGAAGCGTCTGGCCGAGCGCAGCCGCGACAGCTTCATCCGCAACGGCGCCGCCCTGGACGCCGCCGGCAAGGCCGAGCTGGGCCGCATCAACACCGCCCTGTCGAACGCCTTCACCGGCTTCGGTCAGAAGGTGGTGGCCGACGAGAACACCTGGACCGTCATCACCAACGAGGCCGGCCTGAAGGGGCTGCCTGAGTCCAACAAGGCCGCCGCCGCCGCCGCCGCCCGCGCCCGCAACGTCCAGGGCTGGGCCATCGTCAACACCCGCTCCAGCGTCGACCCCTTCCTGACCTTCGCTGACGACCGCGCCCTGCGCGAACAGGTCTGGAAGAAGTTCGTCAAGCGCGGCGACAACGGTGACGCCAACGACACCAAGGCGACCATCGCCCAGATCGTCGCCCTGCGTCAGCAGCGCGCCAAGCTGCTCGGCTTCGGCAACCACGCCGAATGGCGCATGCAGGACACCATGGCCAAGACCCCGGCCGCGGCCATGGAACTGATGCAGCGCGTCTGGACCCCGGCCAAGGCCCGCGTGGCCGAAGAGGTCGCCGACATGAAGGCGATCGCCGGCTTCGACATCGAGCCCTGGGACTACCTCTACTTCGCCGAGAAGGTCCGCAAGGCCAAGTACGACCTCGATCAGAACGAGCTGAAGCCCTACTTCGAACTGCACGCCGTGCGCGCGGCCTCCTTCTACATGGCCGAGCGCCTGTACGGCTTCGTCTTCAAGCAACTGCCCAAGGGCACGGTCTCGACCTTCGAGCCGGACGTGACCACCTATGAGGTCACCGACAAGGCCACCGGCAAGCTGATCGGCCTCTATTACGCCGACGACTTCGCCCGTCCGGGCAAGCGTTCGGGCGCCTGGATGACCACCTACCGGTCCTTCTCGACCCTGACCGGCGCCAAGCCGATCCTGGCCTCGAACAACAACAACTTCGTCAAGGCCGAGGCCGGTCAGCCCCTGCTGATCTCGCTGGACGACGCCGAGACCCTGTTCCACGAGTTCGGCCACGCCCTGCACTACTTCTCGTCGGTGGTGACCTATCCGTCGTTCGGCAACACGCCGCGCGACTTCGTGGAATATCCGTCGCAGGTGCACGAGCATTGGGTGCTGAGCCGTCCGATCCTCGACGGCTACATGAAGCACGTCGAGACGGGTCAGCCGATGCCGCAGGCGCTGGTGGACAAGATCGAGGCCTCCTCGACCTTCAATCAGGGCTACGCCACGGTCAGCTACCTGTCCTCGGCCCTGGTCGACATGGACCTGCACACCCAGGCGACGCCGCCGACCGACATCGCGGCCTTCGAGAAGGCCTCGCTGGACCGTCTGGGCATGCCCAAGGAGATCGTGATGCGGCACCGCCTGCCGCAGTTCAATCACCTCTTCACCTCGGACGCCTATTCGGCCGGCTACTACTCCTACCTGTGGTCGGAAGTGATGGACGCCGACACCTGGGCCTACTTCGAGGAGTCGGGCGACGTCTTCAACCCGGACATCGGCGGCCGCTTCAAGTCGATCATCCTGGCCCCGGGCAACACCACGGACCGCGGCGACGCCTATCGCCAGTTCCGCGGCCGCAACCCAGACGTCGCAGCCTTGCTGAAGGTGCGCGGCTTCCCTGTTTCCTAAGGGGGCCTATCGGCCTTCGGCCTACTTGAGGCCCGTAAGGCGCTAAGGTTTGAGAGGGCCCGGTGGAGAAATCCGCCGGGCCTTTTCTATTTCGGCTGGGGTGGCGTAAGCCTTGGCCATTGGAATGAAGGAGCGCCCATGAGCGTCGTCGCCTCCTATATCTACAAGGACGGCAAGCGTGTTCGCGAGGCGCCGCTGACCGACGAGGGGCTGCGTCTCAAGCCGGGCGAGTATCTGTGGATCGGCCTCTACGAGCCGACGAGCGAGGAGTTCGAGGCCTTGGTGCGGCGCTTCCGCCTGCATCCCCTGGCGGTCGAGGATGCGCTGGCGGCGCATCAGATGCCCAAGATCGAGGTCTATGGCTCCGAGCTCTTCATCGTCGCCCGCACGGCCCAGAAGGCCGACGACGCCATCTGGTACGGCGAGACCCACGTCTTCGTCGGGCCGCGCTACGTCATCACCATCCGCCACGGCTCGGCCCGCGCCCACACCCAGCTGCGCGCCCAGCTGGAGGCCTCGCCGCTGCAGCTGAAGCACGGCGCCGACTTCATCCTGCACGGGGTGCTTGACTTTATCGTCGACGCCTATGTCCCCATCGTCGACGACATCGAGGACAGCGTGCTGGAGATGGAGCAGCGGGCGCTGGACAGCTTTCTGTCCCGCGCCGACATCAAGCGCCTGTTCCAGCTGCGCCGCGAACTGCTGAAGTTCAGTCGGGTGCTCGGCCCGATGGAGGAGGTGGCCAACAAGCTGCAGTCGCTGGACCTGCCCTGCATCGACCGCGAGGTCCGCCCCTATTTCCGCGACGTGGCCGACCATGTGCGGCGCGTCTCCAGCCGCGCGGCGAGCTTGCGCGACATCCTGTCGTCGGTGTTCGAAGTGTCCAACCTGCTGGAGCAGCAGCGTCAGGGCGTCATCACCCGCAAGCTGGCCGCCTGGGCCGCCATCCTGGCCACCCCGACGGCGGTGGCCGGCATCTACGGCATGAATTTCGAACACATGCCCGAGTTGCGCTGGGTCTATGGCTATCCGGCGGTGCTGGGACTTATCGTGGCCATCTGCCTCGGTCTCTACATCACCTTCAAGCGGACCAAGTGGCTGTGATCAGCCGCTGTTTCGGAGGCCTGCCGCCACGCCGTTGATGGCCAGAAGGATGCCGTTCCTGACGCGCGGATCGTCGTCGCCGGCGCGGCGACGGCGGATCAGCTCTATCTGCACGTGGTTCAGCGGCTCGACATAGGGCATCCGCTGACGGATCAGGCGGTCCAGCTCGGGCTGGCCGCCCAGCAAGTCGTCGTGGCCGGTGATCGACAGGACGGCATCGCGGGTCCGGTCCCACTCCGCGCGGATGGCGCCGTAGATGCGCTCGGCCAGGGCTGCGTCGGGGACCAGCTTGGCGTAGCGCCGGGCGATGGCCATGTCGGCCTTGGCCATCACCATCTCCATGTTCTGGACCACGGTGCGGAAGAAGGGCCAGGCGGCGGCCATGTCGCGCAGTTCGTCGGGGTCCTCGCCCTGAACCGCCGAGCCGAAGCCGTACCAGCCGGGCAGCATGACCCGCGACTGCGACCAGCTGAACACCCAAGGAATGGCGCGCAGGTCCTCGATGGCGGTCGAGGTCGAGCGCGAGGCCGGGCGCGAGCCGATCTTCAGGTCGGCGATCTCGGCGATAGGGGTGGCGGCGCGGAAATAGTCGACGAAGCCGGGCGTCTCATAGACCAGGGCGCGATAGGCCTTCATCGACGCCGCCGACAGGCGCGCCGCCGTGGCGCCGTGCTGGGCGCTGTAGCCGCCGTCGGTCTGCGGCCCCAGCGAGGCCAGCAGGGTCCCGCAGGTCAGGGCGTCCAGGTTCCTCTGCGCCACCTCCGGCTCGCCGTACTTGTTGGCGATGACCTCGCCCTGTTCGGTGACGCGGATGCGGCCCGCCACCGTGCCTGCCGGCTGGCCCAGCACGGCCGAGAAGCTGGAGCCGCCGCCGCGTCCGACCGCGCCGCCGCGTCCGTGGAACAGTTGCAGACGGATCCCCGCCGCGCGGGTCACCTCCAGCAGGGCGCGCGAGGCCTCGTGCAGTTCCCAGCCCGAGGTCAGGTAGGAGCCGTCCTTGTTGCTGTCGGAATAGCCGATCATGACCTCCTGCACCCCGCGCGCGGTCGCCACGGCGCGGGCGGACGGCTCGGCCAGCACCCGCTCCAGCGTCGGCCGCGAGGCGCGCAGGTCGTCGATGGTCTCGAACAGGGGGGCGGCCTGAATGGGGCAGGCGGCGGGATCGGCGGGGTCGTAGAGGCCGACCTCCTTCAGCAGCAGATAGACCTCCAGCATGTCCGAGGCCGCGTCGGTCTTGGAGACGATGTGGGTGCGGATGGCCTGGGGGCCGAAGGCGGACAGGGCCTGGGCCGCCGCCTGCAGGATGGCGCGCTCCTTCAGGGTTTCGGCCGCATAGTCGGCGTAGGGCGAAAACAGCGGGCGCGGATTGGCCAGTTCGCGCGCCAGCAGGGTCAGACGGGCCTCCTCGTCCAGGGCCGCGTAGTCGGGGCAGACGCCCGCCACCTTCAGCAGGTCGGCCACCACGCGTTCGTGCACGTCGGAGTTCTGACGCAGGTCCAGCGTCGCCATGTGGAAGCCGAAGACGTCCGCCGCCGTGATCAGTCGGGCCAGTCGGTCGTCGGCGAATACAGCGCCGTGGGTGCGGATCAGGCTGTCGTGCAGCACGGCCAGGTCGGCGCGGAAGGCGTCTGGCCCCTCATAGGCCGGGGCCTCAAACTGGGCGGGCAGGGGGGCGGGGCCGCCAGTCAGGGCCAGATGGGTGGCCGACAGGCGGGCGTAGATCTGGCTCAGCGCGCGGCGATAGGGCTCGTCCGCGCGCTGAATCGAGGCGTCGCCCGAGCTGTCGGCCAGAGCCGCCAGTTCGGGGGTCACCGTGGTCAGGTCGGCCGACA
>DAIOID010000015.1:14847-18190 GCA_036744355.1 Brevundimonas sp.
GAGCTGTCGGCCAGAGCCGCCAGTTCGGGGGTCACCGTGGTCAGGTCGGCCGACAGGCTGAGCTCTTCGCCCAGAGCATTGGCCTCCTCCAGATAGAAGCGCAGCACGGCGCGCGACTGGGTGCGGAAGGCGGCGGCCAGGACCTCGGCGTCGACATTGGGATTGCCGTCGCGGTCGCCGCCGACCCAGGTGCCGATGCGCAGGAAGGGCGGCAGGTCGGGCGCGTCCAGCAGGGTTCGCCATTCAGCCAGCTGAGCCGGGGCGACGTGCAGGAAGATGCGTTGCAGCCAGTCGGTGACGGTGTTGATCTCGTCCTGCACCACCAAGCCCGAGGCCCGCGTCAGGCGTGTGGCCCACAGGATGACGATCTGGCGGCGCAACTCTGCTTTCAGTCGGGTAGGCGAACAGGCGATCCCGTCGCGGTCGCAGCCGTCCAGCAGGGCGCCGACCGCGCCGATGCGGTCGATGACGCTCTTTCTGCGCACCTCGGAAGGGTGAGCGGTCAGGACGGGTGAGATCAGGGCCTGGCTCAGCAGGTCGCGCACCGCCGCCCGGTCCACCCCTGCCGCATCCAGCCGCTTCAGCGCGCCCTCGGGCGTATCGGCGCGTTCGCCGGCCTCGGCCTGTTCGCGGGCGCGGCGTTTGCCTGCCCGGTCTTCGGCGACATTGGCCAGCAAGGAGAAGGCGGCGAAACCGTGGGTCAGGCCGATGGCCTGATCCAGCGACAGGTCCTTCAGCAAGGCCTCCAGTTGAGAGGCGTCGTGCGAGGCCGGGTCGCGGTGATAGGCCACCGAAGCCTGCCGCACCGCCTCGATCCGGTCGTAGAGTTCCTGGCCGCCCTCGTCGCGGATCACCTCGCCGAGCAGGGCGCCCAGCAGGCGAACCTCTTGGCGCAGTCGGTCGTCGGCGGCCTGGATCATCGCATTGTCCTTCAGCGGGGAGGCTGGAAGCGGAACCGTATCAGCGGAATCCGAACCGGCCAGCCCCATGCTCAACGCTGAAACCCTTTGTGTGGTTGAGGCGACGTCGAGGCGGGAGTCGACATTTGCTTGTGGATGCTCCATAAGCCGCCGCTTCCGGCGCAATTGAACCTGCGCCTCCTCCGGTACGACAGCTTTCTTGGTCGTGCTACCGCGCTGAGCGCTGCTTGAGCACAGCCCATTCGGGCTCAAGCAGGCCGACCGGCCGATAGCCCCAAAAAAGAACGAGCCCGGCGAGGACCCTCTGCCGACGTGATCGTCGCCAGAGGCCGTTTCTCTATGGAGGTCAGGGTTCGCGCATGAAAGGTTTTGAATGTTCGAGGCTCTGAACGAGCGGCTGACAGGCGTCTTCGACCGGATCACCGGCCGCGGCGCCCTGTCCGAAAAGGATGTCGAGGAAGCGCTGCGCGAAGTCCGCGTCGCCCTGCTCGAGGCCGACGTCGCCCTGCCGGTGGTCAAGGACTTCATCAGCCGCGCCAAGGAACAGGCGACCGGCGAAGAGGTCATTCGTTCGGTCAAGCCGGCCGATCAGGTGGTCAAGATCGTCTATGACGGTCTGGTCGAGATGCTGGGCGGCGAAGAGCCGGTTCCGCTGAACACCAACGCCACGCCGCCCGCCGTGATCCTGATGGCCGGCCTGCAGGGCTCGGGCAAGACCACGACCTCGGCCAAGCTGGCGCTGCGCCTGACCAAGTTCGATCGCAAGAAGGTCATGATGGCCTCGCTGGACACGCGTCGTCCGGCGGCCATGGAGCAGCTGGCGACCCTGGGTCAGCAGATCGAGGTCGCGACCCTGCCCATCGTGGCGGGCGAGAGCGCGGTCCAGATCACCCGCCGTGCGCTTCAGTCGGCCAAGCTGCAGGGCTTCGACGTCCTGATCCTCGACACCGCCGGCCGCATCACGCTGGACGAGGCTCTGATGAACGAGGTGGCCGAGGTCGCCTCGATCGCCCAGCCGGTCGAGACCCTGCTGGTCGCCGACAGCCTGACCGGTCAGGACGCGGTGCGCACGGCCGCCGCCTTCCATGAACGCCTGCCGCTGACCGGCCTGGTGCTGACCCGCGCCGACGGCGACGGGCGCGGCGGCGCCATGCTGTCGATGCGCGCCGTCACCGGCCTGCCGATCAAGTATCTGGGCGCCGGTGAAAAGGTCGACGCCCTCGACGTCTTCGACGCCCGCCGCGTCGCCGGCCGCATCCTGGGTCAGGGCGACATCGTCGCCCTGGTCGAAAAGGCCGCGACCGAGCTGGACCAGGCCAAGGCCGAGAAGATGGCCCGCAAGCTGGCCAAGGGTCAGTTCGATCTGGACGATCTGGCCGCCCAGCTGCAGCAGATGAAGAAGATGGGCGGGCTTCAGGGCATCATGGGCATGCTGCCCGGCGTGGCCAAGCTGAAGGCCCAGATGGCCGACAGCAACGTCAACGACAAGATGATCGCCCGTCAGGAAGCCATCATCAGCTCGATGACCAAGGCCGAGCGCAAGAAGCCCGACCTGCTGAACGCCAGCCGCAAGAAGCGCGTCGCCGCCGGCGCCGGCGTCGAGGTCCAGGACATCAACCGTCTGCTGAAACAGCACCGGCAGATGGCCGACATGGTCAAGTCGCTGTCCAAGGGCGGCGGCAAGAACCTGCAGAAGATGGCCGCCATGATGGGCGGTCTCGGCGGGGGCGGCGGCATGCCCGGCCTCCCCGGTATGGGCGGCCCCGACATGGCCCGCCTCAAGGCTCTGGGCGGCGGCAAGATGGCCGAACCCAGCGCCGACGAAATGAAAGCCATTCAGGACCGCCTCGCGGGCTTGGGCGGCGGACAACTTCCGGGAGGCCTTCCGGGCCTGCCGGGCTTCCCGAAAAAGAACTGATTTCGACCTTCTAGAAAGAGACTGAAAATGCTGAAGATTCGTCTGGCCCGCGGCGGCGCCAAGAAGCGCCCCTACTACTACATCGTCGTCGCCGACTCGCACGCTCCGCGCGACGGCAAGTTCATCGAGCGCGTCGGCAGCTACAACCCGATGCTGCCCAAGGACAGCGCTCAACCGCGCGTCACCCTGAAGGCCGACCGCATCTCGGAATGGCTGGCCAAGGGCGCTCAGCCGACCGACCGCGTCGCCCGCTTCATCAGCCAGTCGCAAGACGAAGCCTTGGTCGGCAAGGTCGCCTGGACCCAGTCGAACAACCCGAACAAGGGCACGCCGGGCAAGAAGGCCCAGGAACGCGCCGCCGAGCGCGCCCAGCGCGAAGCCGACCGTCTGGAAGCTGAAGCCGCCGCCAAGGTTGAGGCTGCCGAAGCCGCCGCCCGCGCCAAGGAAGAAGCCGCCGCTGCTGCTGAAGCCGCCAAGAACGCTCCGGCTGCTGAAGAAGCCCCGG
>DAIOID010000015.1:18290-21136 GCA_036744355.1 Brevundimonas sp.
TCGGCGGCGCCTTCGGCGTGAAGGGCGAGGTGCGGATCACCGCCTTCACCGCCGATCCCATGGCCCTGATGACCTATCAGCCCCTGCTGAAAGCGGACGGAACCCCGGCCCTGACCCTGCTCTCGGCGCGGCCGGACAAGGCCGGCGTGGTGGCCCGGGTCAAGGAGATCGCCACCAAGGAACAGGCCGACGCCATGCGCGGCCAGAAGCTGTTCGTGCCGCGCGACCGCCTGCCCGAGCCGGACGAGGACGAGTTCTACCTGACCGATCTGGTCGGTCTGCAGGCCCGCGATCTGGACGACGCCGTGATCGGCACGGTCAAGTCGGTGCAGAATTTCGGCGCCTCGGACATGCTGGAGATCGCCCCCAAGGAGGGCGGCACGACCTGGTATCTGCCCTTCACGCGCGAGGCGGCGCCGGATCTGCGTATTTCCGAAGGCTGGCTGCGCATCGTGCGCCCGACCGAGGTGGACGAGCGCGACGAGGCCTGATCGACCGCCACCGACGCGGTGGCTATTGCGACGGGCGGTCCGGCTTCCAACATGGAAGGTTCAATCCGCCCGGAGCGCCCCATGGCCGACCTGTCCGCTTTTCCGATCACCCGCCAGTATCCACCGCTCCATCCCGACCGGCTCCAGCTCTATTCCCTGCCGACGCCCAATGGCGTGAAGGTCTCCATCCTGCTGGAAGAGCTGGGTCTGGCCTATGAGCCGCATCTGGTCGACATCGGCCAGAACGAGACCTGGACGCCCGACTATCTGTCGCTGAACCCCAACGGCAAGATCCCGGCCATCATCGATCCCGACGGTCCGGGCGGGAAGCCGCTGCCCCTGTTCGAGTCCGGGGCCATCCTGGTCTATCTGGCCGAAAAGACGGGGCGCTTCCTGCCCGCCGATCCGGCGGCGCGCTATGAGACCCTGCAGTGGGTCTTCTTCCAGATGGCCTCGATCGGTCCGATGTTCGGACAGGTCGGCTTCTTCCACAAGTTCGCCGGGCGCGAGTTCGAGGACAAGCGTCCGCGCGACCGCTACGTCGCGGAATCCCGCCGTCTGCTGGGGGTTCTGGAAGGGCGGCTAGAGGGCCGCGACTGGATCATGGGCGAGGACTACACCATCGCCGACATCGCCAGCCTGGGCTGGGTGCGCAACCTGATCGGCTTCTATGAGGCCGGCGATCTGGTCGGTTTCGCCGACTTCCCGCGCGTGGCCGCCTGGCTGGAGCGGGGGCTGGCGCGTCCGGCGGTGCAGCGGGGTCTGACCATCCCGGTGCGGCCGTAAGAGGGGTGCGGGGGCGGGCGAAAGCGCCGCGCCCCCGCGAAACTCAGACTTCTTCGGTCGGGGCGTCGCCGACGTGCTTCTTGATCGACTCGATGGCGCGCTTGGCGCCCGACTTGTCGGAGTAGCCCTCGGTCGAGAAGATGATCTCGGAATTGTACTTGAACCGGACGCGGAACTCGCCGGCCTTGTCCTGATAGACTTCGAACTTGTGCGCCATGATCGCCTCGCTCAGACGGCCGCCAATCGACCGGGCGTCAGGCTCTCACAGTCCCGCTGGGGACGGAAGGGCGCGAAATGTAAAACGGGGTCAGGCGCGGGTCTTGATCCAGCGCCGCGCGGCCAGGGCGACGAAGCCGACCGCCAGCCCCCAGAAGGCCGAGCCGACCCCGAACAGGGCCACGCCGGACGCCGTGGCGGCGAAGGTCAGCACCGCCGCCTCGCGGTCCTCGGCCACGCTCATCATGCCGGTCAGCGACCCCGTCAGCGGGGCGATCAGGGCCAGGCCGGTGATGACCGCCAGCGCCCCGGTCGGCATGGCGATGAACAGGCCCGCCAGAGGCGCGGCGAACAGGGCGACGACCAGATAGATCAGGCCGTAGAGGACGCCGACGGTCCAGCGGTGCTCGGGGTCAGGGTGGGCCTCGGGGCCGGTGCAGAGGGCGGCGGTGATGGCGGCTAGGTTGACGCCGTGGACGCCGAAGGGGGCGAGGATGGTGCTGGTCATTCCGCCCCAGAAGATCAGCTTTCCGGCGGGCGGAGCGTATCCGGCGGCCCGCAGCACCACCAGACCGGGCAGGTTCTGCGAGGCCAGCGTCACCAGAAAGAGCGGCAGGGCCAGGCTGATCGCCGCCTTCCAGTCAAAGACGGGCATGACCGGCGACAGCTCGCCGAACAGGCCGGTCCCGGCGGGCAGGCCGACCTGGCCGCGCAGGGCCAGAACCGCAAAGGCCGCGACAAGAACGGCGGGCAGGGCCCAGGCCGCGGCGACGCGGCGCATGATCAGAAAGACCGCCAGCAGACCCGCCGCCAGCGCCATGTCGGTGGGGAAGACGAGGAAGAGCTTCAGGCAGAAGGGCAGCAGCACCCCCGCCAGCATGGCCGAGGCTATGGCGGCGGGAATGCGCTCGGCCAGCCGCCCCAGAGCCGGGACCAGCCCGGTCAGCACCATCAGCAGGCCGGCGATGACGAAGGCGCCGACGGCGGTCGGCCAGCCGAGGCCCAGCGTCGAGGCCGCCAGCAGGGCGGCCCCCGGCGTCGACCAGGCCAGGACGACCGGCATCTTCAGCCGCCAGCTGAGCACCGCGCCGGGCAGGCCGATGCCGAGGCAGAGCGCCGTGACCATGGAGATGATCTGGGCGGGCGAGGCCCCCAGCGTCTGTCCCGCCTGAACGATCAGGGCCACGGTGCCGCCGAAACCGATGACGGTCGCCACGGCGGCGGCGGAAAAGCTGGCGGGAGGGGGCAGGCGCAGGGAACTCATGCGGCGAAGCTAGGCCGGGCGACGGCGCGTCGAAAGAGGAAAGCGCTTGTACTCAAAAGCCCTCCCCCTCGAGGGGGGAGGGTTGGGGG
>DAIOID010000015.1:21236-31868 GCA_036744355.1 Brevundimonas sp.
GGGGAGACGCCGCCTCATGCGCTTTACCTTCAATGGCGCGTTCTCACCCCCATCCCCAACCCTTCCCCCCTTGAGGGGGAAGGGAGCTAAGAAAGAAACAAAAAAGGCCGCCGGTTTCCCGGCGGCCCTTCTATATCCAGAACCCGGAGGGGATCAGCCCTCCATGTCGTCCGGCAGACCGACGGCGTGGAAGCCGGCGTCGACGTGGACGACTTCGCCCGTGGTCGAGCGGCCCAGGTCCGAGCACAGCCACAGGGCGGCGCCGGCGACGCCCTCCATCGAGGTCTCTTCCTTGATCAGCGAGAACTGCGCCGACTTGGAGTGCAGGCCGCGCCCGCCCGAGATGCCGGCCAGCGACAGGGTGCGCATCGCGCCCGCCGAGATGGCGTTGACGCGGATGTTCTTCGGACCCAGGTCGCGCGCGATGTAGCGGGTTGCGGCTTCCAGGGCGGCCTTGGCCACGCCCATGGTGTTGTAGTTGGGGATGACCCGTTCCGAACCCAGGTAGGTCAGGGTGATCATCGAGCCGCCGTTGGGCATCAGTTTCGCCGAACGCTTGGCCACGTCGACGAAGCTGAAAGCCGAGATGTTCATGGCCAGCAGGAAGCTGTCGCGGGTGGTGTTGTCGACGAACGAGCCCTTCAGCTCGTCCTTGTTGGCGAAGGCCACCGAGTGGACGACGAAGTCGATCGTGCCGAACTCTTTTTCCAGCTCCTCGAAGGCCTTGTCCATCGAGGCGTCGTCGGTGACGTCGGCCTGGATCAGCAACTTGGCGCCGACGCTTTCGGCCAGGGGACGCACGCGGCGCTCAAGGCCTTCGCCGAGGTAGGTGAAGGCCAGCTCGGCGCCCTGGGCGGCCAACTGCGAGGCAATGCCCCAGGCGATGGAACTGGAGTTCGCGACCCCCATGATCAGGCCCTTCTTGCCCTTCATCAGGTCGCCGGTGGGCATATCCCAGCCTTCGCTCGTCGCCATGAGTTCGTCTCCGTATCTGAACTTGACCCGCCTTTTGGACGCGTGGCGAGCGGGTGACAAGTCGCGGCGCCGCTGGCGTTCGGTGCGCGACCTCTTAAGTTGAGAAACGATGAGCCTTGATCCGCACAGTTCAGACGCCTCTCAGCCCGGTCCGGTCTTCTTTGATAGGCAGGAACTGGGGCTGGTGCTGCGGGTCTATGGCCGCATGGTCGCCGCCGGAGAGTGGCGCGACTACGCCATGATCGGCCACAAGGAGGTGGCCGAGTTCGCCGTCTTCCGCCGCTCGGGCGACGCGCCGCTTTATCGGATCGAGAAGCGGCCTGCGCTGCGTCTGAAGCAGGGCCAGTGGGCCGTGATCGGCGAGGGCGGCCATGTGCTGAAACGCGGGCGCGACCTGGCCCAGGTGCTGCGCGTGTTCGACAGCCGCAAGTTCAGCGTGGTGGAGTAGGGGCTTCCCCGACTCCGGTCGGGGATGGAGTTGTGGCGTTGACAAAGAAAAGGCCCCGACGTTTCCGCAGGGGCCTTCATTTTTTTGAGCCTATCGCGCTTGCGCGCTCTTGAGGCCTTTATTCCCGGCTGCCGCCCATGAAGGCCAGCAGGAACTGGAACAGGTTGATGAAGTTGATGAACAGGCTCAGGGCACCGAAACCGGTGGCCACGCCCATGGCTTCCTGATTACCGCCGAGCGCGTAGTAGGTCATCTTCAGGCGCTGGGTGTCATAGGCGATCAGACCCGAGAAGATCAGCACGCCGAGGCCCGAGATGATCAGGTACATCGTGCCCGACTGCATGAAGATGTTGACGATCGAGGCGATGACCAGGCCGATCACGCCCATGATCAGGAAGCTGCCCATGGCGGTCAGGTCCTTCTTGGTCGTATAGCCGACCAGGCTGAGACCGCCGAAGGCCGCCGCCGTGACGAAGAAGGTCGAGGCCAGCGAACCGCCGGTGTAGCGCAGGAACAGGATGCCCAGACCTGCGCCGATGGTCGAAACCACGGCCCAGTAGAGCATGTTCACGCCCTTGGCCGTCGGGTTCTTCATGAAGAACATCGAACCGAACAGCATGACCACAGGCGAGAACTGGATGATCATGCCCAGCACGGTCAGGCCGATGCGGCCGTCATCGGTGCGGGCGAACAGCAGCTGCTGCACGGCCGGTACGTTGCCGGTGACATAGGCCAGGGCGCCGGCGACCACGAGGCCGAGGGCCAGCTTGTTGTAGACGCCGAGCATGAAGGCGCGCAGACCGGCGTCGACGGACATGTCCGCCGACTGCGGAAGCGGGCGCGCATAGCCGTTGTTGAAGTCGCTCATCGCGAAAGAAGTCTCCTGAGTGGACGGCAAATGCCGACCTTGACGGGAAATATCGGGACGGACGGCCCGCCTTGCAAGGAAAACCCGTCTTCCGAACGGTCGTTCCGCCCGCTACCAAGGGTCGCATGCTGCGCCTGTTCACCGCCATTTCGATCCCGGAAGACGTCGCCGAGACGCTTCAACGCCGTCAATCCGGTCTGCCCGGCGCGCGCTGGCGGCCGCTGGACGCCCTGCACGTCACCCTGGCCTTCTACGGCGAGGCGTCCGAGCGCACGGCAGACGATCTGGCCTCGGAGCTGAGCCGGGCCGAGGGCGGCGGGGCCTTCGAGATCACGCTGAACGGCGTCGGAGCCTTCGGCGACGCCCACCGCACCCATACCCTGTGGGCCGGACTGGAACGGTCGGAGCCGCTGAACGTCCTGGCCGGGCGTTGCCGCGCGGCGGGAGAACGCGCGGGCGTGCCGCCGGAGAAGCGCGAGTATCGACCCCACGTGACCCTGGCCTATCTGAAGCCCCAGGCGAACCCCGACCGCATCGGGGCCTGGATCAGCGGTCACAATCTGCTGAAGTCGCCGCCCATTCGGGTGGACCGCTTCGGCCTCTATTCCAGCGTCCTGACCGGCGACGGCAGCGTCTACAGCCTGGAGCGGGAGTATCTGCTGTGATCGCGCGTCCGACGTCTCCGCTTGGCCCGACGTTGGAGACGGAGCGCCTGTTCCTGCGTCCGCCGACGCTGGAGGACTTCCCGCGTTGGGCCGACTTCATGAGCGACCCTGAGACGACGCGCTTCATCGGCGGGGTGCAGTCGAAGCACGAGGTCTGGCGCGGCATGGCCTCGGTCGCCGGCATGTGGGCCTTGCACGGCGAGGGCATGTTCTCGCTGATCGAGAAAGCGACCGGGAACTGGATGGGCCGCATCGGGCCGCTGCATCCCTATGACTGGCCGGGCCGCGAGGTAGGCTGGAGTCTGCACCGCGACGCCACGGGCAAGGGCTATGCGGTCGAGGCCGCCGTCGCGACCATGGACTACGCCTTCGACGTGCTGGACTGGCCCGATGTCATCCACTGCATCGACCCCGAAAATCGCGCCTCGGAAAAGGTGGCGGAACGGCTGGGCTCGACCAACCGCGGGCGGGGCCGCATCCCGCCGCCGTTCCAGAATCATGTGGTCAATCTGTGGGGCCAGACGCGCGAGGAATGGCGGGTCAATCGCGCGCGTCTGTAGCCGCCGCGTCATCCGAAGCCCGGCGTCGAGCGTAAGGACCGAGTCGGGACTTTCGGAGGACGCAGTATGAGACACCGCACCCTTGGCCGCTTCGTCCTTCTGGCCGGGACGCTCAGCCTTCTGGCCGGCCCCGCTCTGGCGCAGGCCGAGGCGGTGGACCTGGACCGCTTCGACGGGCGCTGGTTCGAGATCGTGCGCAATCCCAATGATGTTCAGAAGGATTGCAGCCGCGCCCAGATCGATTTCACGCCCCAGAGCCGGGCCGGGCGCTACGGCATCGTCGTGACCTGCACCCGGCGCCCGGGCGGACAGATCGAGACTCTGCGGGCCAACGCCCGCGTCACCGACGCTTCCACCAGGGCCAAGTTCCGCTTCACCCTGACCGGCCTGCTCAGCTTCGGCGGTCTGGCGGGGCAGAACTATTGGGTCTGGGACCACGCCCCGGACTACAGCTGGGCCATCATGGGTTTGCCGAACAAATCGAACTGGTGGATCTGGCACCGCAGTCAGAGCCCGTCGGAGGCGACTCGGACCCGGTTGATCGCGCGGGCGCGGGAACTGGGGTTTCGCGGGGAGCCGGTTCACACCGGCCGCTGAAGGCGCCGCTTGCGGCAGGAACATAGGCGGAACATAAAGGCCCCATGGCCGCCGCTTCCCTCCATCTCGAACTGGTCTTCAGCCGTCCCGAGACCACCCTGTCGGTCACGCGCGGGGCGGCGCGGCTGATGCGGGACATGGGCTATGCGCCGCTACTGGAAGTCTGCCTGCCCAATGGGCGGCGCGCCGACGTCATGGCTCTGGGGCCGAAGGGCGATGTGGTCATCTGCGAGGTGAAGTCGGGGATCGACGACTACCGCGTTGACCGCAAGTGGCGGGAGTACGGGCCCTTCTGCGACGCCTTCTACTTCGCCGTCGCGCCGGAGTTTCCGCAAGGCGTGCTGCCGGACGAGCCCGGCCTGATCGTCGCCGACGGCTTCGGCGGGGCCGTCGTGCGCGAGGCGCCGGCGACGCCGCTGGCCCCGGCGCGGCGCAAGGCGCTGACCCTGGCGTTTGCGCGACTGGGGGCGCTCAGAACCATGCGGGACTAGACGCGGCCTCAGGCAGCGCGAAGCGCGATAGGCCCCTCAAGGAAAACCAAACAGGCGAAGCCTATTTGGGCGCGCGTTTCGCCAGGATGCGCTGCAGGGTCCGACGGTGCATGCCCAGGCGGCGGGCGGTTTCCGAGACATTGTGGTCGCACAGCTCATAGACGCGCTGGATATGCTCCCAGCGCACCCGGTCGGCGCTCATGGGGTTTTCCGGCGGCTCGGGCGCTTCGCCGACCGAGAGCAGGGCCTTGACCACGTCGTCGGCGTCGGCGGGCTTTTGCATATAGTCGACGGCGCCGGCCTTGACCGCCGCGACGGCGGTGGCGATGGCGCCGTAGCCGGTCAGCATGACGATGCGGGCGTCCTCGCGCCGCTCGCGGATGGTTTCGACCACCTTCAGACCGTTGCCGTCCTCCAGCCGCATGTCCAGCACGGCGAAGGCGGGGACCGAGACGCGCAGGGCGTCGCCGGCCTCGGCCACGGAACCGGCCAGGGTCACCTCGAAGCCGCGCGCCTCCAGCGCCCGACCCATACGGGTGCGCAGGGCCGCGTCGTCGTCGAGCAGCAGCAGGGTCTTGTCGGCCAGGGTGGCGATGCGGGCTTCGAGTTCGGACATTCGGTTCTCCTGATGCTCAGGTCGTGCGTCTCAGCCGCATGGTCAAGGTTTTAGCTCTCGACTGCGACATCAGGTTCCATCCGCGGCGCGGGGTTCAAGGGCGGGGTCGGCGACTTCCAGCGCCTGTCGCGGCCAGCGGACGGTGACGCGCGCGCCCCTGGGCTGGCCCTTCTCGCCGTCGCCCGAGCCGACCGAGACCTTGCCGCCGCTGCGCTCCAGCAGGGTGCGGGCGATGAAGAAGCCCAGGCCCATGCCGCCCTGACTGGGGGCGATGGGGGCGGTGATCGGCGGGGGGGCGGCGGTCTTGCGGCTCGCCTTGCGCGGGGCGTTCGAGGCGGCGGCGATCTGGGCCGCGAGCGCCCGGCGCGCCTTGGCCTGGGGGCGGCTGGTGACATAGGGCTCGCCCAGACGCGGCAGGATCTCGGAGGCGAAGCCGGGGCCGTCGTCGACGATGTCGATCTCGATCCAGCCGGCGTCGACGATGGCCGTCACCCGCACCCGGCTGTTGGCGAAGTCGGCCGCGTTCTCGATCAGAGTCGACAGGCCGTGGATGACCTCGGGCAGGCGGTGGACACGCGGCAGGGGCTGGCCGGGCGGGGCCTTCACCGCCGTCTGAAAGTCCAGATCAAAACCCCGGTGCGGCTCGACCACTTCTTCCAGCAGGGCCTTCAGGTCGACGTCGGCGTAGAGGGGGTCGCCGTCCTCGGGCTGGGCCGACAGTTGTTTCAGGATGTCGCGGCAGCGCTCGGCCTGTTGCAGCATCAGGCCGGCGTCCTCGGCCGTCGGGCTGCCGGGCGGCGAGGCGCGCAGCAGCTCCTTGGCCACCACCTGAATGGTCGCCAGCGGCGTCCCCAGTTCATGCGCGGCGGCGGCGGCCAGACCGCCCAGGGCCGCCAGCCTCTGTTCGCGTTGCAGCACGTCCTGGGTGGTGGCCAGGGCCAGCTCCAGCTTCTCGGCGTCGGCCGCCACCTTCCAGGCGTAGCCCGAGGTGAATAGGACGCCGGTGGCCAGGGCCAGGCCCATGCCGAAGCGATAGAGGGGCGGCAGGACCAGATGCTCGTGCAGGCGCCACGGCAGGGGCAGCGACCAGGAGAAGAGGACGGCCAGGGCGATCAGGGCCATGACCCCCAGCACCAGGGCCTGACGCGACGGGAGCGAGGCGGCGGCGATGGTCACCGGCGCGACCAGCAGCAGGCAGAAGGGGTTGTCCAGCCCGCCGGTCAGGGCCAGCAGGGTGGCCAGTTGCAGGATGTCGAAGCCCAGCTGGGCCGCCGTCTGCGGGCC
Organism: Brevundimonas sp.; assembly: GCA_036744355.1. GTDB lineage: Bacteria > Pseudomonadota > Alphaproteobacteria > Caulobacterales > Caulobacteraceae > Brevundimonas. The sequence goes on from DAIOID010000015.1 coordinate 27,741, forward strand.
GTTGGGCAGGCTGCCGTCGATACGCCGGGCCCGCGCCATGGTGGCCAGGTTCATCGCCACCCCGGCGCCGATGGTCAGCAGGCATTCCCACAAAGGCAGGGGGAAGTGCAGGGCGAAATAGGCGGTCAGGATGGCGCAGGTCTGGCCGAAGACCGCCAGCCAGCGCAGCACGATCAGGGTCCGCAGCGACAGGCCGCGCCCGCGTCGGGGGCGCTCGCGCAGGGCCTCCATCGAACCCGAGGGGACGGCGGCGGCCCCCGCTCCCACGCGATGGGCGGCCTGCGACAGGGAGGGGGCTTCTGTGCTGCTCACGCCTCTTCTATAGACCGCGACGTCGGCGGCCGCATCCGCCGCTTGAGGAGAAGTCGATGCCGCGTCGTCCCGTCATCCTGTTCGCCGCCGCCTGTGCGGTCATCGCCCTGGCGCTCGGCCTGATCACCATGGTCGTGGTCAAGGGACGCGAGCAGTCGGCCCAGGTCGCCGCCGAGACCGGGACTGGCCAGCCGACCGTTGGCGGGCCATTCACCCTGACCAATCAGGACGGGCAGGTGGTCGATCAGACGATCCTGAACGGCAAGTGGAGCCTGGTCTTCTTCGGCTTCACCTACTGCCCCGACTACTGCCCGACCACGCTGGGCGTGCTGAATGCGGTGCAGGAAAGGATGGGCGACAAGGCCAAGGACCTGCAGATCGTCTTCATCAGCATCGACCCCGAGCGGGACACGCCCAAGATGCTGAAGGACTATCTGTCGTCGGACGGCTTCCCTGAGGGCGTCATCGGCCTGACCGGCACGCCGGAGCAGACGGCCCAGGCGGCCAAGGCCTACCGCGCCTTCTATCAGAAGGTCGGCGAGGGCGAGGGCTATACGATGAACCACAGCCTGACCGTCTATCTGATGGGGCCCGACGGCCAGTTCCGCAGCGCCGTGGCCCACGACCTGGGGCCGGACAAGACCGCCAAGCTGATCGAACGGGCGATGGAGCGGGGCTGATCACCTTTCCCTGATCGCAGACCGGCGGAATCCTTTTTGCGCCGGGATGCGTTATATGCTGCACTGCCGCATCGGCGGGGGCCGCAGTCGGGGTTTCATGCTCTACGCTTTTCACGAGCTCGCCTATCATTCAGCGACGCCGTTCCGGATCGGGGCCCAGATGGCCCGCCAGTTCTGGACGTCGCCCTTCAATCCGGCCTCGGACACGGCTATCGGCCGCACGGCCTACGCCTCGGCCGAGGTGTTCGAGAGCCTGACGCGCCGCTATGGAAAGCCCGCCTGGGGGCTGGAAACCGTGGACATCGACGGCCACGCTGTGCGCACGACCGAGCAGGTCGTCTGGTCCTCGCCCTGGTGTCGGCTGGTGCGCTTCAAGCGTGATGCGGGCGATCTGAAGAAGGCGGGCAAGCCGACCGAGGCGCCCGCCGTTCTGATCGTCGCGCCCCTGTCGGGTCACTACGCCACCCTGCTGCGCGGCACGGTCGAGGGCTTCCTTCAGGACCACGACGTCTATGTCAGCGACTGGAGCAACGCCCGCCAGGTGCCGGTGCTCGAAGGCCGCTTCGACTTTTACGACTACATCGACCACGTCCGGGCCATACTGACGGCCATCGGCCCGCGCGCCCATGTCGTCGGCGTCTGCCAGCCGGGACCGCCGGTGCTGGCGGCCTGCGCCGTCATGGCGGCCGAGAACGATCCGAACCGGCCCGCCTCCATGACCTTCATGGGCTCGCCCATAGACGCCCGCCTGTCGCCGACGGTGACCAACCAGCTGGCCGAGGAAAAGCCCTTCACCTGGTTCAGGTCGAACATGATCCACACCGTGCCCTGGCCCTATCCGGGGTTCGGGCGCCGCGTCTATCCGGGCTTCGTTCAGCTCTACAGTTTCATGTCGATGAACGAGGACAAGCACGTCGACGCCCATCATCGCTATTTCGAGAGCCTGGTCGTCGGCGACGGCGACGGTGTCGAGAAGCATGAGCAGTTCTACGACGAGTACCTGTCGGTGCTGGACCTGACCGAGGAGTTCTATCTCCAGACCATCGACATCGTCTTCCAGCAGCACCTGCTGGCGCGGGGTCTGCTGGAGCATCGCGGACAGAAGGTCGATCTGGCGGCGATCAAAGACATCGGCCTGGCCACGGTCGAGGGCGAGAAGGACGACATCTCGGGCGTGGGCCAGACCCAGGCCGCGCATGGCCTGACGCCCAACATCCCCGACGCGCGCCGACTGCTCTATGTCCAGCCGGGCGTGGGCCACTACGGCGTCTTCAACGGCCGCCGCTTCCGCGACGAAATCTATCCGCGGGTGCGCGACTTCATCGCCCAGAACGAGTCCTTGAGTGCAGTACCGGAACGGTCAGCGGCTGCCGCTTGAGGGCGGGGGCGCCCTTCGCCTGTCGGTGAACCCGCGCGCGCGAAGGCTGTCGATCCGTATCGACGCCCGCGCCGGCGAAGCCGTAGCCGTGGCCCCGTCCGAGCGACGGCTGGGCGAGGTGGTGGCCTTCGCCCGCACCAAGTCCGGATGGATCGCCGAGCGGCTTGCCACGCGGGTCGCGGGGACGCCGCTGGAGCCCGGCGGCGCGGTATCCTGGCTGGGACGCAGCGTGCGGCTGGAGGCCGTCGGCGGCGCGGGGGCGGCGCGTCTGGTGGAGACGCCGGACGGGCCGGTGATCCGCTCGGGCGGCGAGGGCGAGGCTTTTTCCCGCCGGGTCGAGAACTGGTTCAAGCGGGCGGCGCGTGACTTCCTGACCGCCCGCACCGAAGTCCATCTGAAGGCGCTGGCGCAGAAGCCGGTCAAGGTGTCGATCGTCGACACCCGCTCGCGCTGGGGTTCGTGCAGCCCGCACAACCGCTCGATCCGCTATTCCTGGCGGGTGATCATGGCCCCGCCCGAGGTGGCCGACTATCTGGCCGCGCACGAGGTCGCCCATCTGGTCCACGCCGACCACAGCCCGGCCTATTGGGCGGTGGTGCACCGCCTGGTCGGCGACCATCGTCCCTTCCGCCAATGGCTGCGCGACCACGGCGCGGCCCTTCACGCCGTGGGGCGCTGAAGCGATCCTCTAGAAGAACACCGCCTCGGGCTTCTTCTCGCTGCGCGGTGCGTCCTTGGGGGACGGCTGCGGCGAGGTGGGGCGGATGACCGGCTGGTCATTGGGCAGGGGCGCGGGCGTCGGGACCGGCTGGCCATCGACGATGGCCGGGCCGGGTTCGCCGTCCGTGGGCTGGGCGTAGGGGTCCTGAACCTGACCCATCATGTCCCCGACCGGATCGGGCGCGACCCAGCCCTCGGGCAGGGGCGGGCCGTTGGGGATAGGCTGGACCGCCAGCTTGGGCAGGGCGGCCTCCATGAAGCCGCGCCAGATGGCGGCGGGCGAGGAGCCGCCGGTCACGCCGCGCATGGCCTTGTTGTCGTCCTTGCCGACCCAGACGGCGGCGACGAAGCCGCCGGTGTAGCCGACGAACCAGGCGTCCTTGTAGTCCGAGGTGGTGCCGGTCTTGCCGGCGATGTCACGCCCGCCGATGGCCGCCGAGCGGCCGCTGCCCGAGGTGATCACGCCGCGCAGCATCTGGTTCATGTAGTAGAGCGACGGGTTGTTGATCGCCTGACCGTTCTCGCCCGTGCCGTGGCTGTAGATGACGCGGCCCGAGGGGGTGCGGATGCGGCTGATGCCATAGGCCTCGACCCGCTTGCCGCCGTTGGCGAAGGCGTCATAGGCCTGGGCCATCTCCAGCGGACTGACCTCGACGGCGCCCAGGGCCATGGACGGCTGCAGGCCGATCTCGCTGGTGATGCCCAGACGACGGGCGGCGCGGGCCACGGCGTCGCGGCCGACCTGATCGGCGACATAGGCGGCGACCGTGTTGGTCGACTGGGCGACGGCCTGAGCCAGGGTCATCTGGCCCGAGAAGTTGCCGGAATAGTTCTTGGGCGACCAGCCGCCGATGGTCACGGGTTGGTCCACGACCGGGGTGGTCGGGGTGTAGCCGGCCTCGACCGCCGCCAGATAGACGAAGGGTTTCCACGCCGAGCCGGCCTGACGGCGGGCGTCGACAGCGCGGTTGAACTGGCTGTCGGCATAGGAGCCGCCGCCGATCATGGCGCGGACCCGGCCTTCGCCGTCCAGGGCGA
>DAIOID010000016.1:0-31431 GCA_036744355.1 Brevundimonas sp.
GCTTCGATCACGCCCTGGCGGCGCGCGCGAACGGGGACGGGGCCGGTCGTGACGGGTTCGGCCTCGGCGCGGCCGAAGAGCCAGCCCTGGCCGTAGTTGACGCCGAGGTCCTGAAGCGCCTGGGCGGCGTCCTCGGTCTCGATCATCTCGGCGATGGTTGTCATGCCCAGAGAGCCGCACAGCTCGACCAGGTGGCCGATCAGGGTGCGGGTGCGGGCGTCGCCGTCGATGTCGCGCACGAAGGCGCCGTCGATCTTGACCGCATCGACCGACAGGCCCCGCAGGTAGTCGAAGGCGGCGGAACCCGCGCCGAAGTCGTCGATGCAGACCTTGACACCCGCGTCGCGCAGGGCGCCGAGGCGGCGATTGGCGGCGGCGATGTCGGCTAGGGCGGCGGTTTCGGTGACCTCGACGATCAGGCGCCTGCGATTGTCCGGCTCGGAGGCGGTCATCCTCAGCAAGGCCGTGACATAGGCGTCGTTGGCGAGCGAAGCGCCGGAGACGTTGATGGCGATTTTGAGGAGGCCCGAGCCGGGCTGGCGCAGGCGGTGGACGATCTTCTCGGCGACGGCTAGGTCGAAGCTTTCGATCAGGGCCAGTTCCTCGGCCATGCGGATGGCGGGCGCGGGGCCGCCCGACTGACCGAAGCGGGCCAGGGCCTCGAAATGGTGCACGGCCCGCGTCTTCAGGTCGACGATGGGCTGATAGAAGAGGGCGAATTCCTTTTCGCGGACGATGCTGCGGAAGCGGTCTGCGTCCTTGAGCGTGCGCGAAAGGGAGTCGGCAAAGCTGAGTTCGGGCTGGGCGGCGTTGTCCTTGAGGCAGCCCTCGATGGCGAATCGCATGGCGCGCAGGGCGCACAGGGCGTCGGAGCCGACCGGGGTTTGGCTGGCGCGCGAGGTCAGGGTCAGGCCCTCGGCCAGTCCGGCCTCGCGGACCTCGGCCTCCAGATCGCGACCGTCGTCGACCTCCTTGATCAGGGCGTAACGGCTGGCCGTCAGTTGGCCGGCGCTGGCGCCGTCGTGCGAGGCGGCTTGCAGTCTGGCCCCGATGCGGGCGGCGACACGCTCGCTGGCGGGGTCGTCAGCGGCGCTGAGGCCCTGAACCTCGATGAAGGCCATGGCCAGACGCTGCAATGCGGAGCCGCTCTTGCCGTTCAGACCCTCGCGGGCCAGGGCCAGGAAGCCCTCGGAGTCGGCCAGGGGGTGCGCCGGGATTTCTTCGAGCACAAAGGGCTCGCCTTGCCAGGTCAGGGCGCAGGACACGGCGGGCGCCAGATCCGGCAGGACAAAGGCGCGGAAAAGGGCGCGACGCACGCGGCCGTCGCCGCAGTCCGCAAGAATGTCCATCGGGTGGATGCGCGCTCCACTGGTCAGGCCGCCAAGCGCCTCGAGCACCGCCGCACGGCTGGAAAACGACAGCAGGTCAGCGAAGGGGCGGCCGATCCAACTGGCCGTCGATTGTCCCGCCGTCGCCCCGGCGCCGAGGGCGAAGGTGATCTCAGCCTTGTCGTTCACCTCGACGAGGGCGTCGGCGGCGGCGAAGGCGAGACCAAGAAGTCGGGATTTCAGGTTCATGGACCGATCTTGCGGTTCAGTCCGTTAAGAAAACGCGGATCGACTCCGGTTTCTCCTGGGCTGAATCAGGCCTTGCGGTTCAGGGCCACGGCGCGGCCGTCGCCTTCGGTGGCGCGGCCCGAGGCGCCGTAGCCGACGCCCTGGGCCCGGGCGCCCGCGACCTCGGCGGCGATGGCGCGGACCAGGCCCTCGGAGACCTGACGGGCGGCGTCGACGGTGGAGGCGTGTTCGGCCAGCACGCTTTCAAAGGCCTGGGTGGCCGAGATCAGGGCTTCGCGAAGATCGGCGGGAATGACCGTCAGGAAGGCGGGGGCGGCCTTGGCTTGGGCCGACTCGCGGCGATAGAGGTTGGCCAGTTCCTGGGTCTCGGCCATGCCGGCGGCGACGTCCTGGGCGCGATGGGCGCGGAAGGCTGCGCTTTCGGCGGAGAGGCGCTCGGTCAGGGCCTGGGTCAGGTTGATGAGCTGACGGGCGCGCAGGGTGGAGGTTTCGACGTCGGGGGTCACGCGGACTGTTCCTGCATCTTGAGCATTTCGGTCATGACGGTGTCGGCCAGACCGATGCCGCCCGCCTTTACCGTCTGCTTGGCCATGGCGTCGAGCAGGAAGCTGCGCCAGGTTTCCTCGGCGCTGCCGCCGCCGAAGGCGCCGTCGGTTTCCAGGCCCTCGAACATCGGCTTGAACATCTGCGACAGGAAGCTGGCCTCGAAGTCCTGGGCGGTCTTGCGCATCTGTTCCGGCGACTGGCCGCGATGGAGCGTCGGTTTGATCGGGTTCAGGGCGTTGGCGGCGACCGGCAGGGCGTCCATTACATGACCTCGATGTCGGCTTGCAGGGCGCCGGCGGCCTTGATGGCCTGCAGGATGCTGATCATGTCGCGCGGGCTGACGCCGAGGGCGTTCAGGCCGTTGACCAGGGTCGACAGCGAGGTCCCGCCGTTGACGATCCGCATCTGACGGCCGGTCTCTTCCTCTATCGAGACGTTGGACTGCGGCACGACGACGGTCTGGCCGCCGCGGCTGAAGGGTTCGGGCTGGCTGACCAGCGGGTTTTCCTGGACCGAGACGGTCAGGTTGCCCTGGGCGATGGCGACGGTGGAGATGCGCACGGCGTCGCCCATGACGATGACGCCGTTGACCTCGTCGATGATGACCTTGGCCGGAGCATCGACGCGGACCGGCAGGTTCTCGACCTGGCTGATGAAGCCGGCCATGCCCATGGTCTGGGGCGAGCGGACGGCGACGACAGTGCCGTTCTCGGCGAAGGCGCTGTTGGGGTAGGACTGGTTGATCACGGCGGCGACGCGCTGGGCCGTGGTGAAGTCGGGATTGCGCAGGGTCAGGCGCACGATGGGCATGGCCGAGAGATCGAAGCCGGTCTCGCGCTCGACCACGCCGCCCGAGGCGATGCGCCCCGCGGTCGGCACGCCGCGCGTCACCGAGGAGCCCGAGCCGCCCGAGGCCGAGACGGCGCCGGTCTGCACCGAGCCTTGCGCTACGGCGTAGATCTCGCCGTCGGCGCCCTGCAGGGCCGTGACCAGAAGGGTGCCGCCCAGCAGGCTTTTTGCGTCGCCCATGGCCGAGACGGCAACGTCCAGGCGCGAACCCGGGGTGGCGAAGGGCGGCAGGTCGGCGGTGATCATGACCGCCGCGACGTTCTTGGTGTTCAGGTTGGCGCCGCGGATGTTGACGCCCTGACGCTCCATCATTCCTTCCAGCGACTGGCGGGTGAAGGGCGAGTTGCGCAGGCTGTCGCCCGTGCCGTTCAGGCCGACCACCAGACCGTAGCCGACCAACTGGTTGGTGCGGACGCCCTCGACGGAGACGATGTCCTTGATCCGCGACTGGGCCTCGGCCGCGTTCGGCGCCGCCGCCAGAATCAGGGCGGCGGAAGCGGAGGCGATGAGGGCGGTGAGCAACTTCTGCATAGGAAAGACGTCCTGTGGAGGCGTTCGCGATTAACCATGCGAAGTTCGTGCCGCATGAAAAGATAAGTAAATTCAATGCATGGTGTGAGGGGTTTCGTCGGCTGGCGGCAGAATCTGCCGGGGCGTTAACCAAGCGGTGATCCTCGTGGCCGATGGTGCAGGCTGATCGGGAGCATGGATCATGAAGGTCACCGGCCCCTCGGGCGCGACATCGACGCAAGGTTCACGACCCGCCCGCGCGGCGGGCGGCTTCAGCCTGCCGGCCGGCGGGGCGGCGTCGGGGCCGGCCTCGGCCGCGGCGACCAGCGCCGCATCCAGCGTGGCGGGCGTCTCGGCCCTGATGGCCCTGCAAGGGGTCGAGGACGCCACCGAGCGTCGGCGTCGGGCGATTCGGCGCGGCGGCGGGCTGCTGGACCGGCTGGACGAGCTGAAACTGGCGATGCTGAACGGTCAGGACGGGGCTCCGGCGCTGGAGCGGCTGGCGCGGACCCTGCGTGAGGAGCGGCCCGAGGACGCCGATCCGGGCCTGAACAGCGTGCTGGATCAGATCGACCTGCGGGCCGCTGTGGAGATGGCCAAGGCGGAAGCGGCGCGAGCGCGGGCCTAGAAGTCCCGGGAAACATGGCGGAAACGCCGTGCGAGCGGCTGTGGTGAGGATATTTTGCCACACTCTCGCCGTATTAATGAACCTCTGCCATATCACGGACACGCGAACGCCATTGCCGCGACTCTCCGCCTTGCCTATACGGCCAGTGCGCCGCAGGGGGGCGCAGATAGATGAGCGTGAGTGCGATGAACGCATTAGCGTCTGTGATCGAGGGGGATATGGTTCAGTACCGTCCCACCGACGACGAGCCGTTTATGAATGAGCGGCAGCTGGCCTATTTCAAGGCCAAGCTTCTGGCGTGGAAGGATGACATCCTCCGCGAATCCAAGGGCACTGTCGTTAATCTGAAAGCCGAAACCGAGAACCACCCGGATCTGGTGGACCGGGCCTCGTCGGAATCCGACCGGGCGCTGGAGCTTCGGACCCGCGACCGCCAGCGCAAGCTGATCTCCAAGATCGAGGATGCGCTGCGCCGGATCGAGGACGGTTCCTACGGCTATTGCGAAGACACCGGCGAGCCGATCGGCCTGGGTCGACTGGAAGCCCGTCCGACGGCGACCTTGTCGGTCGAGGCCCAGGAGCGGCACGAGCGCCGCGAACGGGTGCATCGCGACGACTGATCGCCAAGTTTGGCGACTGATTGGGCGGATCGACTTGACTTGACGGGGCGGCGGCGCGACCAAGCCGCCTTCCTATCGAGGTCGTTGATCCCCCATGTCCGTCAAGGTTCGTTTCGCTCCGTCTCCCACGGGTAAGCTGCACGTCGGCAATGTCCGTACCGCTCTGGTGAACTGGCTGTTCGCCAAGGGGCAGGGCGGTTCATTCGTTCTGCGCATCGACGACACCGACCTGGCCCGCTCGACGCAGGAGTTCGAGGACGGCATCGAGACCGACCTGACCTGGCTGGGTCTGGTCTGGGACGAGCGCTATAACCAGTCCAAGCGGTTCGACCGCTATGAAGAAGCCGCCGAGCGCCTGAAGGCGTCGGGTCGCCTCTACGCTTGCTACGAGACTTCGGAAGAGCTGGATCGCCGCCGCAAGGTGCAGTTGTCGCGCGGCCTGCCGCCCATCTACGACCGCGCCGCGCTGGAACTGACCGAATCCGAGAAGGCGGCGTACGAGGCCGAGGGCCGTCGTCCGCACTGGCGCTTCAAGCTGGAAGGCAAGCGCGTCGCCTGGGAAGACCTGGCGCGCGGCCACGCCGAGGTGGACACCGCCTCGATGTCGGACCCGGTGCTGATCCGCGAGGACGGCCTGTTCCTCTATACGCTGCCGTCGGTCGTCGACGACATCGACATGGACATCACCCACATCATCCGGGGCGAGGACCACGTCACCAACACCGGCGCCCAGATCGAGATCTTCGAGGCCCTGGACGCCAAGGTTCCGGGCTTTGCGCACATGCCGCTGCTGGTCGGCGCGGACGGCGCGGCCCTGTCCAAGCGTCTGGGCTCGCTGTCGATCAGCGACATGCGCGATGAAGGCTATGAGCCCATCGCCATCACCAGTCACCTGGGCAAGATCGGCACCTCGGACAATCTGGAGATCGCGGCGTCGGTCGAAGCCCTTGGCCAGTCCTTCGCCTTCTCCAAGATGGGCCGGTCGCCGGCGCGTTACGACACCGCCGACCTGGACCGTCTGAACGCCCAGGCCCTGCACGCCATGGGTTATGCCGAGGCGCAGCCGCGTCTGGCGGCGCTGGGCGTCGATCTGGGCGAGGTCTTCTGGGACACGGTGCGGGGCAACCTGAACAAGTTCGCCGACGTGGCCGAGATGGCCAGGATCGTCACCGGCCCGGTCACGCCGGTGATCGAGGACCCTGCCTTTGCGGCTACGGCTCTGGAAGTGCTGCCCGAGGTCATCGACGCGGGCGCATGGTCGGCGTGGACGACGGCGGTCAAGGAGAAGACCGGCGCCAAGGGCAAGGGCCTGTTCATGCCGCTGCGTCTGATCCTGACGGGACAGGCGCACGGACCGGACATGGCGGCCATGGCCCCTCTGATCGGCCGCGAAGCCATCGTGCGCCGCCTGAAGGGCGAGGCGGGCTGAGCCCTCGGGCCTGGCCGGATACAAGAAAGGCCGCCTTCTCGCGAGGGCGGCCTTTTCGTTTTTAGCGTAATGGCGGCTGGATCAGCCGGCGTTGCAGGTCGCCAGGGCCTGCTCGTCCAAGGCTTCGCCCTTGTAGCTGAAGGCCGTGACCGGGCCGAGCTTGGCGACCACGCGACGGCAGGCGCGCGCAGCGGGCTGATTGGCGCCGCCCGAAGCCGTGCAAGAGGCACCTTCGCAGCGCCATGCGGCGCCGTCGACGATGACGCGGCCGGCGGGCGCCTTGGCGGCGTCGGCCAGGGTCAGGCTGGTGGCCGGGGCCCCAGTCTGAACGGTGGCGGCGAAGGCAGGGGCTGCGACGAACAGGGCCGCGGCGGCGAGAAGAGCACGCATGGACAGGTCTCCGGTATGGGCAGGGCGCTCGCCCTTGTGACGCCATAGTCCGTTTTCTTTGAAAACTGTCAATGCGGTTTCGAGATAACGGATCGGCGTTTACTGACCCACGTTTACTTACCGATGATCATGTTTCAAGTGCGGCGTTTCGTCGGCCTTTTTCATGGCGGCGACGGCTTCCTCGACCGTGTCGACGCTGATGTAGGCGTCCAGGAAGCTGGCGGGTGTCATGCCTTCCTCGACGCTGTGGCGGATCAGGGCGAAGTAGTTTTCCCAGAAACCGTTCAGGTTCAGGAAGATGACCGGCTTGGCGTGCAGGTCGAGGCGCTTCCACGACAGCAGCTCGATGGCTTCTTCCAGGGTGCCGATGCCGCCCGGAGCCACGACGAAGACGTCGGATTGATCATACATCAGCTGCTTGCGCTCGTGCATCGAGGTGACGACCACGGTCTCGACGTCGTCGAACAGGCGTTCGCGGCTGCGCAGGAAGGCCGGCATGATGCCGACGACGCGGCCGCCTGCCTCATGCGCCGCGCGCGCCGAGGCGCCCATCAGGCCCACGCCGCCGCCGCCATAGACCAGACGCCAGCCCGCCTCGGCCGTCGCCTTGCCGAAGGCGCTGGCGGCCTGGACGTACTGCGGATCAGCGCCGTCGGACGAGCCGCAGAACAGGCAGACCGAGCGGCCTTCGAAGGGGGCGATGTTGGCGGGCGGCAAAGACATGGGGCCTCGATACAGGAAGGGAGACAGGGCGGCGTCGGCCGCGCTATCTGAGGGCATAGGCATATCGCTACGCGGGTCAGGATGAAACGTCGGATTGTCGTCGCAGGGATCGGCGCTGCATTGGCTCTGGCGGGCTGTACGGCTCCGGTCGAGCGCACCAACGCGGACGAAGCGCGTCAGGAAGGCGGCTGGACGGCCTCGCCCCGGATCACGGCGGTGGAGCGTCAGGGGGCCGCCCTGATCGTTCGTGGCGATGCGCCGCCCGGGGCGCGCGTGGTGCTACGCGGCGATCAGGACGTGGCCTATGCGGCGGGCACGGACGCGTCCGGGCGATTCGAGCTGAGGGTCGCCGCCCTGCCTGCCGCGATCCTGCTGCGGCCTGAGGTCCAGGTCGGTCAATTCCCGGCCTCGGGGCCCGAGCGCCTGCTCCTGGCCAGCGACGAGACGGTGCTGGCGGCCTTGCTTGTCGAGGGCGGGGCCAGCCGGCGTCTGTCAGGCGGTCCGGCTCTTGATTCGGTGGACGGAGATGGGCGGGGGCTGGTGGTTTCCGGCCGCGCCCGCCCCGGCGCGCGCGTACCGGTCTCCGCCGACGGCGAGGGGGAGGTCGTGGCCAGCGCCGATGCGATGGGCCGCTGGGTGACGGTCCTTGCCAATGTGGGGGATCGGCCCGTGACCATCAGGGTCGGCGCCGCGTCCTTCGCCTATCCGGGGCCGTCGGATGTTGCGTCGTCCGGCCGGGTCGAGCGGTCGGGCAAGGGCTGGCGGCTGACGCGCGCCCTGTCGGCTTCAGCGCGACAGACGAGCTGGTTCCCTGATCCGTAATGCTTTGCCCTGTGAGAATTTAGATTTCATTAACCAAACAAGTTGATCAAAGGTTCGTCTTCATTCTTCGAGGACACCCACCATCACCGAATGACTTTCAAGCCCGGCGCGACCTGCGTCGGGCTTTTTTTCTTTGAGGCGGACGTTGCGACAGCCCCGGCGGGGAGCGGCCATGGCGCCTTCTTCAATTTGAGGGGCGGTCACGTGGGCCAATGCGGGGCGAGATATAGGATCCTGTTCGGCCAGCGCGCTGATCTGCTTCGTCCTGGTACAGGCCTGGGTGAAGGAAACGCGTTGTTGCGGGTTGGAAGGCATGGGCCGAGACGCGAAAGCTCTGCTAATTGATCTGGTTGAAGGCGGCGCGGCGCTCCTTCGCTCGCTGCTCTCTGAAAGGACTTCCCATGACCGACACGCTTGAGCTTTCGCACTGGATCGGCGGCGAGAAGATCGGCGGGGACCTGACGGGCGAGAGCCTGAATCCGTCCGACACGCGCGAGGTGGTGGCCCGCACGCCCAAGGGCGGGGCGGCCGAGGTCGATCAGGCGGTGCAGGCGGCGCGGGCCGCCTTCGGACCCTGGGCCGACGCTTCGCCGGAAGTGCGTTTCGACGTGCTGGACCGGGCCGGATCGCTGTTGATGGAGCGGCGCGAGATCGTCGGCCGTCTGCTGTCGCGCGAAGAGGGCAAGACCCTGCCGGAAGGCATCGGCGAGACGATGCGCGCCGCCCGCATCCTGAAGTATTTCGCCGGCGAGGCCCTACGGGTTCATGGCCAGAACCTGTCCTCGACCCGGCCGGGCGTGGAGATCCAGACCTATCGCCAGCCGGTCGGGGTCTTCGGCCTGATCACGCCGTGGAACTTCCCCATCGCCATTCCGGCGTGGAAGATCGCGCCCGCCATCGCCTTCGGCAACACGGTCGTCCTCAAGCCCGCCGGTCCGACGCCTGCGACCGCCGAGGCCCTGATCGCCATCCTGCATGAGGCGGGTCTGCCCAGGGGCGTGGTCAACATGGTCATCGGCGACGGCGACGTGGGCCGCGCCATCGTCGCCCATCCCGGTGTGGACGGCGTCAGCTTCACCGGCTCGCAGGGCGTCGGCGCCAGCGTGGCCGAGGGGGCGATGAAGCGCCAGGCCCGCGTGCAGCTGGAGATGGGCGGCAAGAACCCGCTGATCGTGCTGGACGACGCCGATCTGGAGCGGGCGGTGAATATCGCCCTCGACGGCAGCTTCTTCGCCACGGGCCAGCGCTGCACCGCCTCCAGCCGCCTGATCGTGCAGGACGGCGTCCACGATCGCTTTGTCGCCCTGCTGGCCGAGAAGGTGGCGGCGCTTCGGGTCGGCGACGCCCTGGACCCCAGCACCCAGATGGGCCCGGCGGTGACCGAGGCCCAGCGCGAGGTCTCCTACAACTACATCGACATCGCCAGGGACGGCGGCGGCCGGATCGTCACCGGCGGCGAGCGCCTGACGCTCGACAAGCCCGGCTGGTACGTCCAGCCCACGCTGATCGCTGACACCCTGCCGGACGCGCGCATCAACACCGAGGAGGTCTTCGGCCCAGTGGCTTCGACCATCCGCGTCGCCAGCTACGAAGAGGCTCTGGCCGTCGCCAACGGCGTCGAATTCGGCCTGTCGGCGGGCATCGTCACCCAGTCGCTGAAGCACGCCCGCGACTTCCAGAGGAACGCCCGCGCCGGCATGACCATGGTCAACCTGGCCACCGCCGGGGTCGATTATCATGTGCCGTTCGGCGGCACGAAGAAATCATCCTACGGCCCGCGCGAACAGGGCTTCGCGGCGGTCGAATTCTACACCCAGATCAAGACCAGCTACTCGGCGAACTGACAAGCATGACCGCGCCGACCCTCGGGTTTGCTCTTTCGGGGGCGGGCCCGGAGCGTGTGCTCGGGACCGGAAGGATTTGACGATGGTCAAAGCCAGGTCGGGGGAGGTCGTCCAAAATGCCGCCGCTTTTCGGGCGCGCTGATTTGGCTCGAATCCAACGGTTCAAGGCCATGCCGATGTCTTATCAAGCTTGCCCGCTGCACGTTCTGGTCGACGGCGCCAATGTCCGGCGGCTCAATGCGTGACAAGCGTTCCAGCCAGATGTTCGATAAGCGACGCGCTATGGTCCGGCCCTCTAGCGCGACGCGGAGGATGACTGTCGGCAAGGCGAGCGTGGTGCTTTCTGAGGCTGAAGACTGGTCCACCTGGACACGGCTATGAGTCTGTCCCTTGCTTTACACGGCGCGGCGGAATGCGTCACCGGATCCTGTGCGCTGGTCGAAACGGGCGGCGCGCGGTTCCTGGTGGATTGCGGGCTGTTTCAGGGCTCGAAGTCGCTCAAGGCGCTGAACCATGGCGCCTTCCCGTTTGACGTCTCGTCCATCGACGCCGTCTTTCTGACCCACGCTCATATCGATCATTCCGGCCTTCTGCCCAAGCTGGTGCGGGCCGGCTATCGCGGTCCGATCTATGCTACGCGGGCCACGCGCGATCTTTGCGAGGTCATGCTTACGGACGCCGCCGAGATCCAGGAGGTCGATGTCGCCCACCTGAACCGGCGCAACCAGAGGCGCGGGATCGACGAGGTGGAGCCCATCTATACGGTGGCGGACGTCGAGCCGACCCTGCGGCGCTTCCAGACGGTGAAGTTCGGCGAAATGATCCAACCCTTGCCGGGGGTCCAGGCCCGCTGGTGGCCGGCCGGGCATCTGCTGGGCGCCGCCTCGATCGAGGTGGTCGTCACGGAGGGCGGTGCGCCGGTGCGGCTCCTGTTCTCGGGCGATCTGGGTTCCGGCCGCCAGCCCCTGCTGCCGACGCCGGACGGACCGGTCGGGGTCGATCACGTCATCCTGGAATCCACCTATGGCGACCGGGTTCGCCAGGACCTGACGCCGGAAGCCCGTCGAGAGGTGCTGGCGGAGGAGATGCGGCAGGCCATGGCGGCCGGAGGCCCCTTGCTGATGCCGACCTTTGCCGTGGGACGCGCCCAGGAACTGATTCTCGACCTGCTGGCGGTGATGCGCGACGAGCCAGATCTGGCGACCGAGATCTTCCTGGACTCGCCCCTGGCGATCGAAGCGACTGACGTCTTCCTGAGGCGGGGATGGAACGCCGAGGCGGAAGAAAACCCCTACCTCGAACTCCGCCATGCGCCGCGCCTTCACTATCTGATGCGGCCACAGGAGAGCGACGGGCTGGAGCGGCTGCGCGACTGGCACGTGATTCTGGCGGGCAGCGGCATGTGCGACGCCGGCCGCATCCGGCGGCATCTGAAGCGGCTGCTCTGGCGGCGCGAAACCACCGTCCTGATCACCGGCTTCCAGGCCGCAGGGACGCTGGGGCGGGTGCTTCTGGACGGACGGCGGTCGGTGCGCATCCAGGGCGACGACGTGCG
This sequence comes from Brevundimonas sp., assembly GCA_036744355.1. Classification (GTDB taxonomy): domain Bacteria; phylum Pseudomonadota; class Alphaproteobacteria; order Caulobacterales; family Caulobacteraceae; genus Brevundimonas. The sequence goes on from DAIOID010000016.1 coordinate 11,494, forward strand.
GGTCAATGCGCGCATCCGCGAGATCGACGCCTATTCCGCTCACGCCGACGCGGTCGGTCTGATCGCCTGGCTGAAGGCGCGCGAGCCGGTGGGGGGAAAGGTCTTTCTCGTTCATGGAGAGGCTGACGCTCGCGCCGGCCTGGCGGCCCGACTGGTCGCCGCCGGGGTCGATCACAAAGCGATCCTGGCGCCGCTTCTGGATGAAACCTTCGTCCTCACGGCGACGGACGCGCTGACCTCCGAAGCCCCTCAACGGCTCATGCCCGGGGCGGCCGCCAGACCCGACTGGCGCAATGGTCGCGCGGAATTCCTGGGCGATCTCAACGAGACGCTGCTGGCAGCTCCGGACGACGCGACGCGCGAGGCGCTGATCGCGCGGTTGCTCGCGGCGCTCAAACCGTCAGGTCGCGGCGGGTGAGGGGCGCGTCCCATCTTCAGGAAGGTTGATCTGGCCGAGGAGGTACGAATGAAACAGGCGCTGATCGTGGCTCACCCGAGAATTCGAAGCTTCACCATGACCATGGCCGAAGCCTATGCCGAGGCGGCGCGCCATGAGGGCGTCGAGGTGGTCCTGCGTGATCTGTATCGTCTGGGCTTCGATCCTCTGCTGCACATGGAGGAACTGCCCGATCACGAGGGCTTCCAGCCGCGCGCGGATGTGCTGAGCGAGCGGTCCGCCATCGGCGACGCCGACGTCTTCGGCTTCTTCTACCCCCTCTGGTTCAACGCTCCGCCGGCCGTGCTGAAGGGCTATGTCGACAGGGTCTTCGGCATGGGGTTCGGCTACTCCCGGTACGGAATGGAGGGCAATCAGCCGCTTTTGGCGGGTCGGAAGCTGGTCAGCTTCACCAGTTCGGGGGCGCCCCAGGCCTGGGTGGAGAGCAGCGGCGCCTGGGACGCCATGCGCCGGCATTTCGACGACCATCTGGCGAACGTGACAGGCTTGGAGTTGATCGGCCACCACAACATCGGGGGCGTGGTTCCCGGCCTGCGGGAGGATGTGGTGCAAGGGCACGCCCGCGACATCGCTGGGATCGCGAAGCGCATAGCCCATGGCGGACGGTGAACTCAGCGCGCCGTATAGCCGCCGTCGATGATGAGTTCGGTCCCGGTGACGAACTTGGCTTCATCCGAGGCGAGATAGACCGCGCCCCAGGCCACGTCGTCCGGCTCGCCCATGTGGCCGAGCGGATGCAGCATCGCCGCAGCCTTGCGGGTCGCTTGCGGATCGGCCTGGCGGGCCATGTGCTGATCGACCATCGGGGTCTGGATGAAGCCGGGATGGATGGAGTTAACCCGGATGCGGTCGGGGGCGTAGAGCAGGGCGTCGGTCTTGGTCATGAGCCGCACCGCGCCCTTTGAGGCGTGGTAGGGCGGCACGTCCGCACCACCGACCAGTCCGTAGATCGACGACAGGTTGATGATCGAGCCGCCGCCCGCCTGACGCATCAGGGGAACGGCGTGCTTCACGCCGAAGAAGACGCCCTTGACGTTGACGGCCTGGACCCAGTCCCATTCGGCTTCGGTGATTTCGTGGGTGGGCTTGTCGACGCCTGAGACGCCGGCGTTGTTCACCAGGACGTCCAGGCCCCCGAACCGGGCGGCGGCGGCTTGTATCGCGACGCGCACCGCGTCTTCGCTGGAGACGTCGCAGGCCCAGGCCTCACATTCGAAACCCTTTGCGACGAGCGCGGCGGCGGATGCGCGCGCGTCATCCTCAAGGCGGTCAAGAAGCGCCACCCTGGCCCCTTCCTCGGCCATTCGCGCCGCTATGGCCTGGCCCAGCCCCATGGCGGCTCCTGTGACGACGGCGACCTTGCGTTTGAGGCGTTGCATGGCGGCTTATCCTGCGCGAACCCTGGTCTTCGAAACCGGCGCGCGTCGGATGCGTTCCGCCCTGGACCTGCGGGGAACCTCGATGGCGTCGATCAAGCGTTTGTCCCGACTGTTGCGTATGTCCGCCCCCTCCGGATCGGAAGCGGCTCTGGCTCATTGGCGACCAGGCGCTTGCGAAGGATTCGGGCGAGGCTGTCCGACCTGTGCGGGCGGCTGGCTTCCCCTCTGTCCGTGACACGGGCGGGACCCTTTCCGGCGCCGGGCGATGACCTTTCGGACATCAGGCCGGGCGACTCGCCGGAGGTCGTCTTCCGGGTGCGGGGGCTATGCAAGGTCTATGCGACCGAGGCGAGCGAGGTGCGCGCGCTTCAGGACGTCGATCTGGACATCGTCAAGGGCGAGACTCTGGTGCTGCTCGGCCCGTCCGGGTCGGGCAAGTCGACCTTTCTCAACATTATCGGCGGGCTGGATGGGGCCTCATCGGGTTCGGTTCGCTTTGGCGATCTGGAACTGCCGCACGCCTCCGTTGCCCAGATCACGGCCTATCGCCGGGCCTCGGTCGGCTTCATCTTCCAGTTCTTCAACCTGGTGCCCAGTCTGACGGCGCGCGAGAACGTCGCTTTGATCACCGAGATCGCCGACGACGCGATGAGCCCCGAGGAAGCGCTGGCCCTCGTCGGAATGTCCGACCGGCTCGATCATTTTCCCGCCCAGCTTTCGGGGGGGCAGCAGCAGAGGGTGGCCGTGGCTCGGGCCATCGCGAAGCGGCCGGCGCTGCTGCTGTGCGACGAACCGACCGGCTCGCTGGACAGCGAAAGCGGGGTCCAGGTTCTTGAGGCGATCCAGGCCGTGGCTAGTGACGTCGGCGCCACCACCGTGATCGTCTCACACAATGCCGGCATCGCCCGCATGGCGGATCGGGTGATCCGCTTTCGCGACGGGGCGATCGTCGAGGTCTTGGTCAATGCGCAGAAGATCGCGCCTCGGGAGATGACCTGGTGACGCCTCACGCCTTGGACCGCAAGCTGGCGCGCGACCTGTGGCGCATGCGCTGGCAGGTGCTGGCCATCGCCCTGCTGATCGCCTGCGGCGTGTCCGTCGCGGTGATGGCCTTTTCGGCCCAGCGCGCCCTGGAGCAGGCCCAGGCGGACTTCTATCGCGAGACCCGCTTCGCCGACGTCTTCACCCTGGCCAAGCGGGCGCCGATGGCGAAGGAACGAGATCTGGCCGCGATCGAAGGGGTGACCGCCGTCGATGCGCGCATCGTCCAGAGCGGCCTCATGGAGGTGCCGGGTCTGACGCGCCCGGCGACCGTCCGGCTGATTTCCCTGCCTGACGATCCGTCCCACTGCCTCAATTGCGCACGGCTGGTCGCGGGACGAATGCCCGATCCCGAGCGCGCGGAGGAGGCGGTCGCGCTCAGGACCTTTATGGATGCGGCCGGCCTTCGGCTGGGGGATCGGCTAAGCGCGACCATCGGCGGACGCAACATGTCCTTTGTTATCGTGGGAGCCGCGCTCTCGCCTGAATACGTCTATGTGCCGGCACCCGAGTCCTTCATGCCGGACGACGCGCATCAGGGCGTGCTTTGGGCGTCCCGTCGCGCGGTCGAGCGCGCGGGGGATATGACGGGCGCCTTCAACGCCGCGGCCCTGGCGCTGGCGCAGGGCGCATCGCGGTCTGCGGTGCTGCTGGAAGTCGACCGGATTCTCGCGCCTTACGGTGGACGCGCCGCCTATGAACGGGGGGATCAGGCCTCGCACGCCTTCCTGGCGGCCGAACTGAAGGAACTGTCCATCTCGGCGTCGGTCCTGCCGCCGGTCTTTCTGATCGTCGCGGCTGCCCTGGTGCATCTGGTGGTCACACGGCTGGTGGACGCCGAGCGCGAACAGATCGGCCTGCTCAAGGCCTTCGGCTACAGCGACCGCGAGGCGGCCGCCAACTATGTCCGCATGGCCGCCGTCATCGGCGCGGCGGGGGCGCTGGGCGGCGGGCTGGTCGGCGGCGCATTGGGCGCCGCAATCGTCGACCTCTACCGCGACTATTTCCGTTTTCCCGAACTGCAGGTGCGGTTCAGCTGGACGGCCTTCATCGGCGCGGCGGCGGTTTCGGTCGTCGCGGCCATGGCGGGCTCCCTCGTTGCGGCGCGGCGTGCGACGTCCCTGTCGCCCGCCGTGGCAATGCAGCCGCCGCGTCCGGCGTCGTTCCGACGGGGTTTTCTGGACGACCTGTTTCGCAACGCGCGAATCGACCAGGCCACACGCATGATCGTGCGCAATCTGGAACGGTTTCCGGTTCGCGCCGGCCTGACGACCCTGGGTCTGGCGGCGGGGCTGGTCCTGCTGATCGGCTCGCTGTTCCTGTTCGACAGCCTCGATCGAGTGGTCGAACGCAGCTATTTCCGAACCCAGCGCTGGAGCGAATCCGTGAGTTTTGCGGAGCCGCGCGACATCGCGGCGGCGGGGGCGCTGGCGCGAATGCCCGGCGTCTTCGCCGCCGAGCCGGTGCGCGTCGCAGCCGTGCGGCTGAAATCCGGCGCGCGCCAGGAGATGACGCGGATCGTGGGGTTGGAGCCGGACGCCATGCTGCACCGCGCGCTCGGGCCGGGGGACCGCCTGGCGGCGCCGATAGGGCGGGGTCTGGTGCTGGACGAGGCGCTGGCGGCGCGACTGGCTCTGAAGCCTGGCGACCGGGTTTGGGTCGAAATCCTGGAAGGACGCGGCGGTCAGGCCCTGTTGCCGGTCACGGCTCTGGCCCGCGACTATAGCGGCGCGACGGCCTATATGGAGCGCCGGGCGTTAAACCGGGTGATGGGCGAGGGCGACGTCGCCAGCGGCGCGGAACTGCTGGTCGCCGCCGATGCGCGCGGGGCCTTCTATCGAGAGGTCGAAGCGGCACCCCAGATCGTCGGCGCCTCCTCGCGCGACGACACAGTCGCCGCCTGGCGGGCGGTCATGGCCAGGTCGTTCAGCACTGCGATCCTCTTCTACCTTGGCTTCGCCGGAGCCATCGCCTTCGGCGTCGCCTACAATATGTGCAGGATCTCCCTGGCCGAGCGGGCGCGGGATCTGGCCACGCTGAGGGTGCTGGGGTTCGCGCCGTCGACCTGCGCCTATGTCCTGCTGGGCGAACTGGCCGTGCTGGCCTTGCTGGCCATCCCGTTCGGGGTGCTAGGCGGCTACGGCCTGTCGCACGGCCTTGTGGCGGCCTATTCGCGCGAGGACGTCCGCCTTCCTGCGATCATAGCGGCCGACAGCTACGGCGCGGCCATCGGCGCCTATCTGGTCGTTGTCGCCTTGGCCGGAGGGCTGGCGGCCCGGCGGATATGGGGGTTTGATCTGGTCGCCGTCCTCAAGACGCGGGAGTAGGCCGATGGTCAGGCTGAAGTCGTTCTCCACGAATTGGCCGAGATGGGCGCTGGGCGCCCTGGTGCTGGCGACGGCGGGATTAGTGGTGGGCTTGTTGCTGGCGCCGCGCCCGGTCGCCGTAGACACGGGCGTCGTCATAAGCGGCCCTATCGCCGACACTGTGGCCGCAGAAGGAACCGCTCGTGTTCATGAGGCCTATCTGATCGCCGCGCCTGTCGCCGGACGGCTGGAGCGAATCGATCTCCATGTCGGCGACCGGGTCGTGGCGGGGCGCACCGTGGTGGCGCGCATCCGGCCCGCCGCGCCCGACATGCTGGACGCTCGCTCGCGGGCCCAGGCCCAGGCGTCGGTCTCGGCTGCGGCTGCGGCCCTTTCATCCGTTCAGGCCCAGGGCGACCAGGCCGCCGCCCAGGCCCGCAAGGCGGAGGCCGATCTCGCCCGCGTCGCCGCTCTGGCGGGGCGCGGCTTCGCCTCGGCCCAGGCGCTTGAGGCGGCCGAAGCCGAGGCCCGCGCCGCCCGCGCTGCGGTGCGCGCGCTCGCGGCGCAGGTTGAGGTGCGCCGTTCCGACCTGATGGCGGCCCGGGCCGCCTTGATCGGCCCCCAGGCGGCTGCAAACGGCCTGGTCGACGTCTCGGCGCCGGCGTCCGGCTATGTCACACGGGTGCTGCAGGAAAGCGCGCGGCCGGTGGCCGCCGGCGCGCCCCTGATCGAGGTCGGCGACCAGACCGGTCTGGAGGCCGCCGTCGAATTCCTCTCCCAGGACGCGGTCAGAATTCGCGAGGGCATGGAGGCCGAGGTCTTCGACTGGGGAGGGCCGGGAGCGATTCCGGCTGTCGTGCGCCGGATCGAGCCTCAGGGATTCACCAAGGTTTCGGCCCTGGGAGTCGAGGAGCAGCGCGCCGTGGTCGTCCTGCAATTCAAGGGCGATCCCGCGACCTGGTCTGCCCTGGGGCCGGGCTATCGCCTTTCGGGGCGGGTCTTCCTGCGCCGCATGCCTCAGGCCCTCAAGGCGCCCCTCGGCGCCCTGGTTCGGTCGGAAGGCCGCTGGGCCGTTTTTCGGGTCATGGATGGGCGAGCGCGTCTGACACCGGTTCAGGTCGGCGCTCTTACGGACCGTGAAGCGGAGATCATCCAGGGGCTCCACGCCGACGACGAGGTCGTTGTTTTTCCTTCTGATCAGGTTGGGAACGGCGCGAGAGTGAAGCGGCGGTCATGACGAGGAGGCCAGGTGCTCCGATGGGCAGCGCGCCGCAGCGCGCCTCATCGGGCGAGGGTAACCGTTCCCCTGGGAGCGATGACAAGCAGGAGAGAACGGGAGCCATGCGGCGGCCTGGCCGTTCACTTCGGCGGTTTCATCCGTGAGGCGACCATGACCCCGAACTTCAGACAGACCGGCCTGACCCTGGGTCCGGTGAGATGGCGCGCCCAGGCTGTCCTTGCGGACGAGGACGTTGTCGTGACGGTCGAATTCCCCTTCCACCCCGAATACGACATGACCTTCGAACACGTCAGGACGCTCGCGGAGCAACGCGCCTGGCAGTTATTGGCCGAGGTGCGCCCGCCCTCATACGACTAGACCGCCAGGCCTTCATGGATGCGGAGTTCCGATGGGACCTCAGGCCGAGGCGAGACGCTTCAGCCGAGAGCGCTTGATGATCCGGAAATCCCGACAGGAGGAGAAGACGACGAGCTTTTCGTCCTGAAAACGGCCCAGGACGCGCGAAACGGTTTCCAGCGCCAGACCCAGGTAATCGGCCATGTCCTGACGGCTCATCGGCAGGGCCGCCTGATCGCAAGGCCTCTGTTGCGCCAGTCCGAACAGAAAGCTGGCGACCTTCTCCTCAGCGGATCGGCGACCGAGCATGGCCAGATGGTCATGCGCGCGCGCCAGTTCACGACGGGTGGCCTGGACGATCGCGCGGTCCCCCGCAGCGCCCAGGCGCACGGACCTGACCTGCGCGGGACACATGGCTTCGGCCGCGAAGGCGTGATTATCATCGACCTCCAGGCCGAAGAGATCCCCGGGGTAGTAGAAGGCGCCGACCTGGCGCCGGCCGTCGCTGGAGTGACGGACGGTCCGCACCGCTCCGGCGACCACAGCGTAGAAGGAATGCGCTCGGTCCCCCTCGGCGTAGATCCGTTCGCCCTGGGCGTAGGACGAGACGACGCCCGGCAGACTGGAGCAGGCCCCGACCGGGAGGAGGGGGGGCGTGGGCGACATCCTGAACGGGCACGCGTCGCAGAGGCGTCATGTCGAAGCTCGCGGGGAGGGCTCGACTATAGTTAAACCCTGACCGGGATGTGAACACGTTTCAGCGAGCCATGGGCAGGCGCGTCATGGGGTCGAGGCCTCGTCCGATCCTGGCCGGCGCGGGTTTTTTTCGCGAGGCGGAATGGCGCACACTGCGCGAAGGGAATCAGCGTCAGGAGGTTCTGGTGACGAGCGGTCGAGCAGGCTTGGAAGTCTATCGCGGCAGGGGCCGCCATGCGCGTCGGGTGCAGGCCGCTTCAGGAAGCGTGTTCCTGCGTCTTTTCATGGCCTGGCTGCGTCGGAGGGGCTGACCGTCCGAGGCCCTCGCCGATCAGGCGCGGCAAGATGAAGTGCGGCGCAAAACCATGCAAAACGAAGACGCGAAAATGCGCTTCGTGTGGTCTGCGCATCGGAATGGAAGGAAGGGCGTCAGAGCCAAATATCAAGCCCAAAGACCTAATGGACTTAATGCCCCCGAGTGGCTCCGCGGGTAGGATTCGAACCTACGACCAGCCGATTAACAGTCGGCTGCTCTACCACTGAGCTACCGCGGAACGTCCCCTCGGGGGAGGCCGCTGTATAGCAACGCCTTTTTGATTCATGCAACGGGCAAAGTGCAGAAAAACGCCGAAATATTTCAGGAGGGGTGCGATAGAAGCCGCAGCATGAATTTGATCCCTGTTTCCGATATCGACGATGTTCGCATTTCCGCCTTTCGCGACGTAAAGGAGCGCGACCTGACGGGGCGTCAGGGTCTGTTCGTGGCGGAGGGGGAGGTGGTGCTGCGCGTGCTGGCCTCGTCGGCGTCGCGCTGTGCGCCCGTAGCGGTTCTGATCGCCGAGAGGCGGCTGGAGGCGTTGCGCGAGCTCCTTGAGCGACTGTCGGACGACGTTCCGGTCCATACCGCGCCGCAGGACGTGCTGGACGGGATCGCAGGCTTCCACCTGCATAGGGGGATCCTGGCCCTGGGCCGCAAACCGGAGTCGCCGGCGCTCGACGCCTTTCTGGACGGTCTGCCGGAGCAGGCTGTGCTGGTGGGCGCCTGCGGCATCGGCAATCACGACAATATGGGCGGCCTATTCCGCAATGCGGCGGCGTTCGGGGCGGCGGGGCTGCTGCTGGACGAGACCTGCTGCGATCCGTTTTATCGCAAGGCGATCCGCGTTTCGGTCGGGGCGGCGTTGCGCACGCCCTTTGTCGCGGGCGTGACGGCGGCGACGATGGTCGAGGCGTTGGAAGCGCGCGGGTTCGAAGTCCTGGCCCTGACGCCGTCGGCGGTCGAGACCTTGTCTGAGCTGAAGCCCGCGCCACGGACGGCGATATTACTGGGATCGGAGGGGCCGGGTCTGTCGCCAGAGGTCATCGGCCGTTGCCGACCGTTGGCGATCCGCATGTCGGGCGGGTTTGATTCTCTGAATGTTGCGGCGACGAGCGCGGTGGCTCTGCACCATCTGACGACGATGGGGACGGGCTGGGTAGCGGCAAACTGATCTGCGGCCCAGAAACAAGAAAGCCGCCCCGAAGGGCGGCTGAACTGTTTGTCGCGATGGAGGCCTGACCGGGAATCGAACCCGGGTGCAAGGATTTGCAGTCCTCTGCGTCACCACTCCGCCATCAGGCCATTGAGACTCGAAACCGAGCCCCGAACCATCGCGAGGGGCGTCAGCTATCAGATCGGATTGTCGGCTGCAACGCACGGACCTATAAGCGCCGCAGATTTATTTGCTTACGCCGACCTGAAGGACCTCCGAACCATGGATTTCGCCGCTGCACGCAAGGTCATGCTGGACTCGCAAGTCCGTGTGAACGACGTCACGGACCGCGACCTGCAGGCCGCTTTCGGCGCTGTCGAGCGCGAGCGATTCTGCGCCGCCGACCGCGCCTTCTCCGCCTATGCCGACATCGAGCCGGAAGTCGCGGGCGAGCGTCGGCTGATGCTGCCGCGCGATCTGGGCAAGCTGATGCAGGCGCTGGACGCCCGCGCAGGTGAAAAGGCTCTCGTGCTGGCCGGTCCCTACGCCGCCGCTGTTCTGGCGCGCATGGGTCTGACCGTGACGGTGCAGGATTCGGACCCTGCCGTGTTCGAGGTGACGGGCGCGGCCCTGGCCGGCGAGGGCGTTTCCACCGTGGTGGCGCCCCTGAGCCAGCCTCAGGGCGAAGGCTATGACCTGATCGTCAGCGAGGCCGCCGTGCCGGTGCGTCCCGAATCGTGGATCGCCGCCCTGCGGCCGGGCGGCCGTCTGGCCGTGGTCGAGCGGGCAGGACCGGTCGGCAAGGCCGTGCTATACGTCCGCGGTCGCGAAGGCGTGTCGCGTCGCGAACTGTTCGATTGTGCGCCGCCTGTCCTGGCTGAGTTGATTCCCGCGCCGGCCTTCGCGCTCTAAAGGCGCTGGGGCGAGCGACGGACTTCAGTGTCGTTAGCGTGAAAAAAACTTAACTGGCGTAAGGCGAGGCTTGCCTCCAACTACGCCGTTGAAGGCACTTCAGGCGCGCCATCGGGGGCGTCAGGCAGGAACAGGTTAATGTTGAAACGCTCGCGCGCGCTCGCTTCGGTCGCTCTGGTTGCAATCGCCATGGGGGCGGGGGCCGCTCCGGCGGGGGCGGAGACCCTGCAGGAAGCTATTGGTCTGGCTTATCGCACCAACCCGACCCTGTTGGCCCAGCGCGCCAATCAGCGGGCTCTGGACGAGACCATTGTTCAGGCCCGTTCCGGCCTGCGTCCGACCATCAGCGCCTCGGGCGGCGTCAACTACAGTCGCACCGATACCGACGGCCTGGGCGTGGTGGAAACCGACGGGGCCAGCGCCAGCGTCAGCCTGTCGCAAGATATCTGGACCGCCGGGCGCACCGCGCGCGGCATCGACGCCGCTGAGGCCAATGTCCGCGCCGGCCGCGAAAATCTGCGTGAGGTCGAGCAGCAGGTGATGACCTCGGTCATCCAGGCCTATGCCGACGTGGTCCGGGACATGGAGATCCTGCGCATCCGCCAGGAAAACCTGACTGTTCTGCGTCGCCAACTGGATGAGTCCAACGCCCGGTTCGAAGTCGGCGAGATCACCCGCACGGATGTTGCTCAATCCGAAGCCCGTCTGGCTCAATCCGACGCTGATCTGGCCAACGCCCAGGCGCAGCTGTCGGTGTCGCGTGCAGCCTATGCGGCCGTGGTCGGTCAGGCGCCGGCGAACATGGCGGCCTTGCCGGTCCTGCCGGGCCTGCCGGACGATTTTGACGCCGCTCTGGACGTGGCCCTGATTGAAAACCCCGGCGTGCGCGCCGCCGCCTACGCCCTGCAAGCAGCAGAAGCCAACGTGGCTGCGGCACGTGCGGAATATCTGCCGTCGGCGCGGCTGCAGGCCTCTTACGGCGGCACGGCCAATGATCTGTCGGGCTTCGATCTGACCGATCGCACCAGCTTTACCGCCGGGGCGACGTTGTCGGTGCCGCTGTTCACCGGCGGCCTGAACCGTTCGCGGGTGGCCCAGGCGCTGGAGCGCGCCAACGCGGCCCAGATCAGCGTCGAGGGCGAGCGTCGCAGTGTGCTGCAGAGCGTCAGCTCGGCCTACGCCCAGACGGTCGCCGCCAAATCGACCCTGCAAGCCGGACAGGAAGCCGTGCGTGCAGCCTCGGTCGCCGCCGAGGGCGTGCGTCAGGAGGCCCAAGTCGGCCTGCGCACCACCCTGGACGTGCTGAACCAGGAGCTGGAGTTGCGCTCGGCCCAGGTCACCCTGGCCAGCGCCCATCGCAATCAGTACGTGGCCCAGGCTCAGTTGCTGGCCGCCATGGGGCGCCTGGGCGGCCCGAACCTGGATCCCTCCATCGACGCCTATGACGCCGAGGCCAACTACAAGTCGGTGCGCAACCGTGGCGGTCTGCCGTGGGACGGCGTGGTCGAGGCGATGGATCGCGTCGCCTCGCCTTCGATCCAGCCCGCAACCGACGTCGAGGACGCCCCGATCGACGCCCAGCTGAAGAGCGAAATCGTTCGCACCGCCCCCGGCAATTGAGCGGGGATTAGCCTGACAGGCGAAAAACGTTCGTTGATTCCGGCGGGCGTTGGTGCGACGACAGGTTAGGGGTAGGGCGAGTCTGCTTGTTCGACCCTTGATCGTCGCGCGCCGAGGGGCGCCTGGTGGCGATCTTCCCAAGGTTCAGCCCCGCTCGCCCAAGGTTCTGCCATGACCGACCAGACCGCCCAGGAACCGACGATGGAAGAGATTCTGGCGTCGATTCGCCGGATCATTTCTGAAGACGACGCGCCGGCCGAAACCGCCGCCGCAGCGCCGGAGCCGGTCGTCGAGCCTGGGCCGGAGCCGGTGTCCGAGGTCGCGGCGGAAACTCCTGCCGTCGAAGACGAGGTGCTGGAGTTGACCGAGCCCTATGAAGCGCCGGTGGCTGAATCGATCGGCGATCTGGATGTCGCCGACGCCGCGCCGTTCCCGGCGCCTCAGCCCGAGCCGGCGCCGGTCTATGATGCTCTGGTCGGCGAGAGCGCCGCCGCCAGCGCGGCTTCGGCTTTCGCCGGTCTGGCCGCCACCTTCCAGAAGCCCGAACCCGTCGCCGCAGCTCCGCAGGACCTGCCCTTCGTCAGCGGCAATACGGTCGAGGCCATGGTTCAGGCCATGCTGCGACCGATGCTGAAGGACTGGCTGGACGCCAACCTGCCGGGCATCGTCGAGGCCCAGGTACGCAAGGAAGTAGAACGCATCGCCCGCAACGCCGGCTAGCCCTTCGCTTCACCAGACACTAAGTCACTGAGGGCGGCTCCGGCGGGGCCGCCCTTTCGCTTTTTCAGAAACCCACCCTCATGCAGCGACGCACCGCGTGCGGAGCGGTAGGGACCAAAGAGAAGACAATGCTCGAGAAGACTTTCGAACCCCAGGCCGCCGAACCGCGCCTCTACGCCCAGTGGGAAGAGAGCGGCCTGTTCGCGCCCCGCGCCGCCAAGCCGACGGACGGCGCCGCCGACGCCTATTCGATCGTCATCCCGCCGCCGAACGTGACGGGCTCGCTGCACATCGGCCACGCGCTGAACAATACGCTTCAGGATATCCTGGCCCGCTATCACCGGATGAAGGGCAAGGCCGTGCTGTGGCTGCCCGGCACCGACCACGCGGGCATCGCCACCCAGATGGTGGTCGAGCGTCAGCTGGCGGCCGCGGGCGCGCCGGGACGCCGCGACATGGGCCGCGACGCCTTCATTGAGAAGGTCTGGGAGTGGAAGGCGGAATCTGGCGGCACCATCGTTCGCCAGCTGCGCCGCCTGGGCGCGTCCTGCGACTGGTCGCGCGAACGCTTCACCCTGGACGAGGGGTTGAACGCCGCCGTCCGCAAGGTCTTTGTCAAGCTGCATCAGGACGGCCTGATCTATCGCGACAAGCGTCTGGTGAACTGGGACCCGCATTTCCAGACCGCCATTTCCGATCTGGAAGTCGAACAGCGCGAGCAGGACGGCCACTACTGGCACTTCGCCTATCCTCTGGCCGACGGCGTGACCTATGAGCACCCGGTCGCCTTCGACGAGGAGGGCAAGGCCACCGAGTTCGAGACGCGCGACTTCATCGTCGTGGCCACCACGCGGCCTGAAACCATGCTGGGCGACACCGGGATCGCCGTTCACCCCGAGGACGAGCGCTACAAGGGTCTGGTCGGCAAGGCCGTGATCCTGCCGATCACCGGCCGTCGCATCCCCATCGTCGCCGACGACTACGCCGATCCGACCAAGGGGTCGGGCGCGGTCAAGATCACCCCGGCGCACGACTTCAACGACTTCGGCGTCGGCAAGCGCGCCGGTCTGGCCGCACTGAACGTGATGGACGCCTTTGCGCGCATCACCAACGAGGACGTGCCGGAAATCCCCGCCGATCTGGTCGGTCTGGACCGCTTCGCCGCGCGCAAGGCCATTGTCGCCCGCGCCGAGGAAGAGAACTGGCTACGCGAGATCGAAAAGACCAGGCACGTCGTCCCGCACGGCGACCGCTCGGGCGTGGTCATTGAGCCGTGGCTGACGGACCAGTGGTACGTCGACGCCCACACGCTCGCTCAACCGGCGCTGAAGGCGGTCGAGGAGGGCGCGACCGTCTTTGAGCCCAAGAGCTACGAGAAGATCTATTTCGAGTGGCTGCGCAACATCGAGCCGTGGTGCATCTCGCGTCAGCTGTGGTGGGGCCACCGCATCCCGGCCTGGTATGACGCCGACGGCAAGATCTACGTCGCCGAAACCGAGGAAGAAGCGATCGCCCAGGCGGGCGGCAAGGCCCTGACTCAGGACGAGGACGTTCTGGACACCTGGTTCAGCTCGGCCCTGTGGCCCTTCTCGACCATGGGCTGGCCCGAGAAGACCGAGGATCTGGAGCGCTTCTATCCGACCAGCGATCTGGTGACGGCGGCGGACATCATCTTCTTCTGGGTCGCCCGGATGATGATGATGGGCCAGCACTTCATGGGCGAAGTCCCGTTCAAGCGCGTCATCATCAATGGTCTGGTCCGCGACGAGAAGGGCCAGAAGATGTCGAAGTCCAAGGGCAACGTCATCGATCCCCTGGGCATCATCGACGAGCTGGGCGCCGATCCGCTGCGCTTCACCATGGCCATCCTGTCGGGCACGCGCGACATCAAACTTTCGAAGCAGCGCATTGAAGGCTATCGAAATTTCGGCACCAAGCTGTGGAACGCCGCACGCTTCAGCCAGATGAACGAGGCCAAGCGCGTCGAGGGCTTTGATCCCGCGACCGTCGAGCAGACCATCAACCGCTGGATCCGCGGCGAACTGAGCAAGGCCGAGCGCCAGGTGTCCGAGGCCATCGAGGGCGGTCGTTTCGACGACGCGGCGGGGGCTCTGTATCGCTTCGTCTGGAACGTCTTCTGCGACTGGTATCTGGAACTGGCCAAGCCGGTGTTCAACGGCGCCGATGAAGCCGCCAAGGCCGAGACGCGGGCCATGACCGCCTGGACCCTCGACCAGACGCTGAAGCTGCTGCACCCGGTCATGCCCTACATCACCGAGGAGCTGTGGGCCGAGCTGGGCAAGGAAGGCCCGGCGCGCGACACCCTGCTGATCGGCGCGGAATGGCCGGTCCTGCCGGACGCCTTCGTCGACGCCTCCGCCGAGGCTGAGATCGGCTGGCTGGTCGACATCGTCGGTGAAATCCGCGCCCTGCGAGCCGAGATGAACGTGCCGCCGTCGGCCAAGCCGCCTCTGGCCTTCGTTGCGCCTGATGTGACGACCGCAGAGCGCATTGCGCGCCATCGCGACCTGCTGCTGACCCTGGGCCGCGTGTCCGAGATCACTGTGGCAGATGCCGCGCCCGCCGGGGCCGTGACCTTCGTCTCGGGCGGAACCACGGCGGCATTGTCGCTGGCCGGGATCATCGATCTGACCGCCGAACGCGCGCGTCTGGAGAAGGAGATCGCGGTCTTCGAGAGCGACATCGGCCACGTGAACAAGAAGCTGGGCAATCCCAACTTCGTGTCGCGCGCCGCGCCGGAAGTCGTCGATGAGCAGCGCGCCAAGCTGGCCGAGGCCGAAGAAGGCAAGGCCAAGATGCAGGCTGCGCTGGCGCGGCTGGATGCGATGGCCGGGGCGTGAGGACGGTCCGTCTGGACCAGCTTCTGGTCACGCGAGGACTGGCCGAGAGCCGGGCCAAGGCCAAGGCGGCCATCGAGGCGGGCGGCGTCACCTTGAACGGCGCCCCCGCCAAGGCGGCCTCGCAGGCGGTCAATGAGGACGCCGAGATCGGCTACGCCGCCGCTCACCGCTGGGTGGGCCGCGGGGCGCTGAAGCTGGAACGGGCGCTGGACCTGTGGCCGGTGGCGGTCGAGGGGCGGACCGTGCTGGACGTCGGCGCTTCGACCGGCGGCTTTACCGAGGTCTGTCTGGATCGCGGCGCGGCCAAGGTTTTCGCGGTGGATGTCGGCTTTGGCCAGATGCACCCGAAGATCGCGGGCGATTCGCGCGTGATCAATCTGGAACGGACGGACGCGCGCGAGCTGACGCCTGAGATCATCCCCGAGGCGCCGTCGCTGATCGTCTGCGACGCCAGTTTCATCGGCCTGTCGAAGGTCCTGCCCGCCGCACTTGAACTGGCGGCGCCGGACGCGGACCTGATCACCCTGGTCAAGCCGCAGTTTGAGGGATCGGGTCCCAAGGACGCCGGCAAAAAGGGCGTGATCAAGGACCCTGAAGTCCATGCGGCGGCGGTCGAGGGCGTCCGCGCCTGGCTGGAAAGCGTCGGCTGGACCGTGCGCGAAACGGCGGAAAGCCCGATCACCGGCGGTGACGGCAACGTAGAGTTCCTGATGTGGGCGCGCCGGGCCTGAACCTGAAAATGCAGAGGGCCGCCGGTGATCCGGCGGCCCTCTTCACGTCGTGGATCGACAGGGGGGCTGAAACTTAATCCACGACGCGATAGCGGCCGTTCTGGTCGGGGCAGGTGCGCACGTAGCGCGTCTCGCTGCGACCATCGGGCAGGCGAATGACGCTCTCGGCGAGGCGGCAATCGTCGTTGTTGTTCTGATAGCGGTAGTCCGGGGCGGGCTGGGTGTAGCCCTGATCGTACTCGCGGTAGTCCCGGCCGTAGCCATCGTCGTAACGACGGTCATAGCCGCGGTTGTCGTAGCCGTAGGCCGGCGGGACATAGGTTCCCCCGTAAGGCTGGCTGTAGCCGGACGAGCGGTAGCGGCTGTCGCAGTTGGCCGAGCTGTTGCCGACGCCGGCGCCAATGGCCGCGCCGAGGACGCCGCCCAGGACGCTGCCTTCGGTGCGACGACCGCGCGCAGCCAGCTGCGAGCCGGCGACGGCGCCGATGGTGGCGCCAAGCACGCCGCCGGTCGTGGCGCGGTTCCGCTGATCGCCGACGCAGGGATCATAGTAACGACCCTGCGCGCCGTAGCTGTTGTAGGCCGGAGGATAGCCGTAGCCATAGGTCTGGGCGCTGACGACGCCCGGAGCCACCAACGAGCCGGCGACCGCGAGGGCGGCGACAGCGGAAGCTTTTTTGGAGAGATGACCGATCATCGTACCCGTTTCCTGTGACAGAGCCTGAAGCTGAACGGCTTCGGCGCGCTGTCTGTTGCACCCAGAAATAGGCGGACGAAGCTGAACGGCTTTTGATCGGTCCGTTCATCTTCGTTCAGGTTTCAGATTCGGCGCGGGACCGGGTAGAAGCCGCGCCATGACGCAAACGCTGACCATCGCCCGCATGGGCCACCAGGGCGACGGGATCGCCGAAACGCCCAAGGGCTTCGTCTTCGTGCCGGGCGCCCTGCCGGGTGAAGTGATTTCCGGTGAGGTCAAGGATGGCCGCGTCGAGGCGTTCGACCTGATCGAAGCCAGCCCCGACCGTCGTCCGATCCATTCCGAAACCTACGCCGAATGCGGCGTGGCGCCCCTGCAGCACTGGGCGGACGAACCCTATCTGGCGTGGAAGCGCGAGGTGGTGATCCAGACCCTGGCGCGTGAGGGCATCGAGACCGAGGTCGAGGCGACCGTGGCTGTGCCGCAGGCCAGTCGCCGTCGTCTGGCGCTGCACGCGCGCAGCGGGCCGTGCGGGCGCGTCCTGCTGGGCTTCAAGGCGCGGCGGTCGTGGCGGCTGGTAGAGTTGACGGACTGTCCGGTGTCGGACCCGGCGCTGATCGCGGCCCTGCCGGGGCTGGCCAAGGTGGCGGCGCCTTTCCTGGGGCATCCGAAATCGGCGCCGACCCTGCACGTGACCCTGACCGACACCGGGTTGGATGTGGACGTGACGGGGGTCGAGAAGAAGTCGGGCGGGCTGACGGCGGACGTGACGGCGCGGGCCATAGCGGCGGCGGCCGAGGCCGGTCTGGCGCGACTGAGCCTGGACGGCGACACCCTGGTGATGGCGCGCCAGCCGCGCATCACCTTTGGCCGGGCCAGCGTGCCCCTGCCGCCCGCGTCCTTCCTGCAGGCCGCGCCGGCGGCCGAGGCGGCCATGGTCAGTCGTGCGGTCGAGGCGGTGAGGGGGGCGAAAAAGGTCGCCGACCTGTTCTGCGGCGCCGGCACCTTCACCTTCCCACTGGCCGAGGCGGCCAGCGTCGTCGCGGCGGATTCGTCTGCGGCGTCAATTGCGGCGCTGAAGGCGGGCGTGGCCACGGCGCAGGGCCTGAAGACCATCGAGGCCCAGGCCCGCGATCTGTTCCGTCGTCCGCTGTCGCCCTATGACCTGAAAGGTTGCGAGGCCATCGTCATCGACCCGCCGCGGGCGGGCGCGCTGGAGCAGACCCAGCAGCTTACGGGGACCAAAGCCGGTCTGGTGGTCGGCGTGTCCTGCAACCCTCAGACCTTCGCCCGCGACGCCCGCATCCTGATCGACGGGGGCTTCCGACTGGAGAAGGTCACGCCCATCGATCAGTTCCTGTGGTCGACTCATGTCGAGCTGGTCGGCATCTTCCGCCGTTAGAGATCGGAACCTCCATGTCCTTCATCGCGCCTGACGCCAGTCCGATCAGCGCCGTCGAGCGTCGTCAGCGAATCGAAAGCCTGGCTGAACGACTGCAGGCTCAGGGCGTGGCGGCGCTTCTGCTGGGCTCCACAACGTCGTTGCGCTATTTCACGGGGCTGGACTGGCATGCGTCCGAGCGTCTGACCGGCGCCCTGATCCACGCGGACGGACGAGTGGACTATGTCTGTCCGCGGTTCGAGTTGGACAAGGTCGGAGGGCTGACCTCGATGGCCGGCGCCGTGTCCGGCGACATCCTGACCTGGGAGGAGGAAGAAAGTCCCTACGCCCTGGTGGCGGATCGCCTGCCGGGCGGCGGAAGGCTGGCGGTGGATGAAATGGTCGCCACCTTCACTTGGCTGGGTCTGGCGCGGACGTTGGGGCAGGATCGCCTGGTGGACGGCGGCCCACTGACCGTCGGTCTGCGCAGCATCAAGTCACCTGCGGAGATCGCCCTGCTGACGCGCGCCAAGGCGATCACCCTGGAGGTCCAGCGCCGGACGCGCGACTGGCTGCAGGAAGGCGTGCTGACGTCCGAGGTCAAGCGATTCATCGACGCCGAGCATCGCCGACTCGGCGGCGAAGGCGGCTCCTGGTTCTGTCTGGTGTCCTTCGGGGACGACACCTGCCTGCCGCACGGCGGTGAAGGCGATCGAGCGCTGAAGGCCGACGACGTGGTGCTGATTGACACCGGAACCCTGGTCGACGGCTATCACTCGGACATCACGCGAACCTATGTGTTTGGTGAACCGAGCACCGAGTTCCGCCGGGTCTGGGATCATGAAAAGCAGGCGCAGGCCCTGGCTTTTGAGGCTGCGCGACTGGGTGCAAGCTGCGAGAGCGTGGACGCCGCCGCGCGGGATTATCTGACGGCGCAGGGCTATGGACCCGACTATCGCCTGCCGGGGCTGCCGCATCGCACCGGCCACGGCATTGGGCTGGATATCCATGAAGCGCCCAATCTGGTGCGGGGCGACCGCACGATCCTGCAGGCGGGAATGTGCTTCTCCAACGAACCCATGCTGGTGATCCCCGACAAGTTCGGCGTTCGGCTGGAGGATCACTTCTATACGACGGAGGAGGGGCCAGTCTGGTTCACGCGGCCGTCACACAGCCTGGATGACCCGTTCGAGGCTCTAACCGAATAGCTCCAGCTGGGGCCGCATGTCGGCGGGAACGCGGAATTTTGCGATATCCAGCGGCGCTCGGGGCATGTCCAACCCATAGCGCTTGATCGCCGCCTTGAAGCGGGTGGCGATCAGTTCGGCGACGGGGCCGGTTCCCTTCATCCGCTGGGCCCAGTCGGGGTCGTAGTCCTTGCCGCCGCGCGTCTGGCGGATCAGGGACATGACGCGGGCCGCGCGCTCGGGTCGGGCGTCAGCCAGCCACTCGGTGAAAAGGGATTTGATCTCCAGCGGCAGCCTTAGGGTCACGTACATGGCCGAGCTCGCGCCGGCCTTCTGCGCCGCCTCGAGGATGGCTTCCATCTCGTGGTCGTTCAGGCCGGGGATGACGGGAGCGAAGCCGACGCCGACCGGGCAACCTGCGTCGGCCAGGCGGCTGATGGCCTCCAGCCGCTTGGCGGGGGTCGAGGCGCGCGGTTCCATCGCCCGGGCCAGGCCGCGATCAAGGGTGGTGATTGAAATCATGGCCGAGGCCAGGCCGTCGCGCCCCATGGGCCCCAGAATGTCGGCGTCGCGGGCGATCAGCACCGACTTGGTGATGATGCTGAACGGCTGGTTGAAGCGCTGCATGACCTGCAGGATCGAGCGCGTCGATCGGGTCTCGCGCTCGACCGGCTGATAGGGGTCGGTGTTGCCGCCTATGTGGATGCGCTTGCAGACGTATCGGGGCCGGGCGAGCTCCTGTTCCAGCAGACTCGCCGCGTGGGGCTTGAAGAAGATCCGGCTCTCGAAATCCAGACCCGGGGATAGGCCCATCCAGGCATGGGACGGACGGGCGTAGCAGTAGATGCAGCCATGTTCGCAGCCCTTGTAAGGGTTGATGGAGCGATCGAAGCCGACGTCGG
>DAIOID010000017.1:0-8882 GCA_036744355.1 Brevundimonas sp.
GCGGCCAGAAAGAATGGTTAATTTGATGATTGTTATATGGAAATTCTCCCGTTAGGCGAATCAGCACCGCTGACCAGGTCCGGGAGTCGGTATCGGAGACCCCGGATGATCGGCCTTTCGGCGGCCCTCCTGCTCACGCTTCTGGCCGCCCCGGCGCCGATGGAGCCCTCGACGCTTCTGGACGTCCAGCGCACGGCCGATGCGCCCGGCGACCGTCGCGTCTTCGTCAGCGAGACCGAACTGACCGTCACCGACGCGGGCCTTGAAAGCCGCCAGGTCAACCGTCAGCGTTTCGAAATCGAAACCCTGGCCGCGGCCCCGGGCGGGCTGACGCTGCGCTACCGGCTTCTGGACGCCGCCCTGACGGACAGTCGCGACCCAGGCCTGGAAAGCCTGCTCAAGGCCTGGATCGGCGTGGACGTGGCCTTCTCGGCGGACGCGGCCGGACGCCCCATAGACCTGATGGACTGGTCCGCCGTGCGCGACGCCTACGCCGCGCGCCTGGAGGCGGCGGGCGCGGACGCGGGGACCCGCGACCGCGTTCTCCGCGATCTGGAGACCCTGTCTTCCGAGGCGCGCGTCGCCATGATCCTGGGCGACGTCGCCCTCCTGGCCGACATGCAGCCCCGCCGCCCGCTCGTCGCGGGCCGGTTCGACCAGCCGGTTGAACGACAGGACGGTCTCGTCCGGACGGCGACGCTCTCGGTGTCGCCCGCGCCCGACGGGTGCGGCCTGACGCTGACGCGTTCCCTCGGCATGGAGAGGGCCGTCGCCTCGGGTCCGGCCGAAAGCATCAGGCAGGACTTCTCCGCCCGGCTCCACGTGGTCGACGGATGGGCGGCCGAAGCGACCCGGACGACGTCGACGTCCGGACGCGCCGGCATGCTCGAGACGGTGCGCGTCCTCAGGGATCCCCAGCCTGTCTGTGCGACGACGCCCTGATCAGGACAGCCGAAACGGCGAAATCCGCGCGAACATCTCTTCCCGGCTGCTGACGTCGAGCTTCGCATAGGCGCGTTTGACATGGGTCCGCGCCGTCTCGAGCGTGACGCCGAGCTCGAGGGCCGCCTCCTTTACGGTGGCGCCGTCGACGAGGCGCTTGAGCAGGTTGGCCTCGGCGCCCGTCAGGTCCAGCGCCGGACCGAAGTCGGCCCACAAACGCCGGGACTGGGAAGTGTCGCTGATCGCCAGGATGAAGGCGTCGGCCCGGCCGATCGAAAATTGGACGGCGCGAATGATCAGGCACTCGCCGCAGCCGTCCCTCCGGGCCAGGACCCAGGCCCTGGGCTCGTCGCCGAGCCCCTCTAGGAAGGCGCCGAAGGCGAACCCCGCCGATTTCTGGGAGAAGCTCAGTCGTCGCCCCACCTCGGCCAGATCCTGGTCCGAGTCGAGCAGCCTGCGTCCTTCCGGGTTGCACCAGAGCAGGTGAAGGCCCGGCGTGATGATCATCGCCGGCCGGGTGCAGCTTCGGCTCCAGGCTTCCGAACACGAGGCCTCGTCCAAAGGCTCCGGATCATCGAAAGGTCGCGCTTGTTGATTGCTGCGAGGCCCCACCCTGCCCTCCCCCTGAGGACGCCAGGTTACCGCGTGACGCCGCCCCTGTCGATATAAGTATCATCGGTCGCCGAAACACAGTCATCGAACATCAGGGCGTCTTTCGAATTCTCCCAGGGGCGAGGCGCGGACGACAGCCGTCTAGCGTGCGATTTCCTTCAGGAAGGCCGCCTTGACCTGGTAGGCCTCGGCATGCGCCAGGGCCTCCAGCGCCAGCCGGCGCCGCTCCTCCCGGCTCGTGGCTTGCTCGGCCTGGCGCAGGGTGTCCATCGTCAGGCGCTTCAGCATTTTCTGGTTCATTCGCACTCCCCCGCCGCACAAATATAACACCGCAACGCGAAAGCGCCAGCAATCCGCCCGGGGCGCTATCCTCGCCGAAACGAACAAGAGCCGGTTCAGGCCGATGCTTGAAACCGCGCTGGACCGGTAAGGCCTGCGCCGAACGCCGCATGGGATCTCCGGCGCCCAGACCTCGACGATGTCCCTGTCGACGCCTCCGCCGCCAAAGCCCGGCGCAAACCGGAGCGGCGCGATGAGACTGCGCAGGATCAGCCTAGCCAAAACCTGGCGGTTCTTCTCGCCCGGTGAAATCGCCCCCAAACGGTTTCGGGCCCCGCTTTGTAAGGCGGAATTTTCGCAATTCGATTTGTGGAAGGTGAATCGGCTGTTGGGGAATCGCTTTGGCGTTGGTGAAATTTCTGCTGACCATCAAGTTAGAAGCGGAAGTGCACAGCGCCAACTAACTGGACGGCTCCGGTCAGGTGAACTGGACGCCCCGCGCCAGCAAATGCGCGAGGCGGCATGACGCTGTAGCCGCCTGATCGCCGCGGTTCCTCGATGAGCGACCGTCTATTGCCGAGCTTAACGGCCGAGTTCATCCTCGAGCAGGGCCATGCGGCGGGCGAAGCCGTCGAGGATGGAGTCGGCCAGGCCGGCGGGGAACCCGGGCGGAAGGGCGGCTCGTGTTTTGCGGACGGCGTCTGGCGCATCCCTGACAAGTTCTGCGAACAGTTCGCGGACGGTCGTCTCGTCGAGGCCCGCCTTGCCTCCGGTCTGAATGAAATGCCGAGGCATGATGGAACCGACCTGGTAATGGCGACGGTCGCCGACGGCCATCGCCATGCGGAAGCGGTTGTGGCTGATCTGGCCGGCGTCCACGACAGGCTGCACCGACAGGACGTCATACAGGGGCGTCAGTCGTGAGCCGCCGCCCGGGTAGAGAAAGAGGCTGAAGTTCTTGGCGTGTCCGTCGGTGGCGCCCAGAAGCCAGAAGACGATGATCCTTTTCATGAAGGCGCGACGGTCCAGAGCCACCTCATCGCTGGCGCCCAGCAGCGCCAGGCACTGGATGACGCCTGGGCCGCCGTCATTCTCGTACTTTCGGGCCCAGGGAACCGAGAGCGCCTGACAGAAGTCCTCCTGCGGCCTCCGAAGCAGGCGGCCGACCCGGGCCTTTTCACGGTCGAAACGTTCGACGACGAGCACCCTCTTTCGGCCGAATGTCTCGATCTCGACATGGGCCGCGTCGAAGCCGAGCGCACGCAGGAAGGTCAGGCAGAGGTACTCGTTCTCGACGCTGTCGGAGAGGTCGATGGCGCCGCCGGGCAGCTTTCCAATCTGCGGCTTGAAGATGTGGGTGGTCGGGGTGGGGCCGTCCGGTTTGAACCATTGACCCTCGTGGCGGAGGAAGGCGGTCTTGTCCTGGACGCCGGCGAGCGAGATCCGGAAATGCGCGTCCTTGTCCAGCCCCAGGGGCGCGGCGGCCAGGTCATCCAGAATGCTCGCGATGTCCTGATCGCTGACGGGTTCGCCCTGAATCTCGCCGGGGCGCGGCGGTTCCTCGCCCTCGGGGAGGAACTGGAGGGCTCCGACACAGTCCCGGCCGATGGCGGTCAGCAGGCTGAAGGCGTCGTCGCCCTCGGCGCCGACTCGCGCCGCGACCCGCCCCCGGATCGCCTCGTTGTCGGGCAGGAGGTTGTCGAAGACGGCGATGACGGGCGCGCCGATATAGCGGTCCTCCCGCAGGGGGAGAGACAGGGACGCCGGGATCGCATTCTCCCACGCAAGCCATGCAGCGTCATACTGGAAGTCGACGGCGCCGCTGGTCTCCCGTCTGAAGCGGCCGACGAGGCGGCCGTTTAGATAGACCATCAGGGGAGGATTGGTCTTCCTGCGCGCCATCAGAACAGGTCGCCCATGTCCGGCGTCTCGCCGCGGCGTCGGGGGCGCACGACCAACTCCAGTTCGAGCGCGCCCAGCACGGCGAAGAGGGTTTCGAGCGTTCCAGCCCCGCCTTCCAGGTTGGATATGGTGGCCTGACGCTTGCCCGCCTTCGTTGCAAGTTCGCCCTGGGTCAGGGGCTCGATCTTCCGGAAGCGGCGGATCGCGGCGGCGAGCTGCTTTTCGTTGCGGGCGACGGACTGCATGCGGTGCTCCCTTATCGCAACAAAATACGTAAAACCGGATAAAGAATCAATATCCGATTTTCCGAATAAATTGTTATGATTCGTTTTTGCGTATAAACTGTTCAAATACGTATAAACGTATGATGCGTCAGCGCCGTCCAGTTCCAGCGAGCATCTGGTCAATTTTACCTGACGCCGGTCCGCCGGGGTGTTCGAAAGAGTCGGGCTGATCATGCCTCTAGGCGCAGGCCGCGGGATTCAGGGCGGCGCACTCGCGATGAGCATCGACCAGGGACGCGCACGCCGTTTTTTCCAGATCTCGACGACATCCGGCGCACCGAATGCGCCCAACAGGAGATTGACCCGGCCTGCGTCGCTTCCGCCATGAGCGAGAACCATCGGCAGAGAGATCGGCAAGAACATCGGCAGAAGGATCGGCAATCTCGAAAAAATCCGTTAGTGTCACAATGGATTGCCCTTGCCCGCCGCAGAAAAAAGATCGGCAGAATCTACCGCATTGAGCCGACGCTTCTCGAAACGCCGAACGCCGCGATAGCCGATGTCATCGCTGACCTAAGCGCAAAGGCCGCGACGCTTGGCGCAGCGCTGCATCCTCGCACCGCGCAGGCGTTGGCGTCGCTCGTGCGGGTGATGAGCACCTACTACAGCAATCTAATTGAAGGGCACGACACCCGCCCGCGCGACATCGAGCGCGCGCTGGCCAGGGACTTCGACGAGGACGAGGGACGCCGCAACCTGCAAATTGAAGCAGCGGCCCACGTTCGGGTCCAGGCGTGGATCGACGATCTGGCGGCCCGTGGAGAACTGCCACAGCCGACCTCGGTCGATTTCATTCGAACGCTTCATGAGGCGTTCTACCGTGACGCAGCGCCCGCGATGTTGCGGATCACAGGCAAGGAGCACGCCTTCGACATGACGCCGGGCCGCTTCAGAGAAGGGGCTGAACAGGACGTCGAGATCGGACGCCACGTCCCACCGTCCAGCGACCGCGTGCCTGCCATGATGGACAGGTTCGCCGAACGCTATGGCCAGCGGATGGGCACGGCGGCGAAACTGGCGACCATTGCGGCCGCGCATCACCGGTTCAACTACATTCATCCGTTTCCTGATGGAAACGACCGCGTCAGCCGTTTGATGAGCCATGCCATGATCCAGGATGCTGGGATCGGAGCCCACGGCCTCTGGTCGGTATCGCGGGGCCTCGCACGGGGTCTTGAAAGCCGCACAGAATACAAGATGAGGATGGCGTCCGCCGACATGCCTCGACAAGGGGATCGCGATGGGAGAGGGAACCTGTCGGAACGGGCGCTCGCCGATTTCACCCTTTGGTTCCTGAAAGTCTGTCTCGACCAGGTGAACTTCATGTCCAGCCTGTTCGATCTGCCGAACCTGACAGGGCGGCTCAGGCTGTGTGTCGAGCGGAGCGGCACGCTGAAGCGCGAAGCCGCCAATCTGCTGGAAGAGGCTGCGAATCGCGGCGAGTTCGCCCGAGGCGACGCCGACCGGATCACACGCCTGCCGGAGCGCAGCGCTCGCCTGGTGCTGGCTCAGCTTGTGGAAGAGGGCCTGCTGGGATCGGATACGCCCAAGGGACCGGTGTCGCTCCGTTTCCCTGCGAAGTCGCTCGATCTGCTTTTCCCACAGCTATTCCCCGCGACTTAAGCGGAAAAGCGGCTCCGACAAAGCCGCCCGCGCCCGCCGGCCTGCGTCGACGCCGCCCCGGCCCTTCGCCTTCGTCAGGCCCGCCTGCGCCGGCGAAAGCCGCCACCGCTGGCCAGCCCCGCCAGCAGAAGCGCCGTCAGCGCCTGGAGCGCAGGCGTCCTCAGCGGGTAGTCGACGAAGGAGGCCGCCAGAAGCACGACCAGGGCCAGGATCATGAAGGGGGCGGCGCTGTTGCGGCTCGCCCCTTTCAGCACAATAGCCGCCGCCAGAGCCATGGGCAGCGCCGCCGCAGCCCCATACTCGACGAAGACCTCCGCCCAGTCGTTGTGCGCCTGGTTGGCGAATCCCGCGGTGAGCGTGTCGGCGGCTTCCTGGCCCATGTAGATCGCGCTGAAGCTTCCCGCGCCCGAACCGAACGGAAGATGGGCCAGCGACAGGCGCAGGGCGTCCGCCCAGAGATCGAAGCGGAGATCCTCGCTGGAGCCCGCGAACCGCGACGCCGCCGCCCAGGCCCCCAGGACGGCGAAGGCCAGTCCAGCGGCGCCCGCGACCGCCGGAAGGAGGAGCCGGCCTGCTCCCGCGTCCCGCCCGCCTTGCCGCCACAGGAGGAAGACGGACCCCAGGATCGCCGGTATCAGCAGCACGGCGCCGGCGCGCGATCCGGAGATGGCCACGCCCGCGAGCAGCGCTACGAAGACCGCCAGGAGGATGGCGATAGCCAGCGGGCTCATGCGCCCGTCCCGGCTGTCGCTGCGGCTCATGACAAGGGCGAGGATCGGCAGGGTCGCCGCCAGCCAGGCGGCCCAATGGTTGCGGTTGGCGAAGAAGCCGACCGCGCTCCCTCCCCGGTCGCCGTAGAATCTCAGCCCGCCGCCCGCCAGCTGCAGGGCGCCGAGGACGACCGAAAGAAAGGCGAGGATCGCTGTTCCGATCCAGAGCCTCCGGCGCTCCTCGGGCGACAGGCCGATCGCCGCCGTCAGGACGGCCGCGAAGGGAACCAGGCCGAACAGGGCGTCGAGCGTCGCCTCGGGCGCCAGGGACAGGGGCCGCCAGACCGGCGCGACCCCGGCCGCGCCCAGGTCTCCCGCCAGCGCGCCTCGGCCCGGCAGGCTCGCCCAAAGGCCCGGCGGCAAGGGAATGAGCTGCAGGGCCGGCAACAGGGCGAGCGCACCCAGAAGCCCGAACAGGAGCCAGGACGCGCCCGCGCCCCGGCCCTGCGCGAGGCGAAGACAGGCCAGGGCCAGAAGGGGGACGCCCGTCAGCCGCAGGATCAGGTCGAACAGGTCATTGGCCTGGGAAGCGCCGCCCAGGACGAGGCAGAGACACAGATAGGCCGCCGTGGCGGCGAACAGCGCCGGCGACCGCGCGGCCGCGTCGTGGAGCCTTCCCTGGTGCTTCATCACATCGTCCCTGTATCGCGCCCTGCGACCCTGTCTCCCGGCGCCGCGCCCGCGGCCGGCCTCGAGACATGGATGTCGTCGAAGAGGACGGACGCCGGCGCCAGACTCGTCCCCGGCCTTGCTTCGAGACGCAACCGCTGCGCGGGACAGCCCTCGGGCACGACGACCGCCGCGTCGAACGACGCCCAGGCGCCGAGCGCGCCGTCAGGAGCCTCGACCTCGGCCAGAAGAACTCGGACGTCGCCCTCGCATCGCACCGTCCAGACCAGCCGTCCGTCCGGGTCTCCGCTCTCCAGCCGGGCCCGGCCGCCCAGACGATGCTCCCCCCTGGGCAGGACCATCATCTGTTCGGCGATCGTCCGACGCGCCAGGCCGCCCGAGACCGCGGCCTGGAGACCGAAACCATCCCCGCCGGGCAGGGCCGCGCGCTGGGCCGAGGCGCCGTCTCCGGTCGTCAGCGTCCAGCCGAACGGGGCCAGGCGGAGGCCCTCGCGTTCAAAGCCGCCGTCCGACACCCCCGCCCCCGCCCCCGCCCCGCTCCCGGCCGCCTCCGGCTGATGCTCGGCCCAGGCGACATAGGCCGCCACATAGGCGCGGTCGCGCACCAGACGGTCGATATAGGCCCGCATCTCGGGATCCGTCGGCGGCGCCGCCGTCGTCCGCAGCGAGGACAGGAGAGCGTGGACCGCCGCCGGCTGCGCGCTGTCGCGACTGTAGGCCGCCATGAAGGACGATCGCCATGACGGCGCCAGGGCCAGGCGCGCCGCGAGGGCCCCGCGCGCCTCGACCAGGCCGTCGGCGGCCGCATGGACCGGCGGCGAGAACCGCTCGGCGAGATCGGGCCGGCGGCGCATCAGGACGTCATAGGCCGCCATGGCCGCCGGGAAATCCCCCCGCTCCAGAGCCCTGGCGAAGATCCAGGCCTGGCTGGGCGCATCCCTCAGTGAACGCCGCGAAGCCGCCGCCATCATGACGTCGGCGCGCGCCGCATCCCCCCGGGCCAGGGCCGCACGGCCCAGAAGCGAAAACCCCCTGGCCGAAAGCGGGTCATATTCAAGCGCCAGCCGGGCCTGGGCCGCGGCGCCGGCGTCGTCGTTCGCCGCCAGCGCCGTCTCGGCGAGGCGTAGATGGGATCCCGCCCGCCAGGGCCACAGGGCCAGGGCCGCATCGGGCTCCGCCTGGAGACGGGCGAGGCCGAAGGCGGCCACGGCCCCGCTCAAGGCCAGGCCGCCGCAGACGGCGAGGGTCGGCAGAAGCAGGGCGGACAGACGCCCTCCCCGTCGCGTGGAAACGCCTCGCCCCATGTCCGCCCCCGCTTCGATCAGCCGCGCCGGCCGCGCTTGCGCGGCGCAGCCCTGTCGTCCGCCGCGCCGTAGTCATAGGAGTAGGCGTACTCGTAGCCGTAGCCGCCGAGGTTGGCCTTCCTGGAGTCAAACCGCTCCAGGACGCCGCCGATGACGTCGGCTCCGGCCGCCCGGAGACGCTCGAGCGCGGTCAGGGCGGCCCCGCGGCGGACCACGCCGGCGCCGCTGATGAAGAGCACGCCCTCCACCGCATTGCCCAGGATGGTGGCGTCCGCCAGGCCCATGACCGGCGGGCCGTCGATCACGACCAGGTCGACGCTCTTGCCGACGCGGTCAAGGAAGGCTCCGAGCGCGGGACTGCTGAGCAGGTCCGCCGGGCTGGGCGGGCGCGGACCGCTGGACAGGAGGGTCAGGTGCTCCTGGTCCGTGCGCTGGACGGCGTCGGCGAGATCAGCGCCGGCCAGGACCGAGGAGAAGCCGGTGCGGTTGGCCGCCCCCAGCATCCTGTGCAGGGACGGATTGCGCAGGTCGCCGTC
>DAIOID010000017.1:8892-21422 GCA_036744355.1 Brevundimonas sp.
CATGCGGGCGAAGGCGCGCGCGATGGCGAGCGACGAGGTGCTCTTGCCTTCACCCGGCTGCGAACTGGTGATCAGCAGGGTCCTGGGCGCGCCGCCGACCCGCGCGAACTGCAGGGCCGAACGGACCGAATGATAGGCTTCGGAGAAGCCCGAGCGCGGGTCGCGCTCGGCCTCGGCCAGGGCCGCCGCCGTCGGCAAGAGCGGCACGCTGCCCAGAAGGGGCAGGCCCAGCTTGGTCTCGATGTCCGACGGGACCTTCAGCGACTCGTCGAGGAATTCCAGGACGAAGACCACGGCGGCGCCGAGCAGCAGGCCGAGCAGGCCGGCCAGGGCGAGGTTGATCAGGGGCCTGGGCGCGACCGGCTTGACCGGGGTTTCGGCGCGGTCGACCACGGAGACGTTGTTGGTGCCGACGCCCCCGGCGATGCCGATCTCGCGGTAACGCTGCAGCAGGCCGTCATAAAGGGTGCGGTTGGTGTCCAGTTCGCGCTGGAGGATGTTGTAGCGAATGCTGCGCTGGTCGAGGTCGATCGCCTGGGTCTTGAGCCGGGAGATTTCGGCTTCGATCGACTGTTCCGCCGCCAGGGCCGAGGCGTACTGGCCCTGGAGCGACTGGCGCACGTCGCCCGCCTCGGCGGCCAGCTGGCGGTCGAGTTCGGCGATCTGGGCCGCCGCCTGCCGGACAGCGGGATATTCCGGCTGGAAGCGCTGGAGGAGCTCCTGTCGCTTCGAGACCAGGTCGGCCCGCTGCTGGCGCAGCTGCTGGATGGTCGGACTGGCCAGGACCTCGCTGAGCGCCAGGCCCGAAGACGCCTGGGCCGTCCGCCAGCGTTGTTCGGCGGCGATCCGGTCGGTCCGGGCCTTGGCGAGGGAGGCGTTGAGGGCTTCCAGCGACGAACTGATCAGCGACCGACCGCGATTGCCGCCCTGCTCCGCATTGCCGCTCGCGCTCGGGATGTTGATGATCTGCTCGTCGGAGGCGTAGGCGACCAGTTCGCGCTCCGACTGCTCGAGCTTGGCGCGCAGCTGTTCGATCCGCTCCTCGAGGAATTTCCGTGCATAGGAGGAGGCCTCGAAACGGCGCTCCAGATTGCTGGCGATGAAGGTCTCGGTGATCGCGTTCACCACGGCCTGGGCGAGAGCCGGATCAGGACTGTCGTAGCTGATGGTGACGAGGCGCGAATTCATCGAGGGGGTGATGCGCAGGTTCTCGATGAACTGGTCGATCGCCTTGCGTTTGCGTTCCGCCGTCTCGGCGGGGCTGGCGGCCGGACGCGCCTGCCCCGTCGGCGTCCGGCGATTCTCCTCGGCGTAGAGGGGATCGGACGCCAGGCCGAGGCCCGTGACGACCCGCTCCGCCAGCGACCGGCTCTTCAGCAGCCCATACTGCGTCTGGTAGAATTCCTGGGCGCTGTAGAGGTTTTCAGCCGGCAGCACGCCTTCGACGTCCACCACCTGGGCCGCCTCACGGTCGATCTGGATCGTCGCGCTGGCCCGGTAGACCGGCGTCGACAGCAGGGTGACGATGACGCCGAGCACCAGAAGCAGGGCGACCGATCCCGCCAGGACCCACCAGCGCTTGAGGACCACATGCCAGAGGCGGCGCAGGTCGATCACGCCGTCGCCGGGACCGCCGAACAGGGCGCCGCCGCTACGGGCGGACGAACGGGCCTGGAAGGCCAGGGGATCATTGAAGGTCATCGGAAGGCCGGTCAGTCGAAGGCGCGGAAGACGGCGAACAGGGTGCCGAGCGGCGCCAGATCGCGGATGAGGCGGCGAGCGCGGGCGGTGTCGACGATCACGGTATCCCCCGGCGCCAGTTCTGGATCGGCCATCTGGCCCTCCTGAATGGCCCGCAGGTCGAACCGGGCCGCCGCCTGGCGACCGTCGACCTCGCGCAGCACGATGACATTGGAGGCGTTGGCGTAGTCGTCCAGGCCCTTGGCCTGGGCGACGGCCTGGTTGAGAGTCAGTCGTCCGAGCACGGGGAAGACGCCGGGCTCGCCGACGGCGCCGCCGACAACGACCCGCTGGCTCTGCGGGGTCGTCACCTGGACGGTGATGCTCGGATCACGCACGAAGCGGTCGCCATAGGCGCGCTCCAGAGTCGCGGCCAGCTGCGGCGGCGTCAGTCCCATGGCCTCGACGCCGCCGACCAGGGGCAGGGTCAAGATTCCTTCGCCGTCGACCTGCGCCGGCCCCGAAAGCTCCGGCACCCCGAAGACGCTGATCTGTAGCAGGTCGAAGGGACCGACCCTGTAGGAGGGCTGCGCCGCCTGCTGGGCCGCCGGCGCAGGCAGGACGTCGCCCGAGCCCGCACCGAGGCCCAGGCCTCCGCCCAGACCCACCCCGGCGGAACAGCCCGACAGAAGCACGGCGAGACCGGCGACAGCCGGCGTGAAGGATCGCATCAGACTCATTTTCTTCCCCCGAACCAGCGACGCCATCCTGACGGCTGTTCGGCCTGTTGTTGCACGCCGGCCAGGGCGGGCATGTCCTCGGGAGGCCGGTCGAGAAGGATTCCCTCCGGCCGCCCGAGCACCATGTCCATCGCCGCCGCCTCGCCCAACCTCAGGGCGACCGCGTCGCGGGCGGCCGAAAGCACGGGCCTGCGACGCCGCATGTTATGGCCGTCGCTGGCGATCAGATGCACCCGACCTTCGTCGAGCATGCGCTCAGACCAGTATTGCGCCCGGCGCCCGAAATAGCCCGTCACCGCCCCCGCCGTCAGCTGGATCCAGGCACCGCCGTCAAAGGCTTCGCAGACCGTGTCATAATGGTCCTCGATCCAGGTCAAACGCTCCGGATGCGTGATGATCGGGACATAGCCCTCCGCCAGGAGACGGAAGATCATGTCCGGCATCCGCGGCGGGGCCACATGGTGAGGCGGTTCGAACAGGAAATAGCGGGTCCCGCCGAGCGTGGGGATCCGCCCGGTCTTCAGCCCCTCCACCATGTCGGGCGCCAGCTGGACGTCGGCCCCCGCCAGAAGACGCAGGTTGACGCCGGCCTCGTCCAGCGCCTTCTGGAGACGATCGACCGCCGCCCTTATGCCAGGCCCGTCGTTCTCGTACAGGCCGGGATAGATATGGGGCGTACAGGCCAGCTGGACCGTTCCGTCCGCCACAGCCGTCCGCGCCATCTCAAGCGATTCCTCGAGATTTTCGGCGCCGTCGTCGACGCCCGGCAGCAAATGGCAGTGAAGGTCGATCATGAAACGCTGACGGTCGGCCCGCGGGCCAGGCCCGGAAACAGAAACTGACAAAAAAAGAGCGGCCGAAGCCGCTCTAAAATCACCCTTTCAGGCCAGGCCTTAGGCGCTGACAGGCTTGTCGTCGTCAGACGAGGAGGAGGCTACGGCGACGGCGGCGCCGATGGCGGCAGCCGCAGCAACGCCAGCGACGGCGGCGGTGCCCACGCCGATACCGCCAGCGGCGGCTGCGCCCGCTCCGGCGGCCGCGCCAGCACCGGCGCCAGCACCGGCCGTACCTGCGCCCGCACCTGCGCCTGCGCCTGCGCCTGCAACCTGGAAGGCGGCCTTGGTCAGCACGGCCGACTGCGCGCAGGGCGAAGCGGCGGCGACAGTGAAGGCGTCCAGGGCGGCCACCTGCACCGAGCAACCGTCGCCGTAGACGAGCTCACCCGAGGAAGCCAGGCGCAGCTGGTCGCCGCTCGAGACCATGGCGGTCGAGCCTACCGTGACGAAACCTTCGCCGCGGTTCACCTGAACGACGCCTTCCGACGCCACCCGGGCGACAGGAGCGGCGACAGGCTTGCTCGACGGAGCCGCCGCGATAGCGACGCCGCTGACGGCCACAACGCTGGCGGCGATCAGGCCAAAGGCTTTCTTCATAAGGGAACCCCTCCAAAAAATATCGAGTTCGAGCACGGGACTACACGCTAGAGGCGCGGGAAACAACCCTTCTCCTCCTCTATTCGCCCCCTTTTCGCCCGGCTTGGACAACATCCGACCTCATCGCCGCCATCACTCCAGAAGCGCGATCAGATCGCCCGCCGCTGCCGGGCGCGCAGGTCTCCAAGCCCCATCAGGGCCAGGACCGCGCCCGCCACCAGGGCGTCCCAGGCGGCCTCGACGACGCTGGGCCCGCGGCCGACCAAGGGCGCGGCCTGCAGGATTTCGATCCCGACGCCCAGAACCGCCAGGCCCAGCCACAAGGCGAAAAGCGGCCGCCCCGGCAGAGCCATGGCCGAAAGGACGGCGAGGACCGCGAACGCCAGGCCATGACTGACCCAGTCCGACCCGCCGATCGAAGGCGCCATGCCGAGAGGGGCGAAGGCCGCCGCCAGCACCCCGGCAAGGGTGATCAAAAGCGCCGCCCGGGCCAGGACGACCGCAGTCTGGATCTTGAGAAAGGACAAGGATGAAGCGCCTCGATGAAGGGAGGCCGCTCTTAACCTCCCGGCGCCCCGGCGGGCAATCGGGACGGCGCCGCGAAGACGCCGCGCCGCCGGACAAGCGCCACACCTCAGACGTGCATTCCGTCTTGCCAGCCCCTGATCGAACCTGCACTGATCCGGGATGATGTCGGTTCCTCTTCGTTTTTCACGTTTTGACGATCTGCTCGATCCGGGGCTGCGGCCGCAAGCCGAGCTCCGCCGGTTCGCGCCGGCGGCCAAGCCCCCCGCCCCGTCGCCCCCCGCTGCGGACGACGGGGGCGACGGCTGCGCCATGGCCCGCGGACACCCCGCCCGCCCCTCTGGCTCCGTCTAGAGCAGATGCCGGTCCGGCCTCTCGACAGCAGCGCCCCTTCCCGGCTGCCCGAACTCATCGCCGTCGACCAGATCCTCGCGAGCGAACAGAGACGCACGGTCCTGCGAGAGCTGGCGGACGCCTTTTTTGCACCTGGGTCAGGACCGCTTTTCCTGGCCGGCCAGCCGGAAGTCGGCAATGCTCGCAACGCGCAAGCCCTGGCCGTCGACGACGCTGGCCTGCTCGTCGACGGCGAAGGCCTGCCCGCCGTCGCCACGATCTACCGAACTCAAGGCATGAAGGGGCTCGTCGCCGCCCTGGCCCATGCGGCCGAGATTGATCTCGCCATGGCGGCCGCGATACTCGGGGAGCGCCGCCTGGACGCCCTGGTCGTCGTTTGCCGGGCCGCCGACTTCAGCCTCCCCGTCTTTCTCGTCTACGCCATGGCGGCCATGCAGGGGCGGCCGACCGACGAGAACGCCGGCCTTGCCTACGGAGACCTCTACCGGGCCCTTCCGCTCGAGACGGCGAGGCGGGTCATCCGCTTCCACCGGGCCCGTCTCGCCTGAACCTGAAAGCGGCCGCGCGCTCGTCAAGCCACAACACGAGTCCCCAGACGACCCGGCCCCTCGGCCCAGGCATCCCGCCCACTCGGGGAGATCATCAATTCGGAACACGGCGCTTCAGGCGCAGCCCTGTTGACTCTCCCTTTACCGTTAGAGGCGCACAGAGGAAGCGCTGCCGTAAGCAGCCGGCGGCCTGATCCGAACCTTGTCTGGCTCAGGGCCGGGTCGCCACCAGATGTCCGGAAATCGCGAAATCGCGCCGGTTTGATCCGGCCATCCCCAGCCGCCCTGGAATCATCCCAGCCGGAGAAGCGTCGAGAGCCTCAGAGCTGGGGCATGGGCGGTTGATCGCCGGATCGCTCTGCAAGCTCCTTCGCCATTTGGATCAGGGCGCGCCGCGCCGCCGCGTCCAGCCTATCGTAAAGACTGACAAGTTCAGCGGCGCCCGGGGTCTTGAGCAAATCTTGCCGGGAAGCCCATTTCGCTCCCTCGTCAAGCCCGAGAACATCCTCCGCCGTCAGTCCAAGGCGCGCATGAAGAATAGCGAACGCGCTGCCGGGAAGACGATTGACGCCGCGCTCATAGCGCTGGACCTGCTGGAAAGACACGCCGATCAAACGACCGATTTCGCTCTGACTCAGACCCATGGCGATGCGAGCCTCTCTCAGGCGCGCGCCCACGCGCACGTCAAAATCAGATGCGCTTTTACCCGCCATACATCTCGCCTATCCCCATTTCTGGTGAGGATAGAGCAAAATCACGTAGTCGTCATCCGGCTTCCGAGGGCCGATCCAGCGCCAACAGGTAGTCCGCAACTCGCTGGACGGCGCCGAGATCACGCCCGTCGCTCCTGCCGCCGACCTCGAGATCAGCCAGAGCCAGGCGCAGGAGCGCTGACGCCTCCGCAAGACTGGTCGGTGACCGATCCAGGGTGCGTTGCTCGACTTCGATCACGCAATCAAACGATGCATCCATGCCGGCCGCTCCCTGACGGACCGCCTGCAGGGCGTCTACCGAATGCTCAAGCGCCCAATCGTTCATCATTACGCATTCCGCCTCGTCCAACCGGTTCGGGGCATGCCCCTGCGACAGACGGAAACACGCCGCGCCTTCCTCCAATGCAAGGCCGGCGCCTCCCCTGAGTAACTCTTACTCACACAGCAGGATGGGAGCCGCGGGCAGGACGGCCGGCGATGCAGTCGGCAGGCCTTCTGCGTCAGTCAGCCCGCCGGGCGTAGTATCTGCGACGCTTGGCCTCCCGGCGCGCCCTTTGCCGTCGCTGGATCGACGCCACGATCCTCCGCCCGGCCAACAGCCAGATCACGACAGCCAGCAGCATCAGCAAGGCCAGGGCCAGAACCAACCAGATGAGCATACGTCCCCCTTCGGGACATTCGTCCCCTATGGCCCGGCCTCCAGCAAGGACCGGGCCCGTATCCGCGGTCGACAGAAAGGCTCCAGCCTTCACCTGTCTGGATCGCGACGCCCAAATACATAACGTCGTTCACTATAAATGAAAGCGCTTCCCCGCCGGATCCCGCTTTTCAAGGCGCGACAGATCCCGCCCCCCCAGCGAGACGGGATCGTTGCGGGCAAGGTCGCGAGCTACGAGCAGCCGGCGGGGACAGGCGGCTTTCGCCGACGCCCCTGTCGGACAGGCCGCCTTAAGCGTCCCTGGTCCCCCCAGCGCAGAACCGGCCCCAATCGTTCATCATGGCCAGACGCTTCTCGAACAGGTCGCCCCGCCGGTAAGCGGCCTCGACCTTGTTCCCTACAGCATGCGCCAACGCCATTTCGGCGACCTCATTGGGATAGGAAGTGCGTTCGGCGACCCAGTCCCGAAACGTCGAGCGGAAGCCGTGAGGAACAGCGTCGACATCCAGCCTACGGAGCACCGCCGATATCGTCATGTCCGACAGACGGCCGCCATGGGCCGCCTTGAACACATAACTTTCCGGCCGCTCCTGAGGCATAGCCCTCAACACGGCGACCGCAGCATCGGATAGCGGCGCACGATGCTCGCGTGCGCCCTTCATGCGCTCTGCGCTGATGGTCCAGAGTCGAGCGTCGAGGTCGATCTCCTGCCAGGTCGCCCCCCGCACCTCGCCAGAACGCGCCGCCGTCAGAATGGCGAATTCAAGAGCCCGCGCCCCAACGCCATCAGCTGCGCGCAGCCTGGTCATGAAGGCGCTGATCCCATCGATGGGCAAAGCACGGTGATGAACGATCCTGCGCACCTTGGACGGCTTTGCCAACAGCTTGTCGAGATGCCCACGCCAGCGCGCCGGGTTCGGACCTGACCGAAAGCCGCGTGCGCCGGCCCAGTCGAGCACCATCTCGATCCTTCCCCGCAGACGCTTGGCGGTTTCGGTCTTCTCGATCCAGATCGGTTCCAGGACCCTCATGACGTGAGGAAGCTCAATGGCTGAGACGTCGAGCTTTCCCATGACCGGATAGGCGTAGTTTTTCAGCGTAGCCGTCCACTGGTCCCGATGTTTGGGGTTTCTCCAACTGGCTGCGTGAGCGGCGATATAGGCTTCCGCCGCAGCCCGGAACGTATAGGCGACGGTCGGCGTCGCCTTGAGCGCCTCCCTCGCCGCCTTGGCGGCTTCGATCGGATCAATCCCCCGGCGAATGAGGTCCCTCGCTTCACGGGCCGACTCTCGCGCCCTGGCCAGGGTCACGCCCGGATAGCCGCCCAGCCCCATCTCACGGCGGCGACCGCCGATGACGGCGCGAAGGATCCAGGTCCGCCCCCCGCTCGGGAGCACCTGCAGCGCAAGGCCCGGCACGCCGCCAACCGCGTGCAGGCCCGGCTTGATCAGCCGCGACACCGCCAATGGTCCCAATGGCTCCTGTAGCCTGGGCAATGCGCCCTCCGCCGCGTTAGCAAATCAGAGCGACCAGACTTGCACAAAAGCCGAAGAACGAGAATCCGTGGAAACAAAGGGGCCATGCGCTTGTCGTCCTTGGAACG
This sequence comes from Brevundimonas sp., assembly GCA_036744355.1. Classification (GTDB taxonomy): domain Bacteria; phylum Pseudomonadota; class Alphaproteobacteria; order Caulobacterales; family Caulobacteraceae; genus Brevundimonas. The sequence continues at coordinate 17,147 of DAIOID010000017.1, forward strand.
ACAAGCCCTGCCTCAGCAACGCTTGTACGCGGTGAACATCATCCTGGTCCCGATTTGATACGGCGATTAGTTCAACCGCCCACGCGGTCGAGGGGGTGACCTTCGCCGCCATCGCTATTCGCGAGCGCCGAAGCCCGCCAAGTTCGAATTCCACTCCGATAGACGAAAACACGTCAATGTTTTCAAGGAGATGAAATTTGAACCCTCCATCCAACCCAACATCATTTTCGAGAAATGGCGCCTGGGAGCTAGAGTTAGGAGGACAGTTCCGTCAACCGCCGCCCATCCGCTTCACACCCACCAACACACCTATCATTATTTTTGCGCCTGAATGCACTTTTGTGAAAAAATATGAAACATCGAAATCAAGCATCACATTGATAAACAAGAGAAATGAAACGCATTGAAATGCCGTGTGCTGATGAAATTTAGACACCGCTTCCGCCATCACGCTGTCTACCGCTTCGGCGAGCGGATCAGGAACAACTGACCCGCCAGCACCAGCGCCAGCCCGACAAAGGCGATCAGGCCGAACCTGGCCCCCTCGAACAGCACCGACACCAGCATGGCGATCGGCGGGGTCAGGGCCGAGACATAACTGGCCAGGGCGAAGCCGCGCGCCCGAGCGATGGTGAAATACAGACCGAAGGCGATCACCGACCCGAACAAGGACAGGTACAGCAGCGAGATGACATAGGCCGGGCTCCACGCCACCGACCACGACACCCCGGTCGCCAGGCCATAGAGCGCCAGCGCCCCGGTGCCATAGGCCATCGCCCAGGCCGTGCCGGGCAGGACCTGCGCCCCCGCCTGCTGCCCCTTCCAGGCGAACCAGTTGCCGAAGGCCGAGGCCACCACGGCGATGACGGCGAAGGTCACGCCCTCGACGGCGTGCAAACCCAGGCCAGCGCCCATAACCTCGCCGCCCGACAGGACCGCCACCCCGACCACGCCCATGCCCGCGCCCAGCCAGGCCGCCGGCGCCGCCTTCTGCTTCGAGACGACCCGGAACAGGATCAGATTGAGGAAGGCCAGGGCCGCGAAGATCACCGCCACCACGGCCGAGGCGATCTTCTCTTCCGCCGCATAGACAAAGGCGTAGCTTATCGCGAAGGCGAACAGCCCCTGCCCCATGGCCGCCAGATGCTGCGGCCGGGTCATGGACAGCTTGCCGCCGGTCGCCTTGACCACCAGAGCCAGCACCACAGCCGCGATGGCGAAGCGCATCACCACCGACACCGCCGCGTCCACCGCGCCCAGCTGGAAGGTGATGGCGTACCAGGTCGTGCCCCAGATCAGGGCGCAGACGCCGATCCCGCCAATGGCCAGGGCGGTTGGAGACATGCGGAACCTAGAGGATAGCTTTGCAGACTCGGTCACTGGCAGGGCCTCAAGGCGACTCAATGGAAACGAAACCGGAACTCCCGTTATCACCGGTTTTCGAACGGCGCCGCCACGATCTTGCAGCCTTATGCCTTCATCGGGCGTTCTGCTAAGCTATCCCCCTCAAAGGACACTCCGTCATGCGCTTCCTTCCGCTGATCGCCCCGCTCGCCCTTGTGGTCGCCGCCTGTTCCAGCATGCCGGGCGATGAGGCCGCCTCGACCCAGGTCGATGTCACCGCCGCCTATCGCGAGCGCATCATGCTGACGCCCGGCCATGTGCTGACGGTCAAGGTAGAGGACGTCAGCCTGATGGACGCCCCCGCCCGCGTCATGGCCGAGACCACCCAGCCACTGGACGGCCGCGCACCGCCCTACGCCGTTACGCTGTCGGTGCCGAACGACCGGATCGACCCGCGCCACACCTATGCCGTTCGCGCCGAAATCCGCGACCCGGCCGGCGCGCTGCGCTTCACCACGGACACGCGCCATTCGGTCCTGACCAACGGCGCGCCCAATACGGTGAACATCATGATGGTCGGCGTCCGCTAAGCCGTGAGCAGCCTCGCCAAGCGTTCAGTCCTTCTGTCCGGCCACGCCACCTCGGTGGCGCTGGAGCCGGAGTTCTGGGCCGTTCTGGACGCCATCGGGGCTGAACTGAACCTCGGCCGCGCCGGCCTGTTGATCCGTATCGACGCCTGGCGCGGCCGACGTCCCCTGGCCTCGGCCTGTCGCGTCCTGGCCCTGCAATGGGCCGGCGGCGACCGCAGCTTCGCCGGAGAAGACACATGACGACCGACAGCCGCCTGATCCCCGCCGCCGTCATCGGCGGACTGCTGGCCATCGGCCTGATCGGCGGCGGCGCCCTGATCGGTCAGGGCGTGGTCAACGCCCGCGCCGGCGACCGCTCCGTGACCGTGCGGGGGCTCGCGGAAAAGGACGTGAAGGCCGATCTGGCCGTCCTGCCGATCCGCTTCACGGCCTCTGGCGAGGTCTTGTCCGAGGTTCAGGCCCGCATCGACGGCGACTTGGCCATCGTGCGCCAATTCCTCAAGGCCCAAGGCTATCCGGATGCGTCGGTTGATCTGGGCCAACTCGGCGTGGCCGACACCCGCTCGCGCGAATACGCCAGCCAGACCGGGGGGCCGCGCTTCATCCTGACCCAGACCGTCGTCGTGCGGACCAACGACGTGGATCGGGTCCAGACCACGACCCGCAACCTGAACGATCTGGTGCGTCAGGGCGTGGTGCTGCAGGACTTCCAGGGGCCGTCCTACATCTTTACCAGGCTGAACGACGTGCGCCCCGCCATGATCGCCGAGGCCACGGCCGCCGCACGCACCGGCGCCGTCCAGTTCGCCAAGGACTCCGGCGCGCCGCTGGGACCGATCAAGTCAGCCGGTCAGGGTTCGTTCGAAATCCTTCCCCGCGACGGTTTCGGCGACGAAGCCACCTCCCTGAACAAGAAGGTCCGCGTGGTCACGACGATCAGCTACCGGCTGAAGTAGCCCCTTCCAGATAGGCCGCCAGCACCACGGCATGGTTGTGCGCCTCGTCCTTCGCGCCATAGATCAGCGTCGTCTTCCCGGCGCGGATCACATCCCTCAACTGCCCGACCACCTCGCCATTGGCGTCCAGTTCCGCGCGATAGCGAAGTTGGAACTCCCGCCATCGGGCGGGCTCATGGCCAAACCACTGGCGTAGCGTCCTGCTGGGCGCGATCTCCTTCAGCCACAGATCAATCGCCGCCTTCTCCTTGCTCAAACCGCGCGGCCACAGCCGATCGACCAGAACGCGTGGACCGTCCTCAGGCGCAGGGGTGTCATAGGCCCGCTTTACGGCCACCCGGTCCGCCATGATGTCAGGCCCGAGGCTCGGCCGTCGGCGTGGTCACGGTCGGCGGCTCGGCCGGGCTCGGCACCTCCGGCAAGGTCGGACGATCCGGCAGGCGCGGCGCTTCCGGCAGCTTGGGCGCCGGGACATTGATGTCGAGATTGACTTCTGGCGCTTCCGGTGCGGCAGGAACGCGTCCGCCCGAGTAGATGAACCACGCAATCACGGCGACCGCGACAATCAATCCGCCGACGATGAAGGCCAGCATCCCTCCGCCCCCCTTTCGCTCCGGAGCAGAAGTGTTGATGGTCGTCTGATGAACCACGCGCTCAGGTGGCGGGATGTTGGGATCTGACATTCAGCTTCTCCTCACTGACCGCTCGGCATTGCGGGGGCCGATGCTTCGGGCAGCTTGACGTTGACGTCGACGTTCTTGGTGTCGGGCGCACCGCCCCGGCCCAACAGGAACCAGGCCAGCACCGCCACCACGACGACCAGACCGCCGACAATAAACGCCAGGCCGGCGTTTCCACCTCCGCTCGAACTCTCCGCCATTGTAATTCCCTTCCTTCACGTCCCCTGAGGTCCAGAGAACGGAGGTCAGGCTTGGCGGTTCCCTTCAGTCATTTTTAAACCGGGCCTGACTTTGGCCTCTGTGCTGCTTATGTTCTCCCCCGAATCCGCCCTGCGTGAGCCGCTTATCCTGTGACCGACCTGCCTTCTCCTCGCATCTCCGACCTCGCGCGCGGCCTGTCGCCGCAAGGCGTGGCCGACTACCTGTCCGGCCTCAACCCCGAACAGCGTCTGGCGGTCGAGACGACCGAGGGGCCGGTTCTGGTTTTGGCGGGCGCCGGCACAGGCAAGACCCGCGTCCTGACCACCCGTCTGGCCCATATTCTGGCGACGGGCCGGGCCAAGCCGTGGGAACTGCTGGTCGTCACCTTCACCAACAAGGCCGCGCGCGAGATGCGCGAACGGATCGGCCACCTGATCGGCCCCTCGGCGGAGGGCCTGCGCTGGCTTGGCACCTTCCACTCGGTCGCGGCCCAGATCCTGCGCCG
>DAIOID010000017.1:21522-31425 GCA_036744355.1 Brevundimonas sp.
TGAACGCCTGCGACTTCGGCGACCTGCTGCTGCACAACCTCACCATCCTGTCGCAGCACGCTGATCTGGCTGAGGAATATCGCCGCCGGTTCCGCTACATCCTGGTCGACGAATATCAGGACACCAACGTCGCCCAGTATCTGTGGCTGCGGCTGCTGACCTCCTCGACCGGCAATGTCTGCTGCGTCGGCGACGACGATCAGTCGATCTACGGTTGGCGCGGGGCCGAGGTGGACAACATCCTGCGCTTCGAACGCGACTTCCCCGGCGCCAAGATCGTCAAGCTGGAGCGGAACTACCGCTCGACCAAGCACATTCTCGGCGCCGCCTCGGCCCTGATCGCCACCAATCAGGACCGTCTGGGCAAGACCCTGTGGACCGAGGACGACAGCGGCGACAAGGTGCGCGTGCGCGGCGTCTGGGACGGTGAGGCCGAGGCCCGCCTGATCGCCGACGAGATCGAGACCGCCCGCAAGCAGGGCATGAAGTACAAGGACATGGCCGTCCTGGTCCGCGCCTCCTTCCAGATGCGGGCGTTCGAAGAGCGCTTCCTGATGCTGGCCGTCCCCTATCAGGTCATCGGCGGCCCCCGCTTCTTCGAGCGCGCCGAGATCCGCGACGCCCACGCCTATCTGCGCCTGATCCAGTCCGAGGACGACGATCTGGCCTTCGAGCGCATCGTCAACGTGCCCAAGCGCGGCATCGGCGAGACCAGCGTCCAGAAGATCCTGCACATTGCCCGTGAAAACGGCGTCTCGGCCATGCAGGCGGTCCGCCATCTGCTGACGACGGACGAGCTTCAGGCCCGCACCCGCACGCCTCTGGCCAACTTCGTGCGCGACCTCGACCGCTGGCGCCAGATGGCGGCCGACATGCCGCACTGGGAAGTGACCGAGACCCTGCTGGACGAGAGCGGCTACACCGCCATGCAGAAGGCCGACCGCACCAGCGGCCATACGCGCCTGGACAACCTCAAGGAACTGACCCAGGCCATGCAGGCCTTCGAGACGCTGCAGGCCTATCTGGAGCACGTCTCCCTGGTCATGGATCTGGAACGCAACGCCGGTCAGGATTCCGAGACGGGTTCGGTGCAGATCATGACCCTGCACGGCGCCAAGGGGCTGGAATTCCCGCTGGTCTTTTTGCCGGGCTGGGAGGAAGGCGTCTTCCCCAGCCAGCGCAGCATCGACGAGAAGGGCATGAAGGGCCTCGAGGAGGAACGCCGCCTCGCCTACGTCGGCGTCACCCGCGCCAAGCGCGACGCGCGGATCAGCTTCGCCGCCAACCGACTCGTCTATGGTCGCTGGACCTCGCAGTTGCCCAGCCGCTTTGTCGATGAACTGCCCCTCGCCCACGTCGAGCCCCAGTCGGACACCGGCTACTACGGCGCCTCGAACGGTATGAAGGAGGCCAAGAGCCGCTGGGACGACGCCCCCTCGTTCGGCAGCGGCTACTCCAGCCCAGGCTGGAAACGCGCACAGAGTTTCACCTCCAGCCAGCCGGCGCGCTCCGCATCCACGCCGCCCGCCCGCAAGGCGATTATCGAGGGCGACGGCCGCCTGATCGCCACCGCCGTCCCCAAAGCCGGGTCCAACTGGTCGCGCGGTGACCGCGTCTTCCATCAGAAGTTCGGCTACGGCGCCGTTCGCGCGATCGAGGGCAACAAGCTGGTCGTGGACTTCGAGAAGGCCGGCGAGAAGAAGGTCATCGACAGCTTCGTGGAGAAGGCCTCCTAGGCCTTCTTTTCGCGCCCCGCGACAGACTCCCAGATCGCCGCCAGCACCAGTGGCCAGGCGATCTTGCCCCAGATAGCCAGGATCGAGAGGCTGGTCCCCAGCAGGAACAGCAGCGGCCCGCCGAGCAGCACAGCCGCCGTCGCCACGGTCGTCGCTCCCTTCGGGTGCGCCAGCGCCATTTCGTCGCCGACCGCCGTCACCACAATTCCGGCCACGACGATGATCGGGCAATAGGTATAGACGCGCCGCGCGATCGCGCCCGGATCAGCGGCGTGAACAAAGGTCTCGGCCGCCGCCTCGTGCGCCTCGTTGAAGAAGAGCCACCACATGGTGATCGCCGTGATCAGGGCCGAGGCGAAGGCGACGACGACCGGCAAGGTCCAGGTCAGGTCCGCGAACGTCGCCCCGGTGACGACGATCGACTCACCCAGGCAGATGATGACGAACAACCCGACCCGCTCGGCCAGATGGGCGCCTTCGACATCCCACTCCGTCGTGCTGGATCGCCCCAGCCCCGGCACGAAGAAAGCGACCGCCGGCGCTGTGAACTCCAGCAACAGGGCGACTAGCCAGATCAGCAGCCGCGTCTGCCCCTCGACCAACCCGCCGCCGATCCAGAACACGGCCCCTAGCAGCGCCCATGCCGATATCCGCTGGAAATTGGCCTTCTGCACCGGCGAACCGCGCACGGCCCACAGGGTGAAAAGGCTGCGCCCGACTTGAATGGCCGCGAAGGCGCAGGCGAAAGCCCGCCCCTTGTCGCCAAACGCCTCAGGCAGCGAGGTGGACATGATCAGACCGGCCGCCATCAGGCCGAACAGCATCAGCCGCACCGGCCCCCGCTCGGGGTCGAGCCAGTTGGTGATCCAGCTGGTGTCGATCCACACCCACCACACCGCCGCCAGCAGGATGGCCGCCTCCAACGCCCCCAGCGGCGTCAGATGCGCCAACAGCAGATGGCTTACCTGGGTGATGGCGAAGACGAAGACCAGATCGAAGAACAGCTCGACGAAACCGACCTTGGCGTGCTCCCCGTCCCGACGGACGCGCATCAGACTGGTCATGGCCCACCCTTCCTTAACTCTGTTCGGCGACCGTGCCGCCGTGCGCGCAATCCGTCCAGAGCCTGAAGTCGTCCGTCCCGGCCCGCCCCCTTGGGAGCAGGTCGCGGCGGGCTTTGTCCTGTGCATGCTGACCGGCGCATTGATCGGCCCGGTACTGGCGCCGGATCAGGGCGAGACGCCCCTGCTTCGCCTGTTCTGGCTGCCGGTCTACGCCATCGTGGCCGGGCTTTTGCTGCTGCGCTTCAAGACGGTGATCAAGGCCTGGCCCGCCATCCTCGCCTGGGCCTGCATTGTCGGCCTGGCCTTCGCCTCGAAATACTGGTCGATCGATCCCTCCACGACCAGCCGCCGCGTCATCGCCATGGTGATCAGCGGCTCGTTCGCCATGTATCTGGGCTCGACCTTCCACGGACCGCATCTGCCTCGCCTGCTGGCCTGCTGCGCCCTCATCATGGGCCTGCTCAGCGTCTTCATGGTCTTCGCCGTGCCATCGATCGGCGTGCACCACGACATCAACGCCGGCATGTGGCGCGGCATCTGGTACGAGAAGAACCAGATGGGCATCGTCATGGCGGCCGGAGGCACGGCCGCAGCCGCCTGGATGGCGTCCGAGGATCGAATTCGCCCCCTCCCTCTCCTGACCGTCCTGCTGTGCATGGGACTGGTCCTGGCCACGCGTTCCAAGACTTCACTGCTCTGCGCCCTGCTGGGCGTGGGCATGGTGGGGGCGCTATGGATCCTCAAGCGCGGCGGTCCGGCGCTGGCGGTCGCGGCCGTCTGGATGGGGGTGGTCGGCGGCGCCGTCGGCTGGTGGCTGTGGACCTATGAGTCCGCCGAAATTCTCGCCGCCCTGGGCAAGGATCCGTCGCTGACGGGACGCACCGGCATCTGGGACGCCCTGTTCGTCAAGATCGCCGAACGCCCTTGGACCGGATACGGCTACAACGCCTTCTGGGGCAAGGAATCCGAGCCGGCGCTCTGGGTCCGGTACCAGACCGGCTGGCTGGTGCCGTCAGCGCACAACGGCTGGATCGACCTGCTGGTGCAACTGGGCTGGCCCGGCGCCGTCCTGGTCGGGACGATCATGACGTCGTCATACCTGTTGACCCTGCTGCGCCTGCCGACAGCGGGCCGACGCGAGGGCTTCTGGGGCATCGCCTACCTCAGCGTCTACATCCTGCTGACCCTGTCCGAGAGCGTGCTGGTCAGCGCCCAGAACCTGCCCTGGACCCTGTGTCTGGCGATCCTGGCCCGAGCGGTCTATCCCGACCCCGGCCCCGAACGCGTCACGCTTGCGCCCAACCGTCGCGCGGCCTACCAGACCGGTCCCCGAATCGCCTCAGACTGCACCGATGGCCGACCTCTTCTCTACCCTCGACGACGCTGAACCGACCCGCCCCGAGGCGCCGGCGCCCCAACCCGCCGCGCCCGTAGTCGCCACGCTCGCGCCCGTCGCCCATGAGCCCAAGGTCGAGTTGGCCAGCCACGCCAGCACGGCGACGGCCGCCGCCACCGGCTACTCGGCCTCCTCGATCGAGGTGCTGGAGGGGCTGGAGCCCGTCCGCAAACGCCCCGGCATGTATATCGGCGGCACCGACGAGCGCGCCTTGCACCACCTCTTCGCCGAAGTCCTCGACAACGCGATGGACGAGGCTGTCGCCAAGCACGCCAAGCTGATCACCGTCGATCTGGACGCCGAGGGCTTCCTGTCGGTCCGCGACGACGGCCGCGGCATTCCCGTCGACCCCCACCCCAAGCACCCTGGCAAGTCGGCGCTGGAAGTGGTCATGACCGTGCTGCACTCGGGCGGCAAGTTCTCGGGCAAGGCCTATGAGACCTCGGGCGGCCTGCACGGCGTCGGCGTCTCGGTGGTCAACGCCCTGGCCGAACAGCTGGACGTCACCGTCTGGCGCGACGGCTTCGAATGGCGTCAGTCCTTCAGCCGCGGCCACGTTCTCGGCCCCATCCAGCAGGTCGGCCCCTCGAAGAAGAAGGGCACCCTGATCCGCTTCAAGCCGGACGAGCAGATCTTCGGCGTCGGCGCGGCCTTCAAGCCCGCCCGCCTGTTCCGGATGGCCCGCGCCAAGGCCTATCTGTTCCGCGGCGTCGAGATCAAATGGACCTGCGCGGCGGATCGCATCACCGACGCCACGCCCGAACAGGCCCTGCTCCACTTCCCCGGCGGTCTGGCCGACGCCCTGGCCGAACGCGTGGGCGAACTGGAAACCGTCACCCCCGTCTTCGCCGGCCGCGCCGAGCGCAAGGGCGAGGCGGGCGCGCTGGAATGGGCCGTCACCTGGTCGCCCATCGGCTTCGGCGACGCCGATAGCTTCATCGCCTCCTACTGCAACACAGTCTCGACCCCGGACGGCGGCACGCACGAGGCGGGCTTCCGCGCCGCCCTGGTCAAGGGGCTGAAGGCCTATGGCGAACTGATCAACGAGAAGCGCGCCGCCCAGATCACGGCCGAAGACGTCATCGCCAACGCCGGCGCGTTGATCTCCATCTTTATCCGCAACCCGGAATTCCAGGGCCAGACCAAGGACCGCCTCTCCTCGCCCGAGGGCCAGAAGCTGGCCGAACAGCTGTTGCGCGACCCCTTCGACCACTGGCTGACCGAAAGCCCCAAGCAGGCCAACGCCCTGCTCGGCTTCGTCATCGACCGCGCCGAGGACCGCCTGCGCCGCCGCAAGGACAAGGAAGTCCAGCGCGCCGCCGCCACCCGCAAGCTGCGCCTGCCGGGCAAGCTGTCGGACTGCAGCCGCCAGGCCGCCGAAGGGACCGAACTGTTCATCGTCGAGGGCGACTCGGCTGGCGGCTCGGCCAAGCAGGCGCGCGACCGCACGACCCAGGCCATCCTGCCCCTGCGCGGCAAGATCCTGAACGTCGCCTCGGCCACCGCCGACAAGCTGCGCGCCAACGTCGAACTGTCGGACCTGGCCCTGGCCCTGGGCGTCCAGCCCGGCAGCCGCTTCAACATCGAAGACCTGCGCTACGAGCGCATCGTCATCATGACCGACGCTGACGTCGACGGCGCCCACATCGCGGCCCTGCTGATCACCTTCTTCTATCGCTCCATGCCCGAGACCATCCGTCAGGGTCGCCTCTTCATGGCCCTGCCGCCGCTCTATCGGATTTCGGCCGGCCCCTTGTCCGAGTACGCCCGCGACGACGCCCACCGCGACGAGCTTCTGGCCACCGTCTTCAAGGGCAAGAAGGTCGAGATCGGGCGCTTCAAGGGCCTGGGCGAGATGATGGCCTCCCAGCTGAAGGAGACCACCATGGATCCGAAGAAGCGGACCCTGGCGCGCGTCTCACTGCCCGACAGCGAGGAAGAGATCGAGGATCTGGTCGAACGCCTGATGGGCCGCAAGGCCGAGGCCCGCTACCAGTTCATCCAGGACAACGCCCGCTTCGCCATGGCGGACCTGGACGTCTGAGGAAACGCCTCGGCCTTACAGGCCGAGACTCTCCGCCACTCGCGCCGCCACCGCCGCGAAGCGGGCCGCGACCTCGCCTTCCGGCTGGGCCGAAACCAGCGGCTGGCCCGCGTCGCCTGCCTGACGCAGGGCCGCGTCCAGCGGCAGGTCGCCGAGGAAGGCCACGCCCAGCCGTGCGGCTTCGGCCTCGGCCCCGCCTTGTCCAAAGACCGGGCCGCTCATGTTCTCGATCAGACCAAGGGTCGGCACATTAACGCGCTGGAACAGGGTGTGAGCCCGGCGCGCATCGGCCAGCGCCACCTCCTGCGGGGTCGAGACGATGACCGCCCCGTCCAGCGGCGTCTTCTGAATCAGGGTCAGTTGCACGTCACCGGTGCCGGGCGGCAGGTCGACCACCAGCACGTCCAGCGGCGCCTCCTCGGTCCCCCAGCGGGTCTGGGCCAGCATCTGGGTGATGGCCTGCGAGGCCATCGGCCCGCGCCAAATCATGGCGTCGTCCGCCTTGGTCAGCAGCCCCACCGACATGGCCTTCAGGCCGTGCGCGACATGCGGCAAGATGGCCCCATCCTCATAGGCTGGCTGGCCCGACACGCCCAACATCGTCGGCAGCGACGGACCATAGACATCGGCGTCCAGCACCCCGACCGACAGACCCCTAGCCGCCAACGCCGCCGCCAGATTGACCGCCACCGTCGACTTGCCGACCCCCCCCTTGCCGCTGGCTACGGCCAGAACCCGCTTCACATGGGCGGGGCGTTCGGTCGGAACCGGCGCCTTGGCTCGGCCCTGATCCGTCGCGGCCTTGGACAGGCCCGCCGTGCGACGCGGCGCGGCGGCAGGGCCCGTTTCGGCGGTCAGGACAACCGACACCCGCGCCATGCCCGGAATCGCTTTCAGCGCCGCCTCGGCCGCGTCGCGCACCGGCGCGTAAATGGCCGTCTCGCCCGCCGGAACCTCTATGACGAAGCCCGCGCGGTCCTCGCCGACCATCAGCCCCTGAACCAGTCCGGCGGCGGCCAGCCCCTGTCCCGATTTCGGGTCCACAATGGCGTCGAGGGCGGCGATTACGGCGGTGCGGTCGATCAATGCTTTGCTCCTGGGCCCTTGCCGGGCCTGTCGCGGGCGTTCTATCGCCCTCTGATCCTGTTCGCGAGCCTGTTCCTTTGACCAAAACGCCCCGCCTCACCCTGATCGCCGGCCCCACCGCCTCGGGCAAGTCGCGTCTGGCGATGGAAATGGCCGTGCAGACCGGCGCCGTCATCATCAACGCCGACAGCCAGCAGCTCTACGCCGACCTGCGCGTCCTCAGCGCCCGCCCCTCGCTTGAGGACGAGACCCGCGCCGAGCACCGCCTCTACGGCGTGGCCGACGCCGCCGAATCCTGGTCCGTCGGCCGCTGGACCCGCGCCGTCATGCCGCTGCTGGACGAACTGACGGCGCAGGATCGCCCCGTCCTGCTGGTCGGCGGCACCGGCCTCTATTTCAACGCCCTGACGCGCGGTCTGGCCGACATTCCCGCCGTGCCTGACGCCATCCGTGACACGATTCAGGCCGCCTATGAGCTTGAGGGCGAAGCCGCCTTCCGTCGCCGCCTGGCCGAGGTCGACGCCGCATCCGCCGCCGCCATCACCCCCGGCGACCGCCAGCGCCTGATCCGCGCCCTGGCCGTGGCCCAGGCTACCGGCCGTTCGCTCAGCGACTGGAAGGCCGACACCCGGCCCCTGCTGGCGCCCGGCGCCTACGACGCCCTGGTGGTCGAGCCGCCGCGCGACCGCCTCTACGCCAACTGCGACACGCGGGTCGCCCTGATGATCCAGAACGGCGCGGTGGATGAGGTCCGCGCCCTGCTGGCCCGCAACCTCGACCCCGCCCTGCCCGCCATGAAGGCCGTCGGTGTGCCGGAACTGGCCGCCCACCTGTCAGGCAAGACCTCGCTGGATCAGGCGATCGCCGCCATTCGCCTGTCCACCCGACACTACGCCAAACGCCAGCTGACCTGGTTCAGAAACCAGACTTCGGATTGGCCGCGCCTTTCGCCAGACGCCTAGGCTCGCGTCCGCGCGCCACCGCCGCTTGCCGCAGCCGATTGAAGGTGGGGCATTCCATATGGCTAGGCGCCGGGCATTCGGCCGCGTGGCGAAGCGCGTTGCGCAGGGCGGTCAGCCGCCGGATCGTCTGATCCAGTTCATCCGCCTTGCCCGACAGCCGCCCCCGATCAATCTGCGGCGCCCCGTCGAGCCCCAGCATCGCCCCGATCTCGTCCAGCGAGAAGCCCGCCGCGCGCCCCAGGGCGATCAGCGACAACCGATCCAACGCCTCAGAGGCGAACAGCCGCCTCAACCCGCGCCGCCCGACCGAGGCGATCAGGCCCTTCTCCTCGTAAAAGCGCAACGTCGAGGCCGGCAATCCGCACCGCTCCGCCACCTCTCCGATATCCAGCAGCTTCACGCTTGACCTCAAGTCGACTTGAAGTCGTATCGTCGCGCGGACCAAGGCTAGACACAAGGACGCCGCCATGACCCAACCGCAGATTCAGCCCAATCAGGCGCAGTCAGAGCTGTGGAATTCGCGCGGCGGAGAGGTCTGGGTCGAGCAACAGGAACTGCTGGACCGGCTCTTCCTGCCATTCGAGCGCCTGCTGGCGGATACCGTCGGGACCGGCGACGCCCGCAACGTCCTCGACATCGGCTGCGGCGCCGGCGCGACCACGCTGGCCGCCGCGCGACGGCTGGGGTCTCAGGGACAAAGCACCGGGCTGGACATCTCGGCCCCTCTGATCACCGCCGCCCGCCGACGCGCCGAGAGCGAGGGCCTCGCCAACGCCCATTTCATCGCCGGGGACGCGCAACGTCATGCCTTCGAGCCGGAGAGTTTCGACGCCGTCATCTCCCGCTTCGGCGTCATGTTCTTCGACGACCCGGCAGCGGCTTTCGCCAACCTGCGTCGCGCCGTTCGCCCCGGCGCCGACCTGACCTTCATCGCCTGGCGCAGCGCCGAGGATAATCCCTTCATGGTCGCGGCCGAGCGCGCAGCGGCGCCCTTCCTGCCCGAACTGGCGCCGCGTGATCCCGCCGCCCCTGGCCAGTTCGCCTTCGCCGACTCGGATCGGGTCCGCCGGATTCTGGAACCGGAATGGCGCGACATCGACATTCAGCCGCTCGACGTGCCCTGCACGCTATCGCTCGAGGACCTCACGACCTACGCTGCCCGCATGGGGCGCGTCGGCCAGATGACGCCTGACCTCGACGAGGCGACGCAAACGACGGTGACCCACGCGGTCACTCAGGCCTTCAAACCTTTGTCGCCGACGGCGTGGCCCGCTTCACCGCCGCCTGCTGGCGGGCCCACGCCCGCGCGGGATAGCGGCCATGCCAGCTATCCCGCTGTAAATTCGACGCAGACAACGCTCCGCCCTTGGAACATGACGGCGCAGCGCCTATATTAATTCTGTTCGGGTTCACCCGGACTATGGCGATAAACGCGCCTGTAATAAGCGGACCGGACCCGGGTGCGATTCCCGGCGGCTCCACCAAATCTCTCACCGCGTTATCGGCGGGAGCTGCGGGGCCGACTAGCATCGACGGACGTGTAAAGAGGATGCTTTTGCCCGTCCTGGCCCACCGTATCGGGCCATATTCTAACTGCGAACGATAACTTCGCTGG
>DAIOID010000018.1:0-15462 GCA_036744355.1 Brevundimonas sp.
CCGAGCGAGCGGCGGATATACGGACCCAACCCCGACTCCACAAGCCTCAAATGACGGATTCACGAAAAACCGAACGAACACGAATCGCTCAGCGGTCTCGGCCTAGCTGGCTAGCCCGCCGCTATATAGGTGCGCAGGCTTTCGGCTTCCCGAGTGGCCTCGGCGATCTGGCATTTGACGACGTCGCCGATCGAGACGACCCCGGCCAGATGGCGGTCGCGCAGCACCGGCAGATGGCGCACCCGGCGATCGGTCATGCGCCCCATCAGGACCGCCACCGTCTCGGTCGGCTCGGCGAAGATCACGTCCGCCGTCATATAGTCGGACGCCGGCCGCGACAGCGCCCCTGCCCCGTCGCGGGAGACCGCCCGCACAATGTCCCGTTCGGAGAGAACGCCGACCACCTGGTCGTCGCGACAGACGATCAGGGCGCCGACCCGCTTTTGGTCCAGTTCGGCGCAGGCTTCACTCAGCGGCGTGTCGGGCGACAGGGTGAATACCGCCTGCCCCTTGTCCTTGAGAATCTCGGCGACCAGCATGGCGTCTCCTTCCCGTTTCAAAATGGGAGGCGACCGCGGACCGGCCGCTACGCCGGCAAGATCGCTCAGACGCGGGCTATGCGCAAATCCTATCGCGGCGCGAACCAGCGCCCCAGCGGGCCAATCGCCAGAATGCCGAACAGGAAGCCGAAGGCGTGGGCCTCCCAGGCGATGCGCGCGCCATCGGCGCCCGGCGCGAAACCGACCACGCCGATCAGCAGATTGACCAGCATCCACACCGCCGAAGCCTTCAGCACGGCCGGATGAAACAGGGGCAGGACGCGCCCATGACCGCCCAGAAGCCGGGTCGCCGCCCCGATCAGGCCGAACACGGCCCCCGACGCGCCGACCAGGGGCGCCATGCTCCCGGGATGGCACAGGGCGTAGCCCAGCGCCGCCACCACGCCGCTGACGATATAGAGGCCGATGAAGGCGAGAGGCGCGAAGCCTCGGGACAAAAGTCGCGCCACGGGAGCGCCGAAGGCCAGGGCGGCGACCGCGTTCATCGTCACATGGGCCCAGCCGCCGTGCAGCAACATGGAGGTGAACAGGCCCCTCCACTGACCCTGCGCCAGATCCCCAGCCCTGAACGCCATCGACAACCCCTGATCGGGCAGCCGCTCCTGAAAGAAGAACAGCACCGGCATGGAGGCGGCGATCAGCACCGGCAGGAAGGGCGCGTTCAGGATCTTCTCGCGCGGGGCGCCGGTCGGGTGGTCCGTGGGGTGCTGCATGTCCCCTAGATGGACAATCGGCCCGTTAACCTCAACCCGTCCCGAAAACCTGCATTTCGATCTGGCACGACCGTTGCTGAGTGAGCCGCAGAGACACTGCGGAGCCACTCATGCCGTCCCAAAGACTGACACTGCCGGTAGCCAGCCTGACGATCAGCCTGATCGTCGGCGTTGGCGCGACTGCGGCCCAATCGTCGGGTTCGGCCGGTGCCGCCCAGTTCCAGGCCGGCTACGGCGGCTCGCGCTACACCACCGCCCAGAACGCTACGGGCTCGACCCGCGACGCCAACG
Organism: Brevundimonas sp.; assembly: GCA_036744355.1. Classification (GTDB taxonomy): domain Bacteria; phylum Pseudomonadota; class Alphaproteobacteria; order Caulobacterales; family Caulobacteraceae; genus Brevundimonas. The sequence goes on from DAIOID010000018.1 coordinate 1,565, forward strand.
GCAACCGCCTGATCGTCGACGGCATCATCCAGGCCGGCGCCAGCAGCTATTCCAGCAGCAGCGCCGGCGTCTCGGCCGGGCACGTCGGCTCGGGCCAGGGCGGGACCAACATCGCCGGCGCCACGGCCATCGGCAACAATCTGAATGTGGTGGTGCAGGGCAGCCGCAACACCGTGATCGTCAACTCCACCCAGACCAACACCGGCAACGTCACCGCCGGCACGGCCCTGAACGGATCGCTGGTTTTCCCATGATCAAGAGCACCTCCATCCGCGCTCGCGCGGCCGTCGCGGTCGCCGCCGCCGCCGCCCTGCTGGCCGGTTGCGCCAGCACCAGCGCCGGCCCCTCGGGCCAGTACGCCAAGCCGATCGGCAACGCCCCGGTGACGTCGAACCCGACGCCCTATTCGACCGCGCTCTATTGCCTGGCCGACTATGCGCGCCGCTACAACCTGCCCTCGCCGCGCATGGCCGTGGGCCGGATCAGCGACTACACCGGCACGGTCTCGGCTGACGGCGGACGCCAGATCACGCAAGGCGCCTCGCTGATGGCCAATACCGCCCTGGCTAAGGCCGGCGCGCGGATCGTCGAGCGCTACGACACCTCGGTGTCGGAGCTGGAGCTGCGCTACGCCAACAACAAGCTGATCGGCGACGACCAGCCCAACGGCGCGCCCCAGGACGCCGCCTACCGCCGCATCCTGGCCGGCCAGGTGCCGGGCTCGGACTTCTATGTCGTCGGCGGCATCACCGAGGTGAACTACAACATCCGCTCGGGCGGTTTCGACATCGCCGGCGGCGAGGTGGAACAGGGCGGCGGCTCGGGCATGCTGACCGGCAAGGTCTTCGTGATGAACGTCGCCATCGACCTGCGTCTGGTCCAGACCACCACGCTGGAAGTCGTCGACGTCGTTTCCTACCAGAAGCAGATCGTCGGCCGCGAGATTTCGGCGGGCGTCTTCGACTTCCTGAACGGCAACGTCTTCGACATCTCGGCCGGCACCAGCGGCATGGAGCCGGTTCAGCTGGCCGTCCGCGCCCTGGTGGAACGCGCCACTGTCGAGTTCATGGCCAACCTGTACGGCGCCCCCGGCCCGGAAGTCTGCCTGAACCCCGCCAACGACCCCCTCGCCGACACCCCCGTCGGCCCGACCGGCGGCTTCTATCCCGCCTACGCCAACACGGACACGAACAATGGCCAAACTCGCGCGGACCCGTCTCGCTGGCACGATCGTCGCGACAGCGCTGTGCGCGGCAGCCGCTGACGCGGCCGTCGCCCAGGACGGCGCGCTCGTCCTGAACAACCAGTTGCAGCTGGGCGATGTCGTCGCCGGCCAGACCCTGAACGTCGTCGACGTGCGGGGCCAGGTCACCGCCTCGACCGCGGCCCAGTCCAACGCAGCGATCGGCGGCGCCGACAACGGCCGCCTGAACCTGCGCTCCGATCAGATTGCGCGTGGCGAGACCGTGGCCCGCACGTCGATGACGCTGCGCGGAGACACGACCGGCCCCGTGACCGGCGTCATCCAGGCTCGCGGCAACTATCTGGCGGCCACGACCAACAACGCCGCATCGACCATCAACGCTCGTCAGAGCGTCGAGGACGATGTTCGCGCGCGCAGCGAGATCGTCAACAGCGACGCGCGTCTGCTGGGCGGCGCCAACATCGCCGTCGGAGCTTTCGGCAATACGACAGCGCTGGGGGGAACCAACACGGCCGTGCGTGGCACGATCGAGCAGACCACCACCGGCGACGTCCGCGCCCACAACGTCGCCAACACCCAGTATATCCCGGCCCCCGCCGACTTCTCGGGTCAGGCTGTCGCCAACGCGGTCCAGATCACCAGCGCCGGCGCCTCGAACCAGAACACCACCATTCGCCAGCGCTCGCAGGGCGGCATGGTCGAGGCGGCGGTGAATCCCAATGCGGGAAACGCCTGGGACCTGGCGGGTCGCGCCAATGCGGCCGGCAACCTGGCGGCGACCTACAACCGCGGCGGCGCCCTGATCACGCGCACGGATCAGGAAAACGACGCCCAGATCCGCAGCGCCGCGCGCGTCTTCGCCTATGACTACGGTCGCGCGGTCGCCAGCGCCAACGGCGTCGGCAACGAGGTCTCGGTCGGCAACCAGGACATCTACGTCAAGATCGACAACAGCCAGCTGAACAGCGGCGGCGTCGACGCCACCGCCACCTTCCAGGGCGGCAAGGGCTATGACGCCTATGTCGGCGCCAACGCCACGGGCAATTCCGTGACAGGCTACGCCTGCTCGACCTGCGGCGGCGATCTCAACGCCAACAGCGTCCAGGTCAACAACGGCAACATCAACGCCGTCGCCAATACGGTGATCAGCGGCTCCAGCCGTCACGTCATCAGCGGCGCCAACGCCGTCGGCAATGCGGCGAGCTTCTACGTCACTGGTAATGGCGGAGGCTGAGATTACCATTCGGTAACTTGAGATAGTCAAGCACGTTTGTCACCCTGATGAACGTGCAGACCCTCATCTGCACGCCAACACGTGCAGGGCCGCAGTCAGTCCCGGGGGCCGCCTGATCGCACGCGCCGGAGACTACTGAATGCGATCCCCTCGCCGCCTGCTGCTTCTCGCCGCCTCCAGCCTCGCCCTGCTGGGCGGAGCCGCCCTGCCCGCCGTGGCGCAGGACGCCCAACCTTCCAGCACCTGGGCCCAGGCCGCCAGCGACATTCCCGCCGACGCCAACGTCCGTTTCGGCGTCCTGCCGAACGGGATGCGCTACGCTATCATGAAGAACGCCACCCCTCCGGGTCAGGCCTCGCTGCGCCTGCGGATCGCGGCCGGTTCGCTGATGGAGAACGACGACCAGCTGGGTCTGGCCCACTTCATGGAGCATATGGCCTTCAACGGCACGACCAACGTGCCTGAAAACGAGCTGCTGCGTATTCTGGAGCGTCTCGGCCTGGCCTTCGGCGCCGACACCAACGCCTTCACCAGCTTCGACCAGACCGCCTATACGCTGGAGCTGCCGCGCACCAACGACGAGACCGTCGACACCTCGCTGCGGATCATGCGCGAGCAGGTCTCGGAGGCCCTGATGAAGGCCGAGGACATCGACGCCGAGCGCGGCGTGATCGAGGGCGAGGAACGTCTGCGCAACACCCCGGCCCTGCGCTCGATCAAGGCCCAGCTCGCCTTGCTGGCTTCCGGCCAGCGCCTGTCGAACCGCCTGCCGATCGGCGACCTCAGCATCATCCGTTCGGCGCCGCGTGAACGCTTCGTCGAGTTCTACAACGCCTATTACCGCCCGGAACGCGCCACCATGATCGCGGTCGGCGACTTCGACGTCGACCAGATGGAAGCCAAGATCAAGGCCACCTTCTCGGACTGGACCCCCAAGGCCGCCGACGGCCCGAATCCCGATCTGGGAACCGTCGCCCCGCGTTCGGCCGAGACCCGCATCCTGGTCGAGCCCGGGATCCAGTCCTCGATCCAGCTGAACTGGATCCGCAATCCCGATCTGGACCCAGACACCATCGCCGAACGTCGTGAAGCCCTGGTCCAGAACCTGGGCCTGGCCGTCCTCAATCGCCGCCTGGGCGAGATCGCCCGCGCCGACAATCCGCCCTTCATCACCGCCAGCGCCAGCCAGGGCAGCCTGTTCGACACCGTCGACCTCGGCAGCGTCTCGGCCAACTTCAACCCCGGCGGACTGAAGCGCGCGCTGGAAACCATCGAGCAGGAACAGCGTCGCCTGGTCCAGTTCGGCGTCACCCAGACCGAGCTGGACCGCGAGATCGCCAACACCCGCACCGCGCTGGAAAACGCCGTCCAGGCCGCCGCCACTCGCAGCACGCCGGCCTTGGCCAACGCCCTGCTGGGCGCGGCCAACGACGACAAGGTCTTCTCCTCGCCTGCTGAAAACCTCGTCCTGTTCGAGGCAGGCGTGAAGGACCTGAAGGCCGAACAGGTCAACAGCGCCGTCAAGGCGGTGTTCGAAGGCTACGGCCCGCTGGCCCTCGTCATCACGCCCGAGGCGATCGAAGGCGGCGAAGCCGGCGTCACCGCCGCTCTGGAAGCCAGCCGCACCGTTCCGGTCACGGCTCGCGCCGAGCAGGCCCAGCTGGAATGGCCCTATGCCAACTTCGGCGCCGCCGCGGTTCCGAGCAGCCGCACCGAGGTCGCCGCCGTCGGCGCCACGGTCATCGCCTTCCCCAACGGCGTGCGCCTGACGGTCAAGCCGACGGACTTCAAGGACGAGCAGATCCTTATCTCGGTGCGCACGGGCATCGGTGAAGAAGGCCTGCCGACCGATCGCTTCACCTCCCAGATGCTGGCCCCCATGGTCTTCACCCAAGGCGGCCTCGGCAAGCTGACGGCGGATGAACTCAGCCGTGTCCTGACCGGCAAGATCTACAGCGCCGGCTTCGCCATCGACGGCGACGCCTATCAACTGTCCGGCGCCACCCGTCCCGCCGATCTGCAACTGCAGATGCAGGTGCTGGCCGCCTATCTGACGGATCCGGGCCTGCGCCCCGCGCCGTTCGAGCAGATCAAGGCCTTCTTCCCGCAGATCCTGGCCCAGCAGCTCGCCACCCCCGGCGGCGCCTTCGGCATCCAGGCCGCCGGCCTGCTGGCCAGCGGCGACAAGCGCGAGACGGTGCCCGCAGCTTCGGACATCGCCGCCTTCACCCTCGACGAACTCAAACAAGGCGTGACCCAGGGCATGGCGTCCGGCCCGATCGACATCGTCGTGGTCGGCGACGTCACGGTCGAGGACGCCGTCAAGGCCGTGGCCTCGACCTTCGCCGCCCTGCCGACCCGCGCGCCGGCGGCCCAACCCCTGCCGGGTTCGGACCAGCGTCGCTTCCCGGCCCCGACCGCCCAGCCGGTGCGCCTGACCCACACGGGGCCGGCCGAACAGGCCCTGGCCTATGTGGCCTGGCCGACGACCGACGCGGTCGACGACCGGACCGAAGCCCGCAAGGTCAGCATCCTGGCCGAGGTCTTCAAGCTTCGGGTGCTGGACGAAATCCGCGAGAAGCAGGCCTTGGCCTATTCGCCGCGCGTTTCGTCTTCGGCGTCTGACGTGTTCAAGGGCTACGGCTCCATCTCGGTCATGGCCGAGACGGCCGCGGACAAGATCCCGGCCTTCTACGCCGCCGTGGACGCCATCATCGCCTCGCTGCGGGACACGCCCGTCACCGACGACGAGCTGAACCGCGCTCGCCTGCCCACGATCGAATCCCTGCGTCGCAGCCAGGCCGGCAACGAGTACTGGCTGGGCCAACTGGAGGATCTCGCCGCCAGACCGACCTCGCTGGAGCAGATCCAGACCCACATCACGGATCTGGAATCCTTCACCCCCGCCGACATCCAGGCCGCCGCGCGTCAGTACCTGAAGCCGGACACGGCGTGGAAGGCCGAGGTCGTCTCGGACAAGGCTCCGGCCCGGTAAGGGCTTCGACGTCGATGAAAAAGGGGCCCCGATCCGCTGGATCGGGGCCCCAAGTCTTTTGGCCTATCGACGGAGAGTCGATCAGCGCAATCTAGCTCAGCCCGGATGACGCTAGGCTGAACGCCGCCTTCAGAAGACGCGGCCGCCGACCCCGCCGTCCAGCATAATGACCGCGCCCGAAGCCACGGCCCCGGCGCTCTCGACCATTTCCTCGCGGTATTCGGTGTAGGTCTCCTCGCGGATCATTGTCAGCACCTTCACGCCCGCGCCGTAACGGCGCAGCAGCGACCGTTCGTTGCAGTCACGCTCCTGCTTCTCGGGCCGGCATTCCAGCTGACCGCCGCGGCCGTACCACAGGGCCTCGCGCTTGTTGCAATTCATGGTTTCACCCGGACCGCCGGCTTCGTCGGCGATGGTCCATTGCAGCTTGGTGCCGGCGATGCAGCGATAGAGTTCGCCTTCATAGTCGCTCGCCACGTCCTTGCCGGGACGGACCTGCGAGGCCGGATGCGGCACGGCGCGATCATCGATGCAGACGGCCTGGATCACCACGCGCTTCTCCATGCGGCGCGAGGCCGTATAGGGAACGCGGACCATCTCCATGGTCTTGCCTTCGACCGACAGGCCCTGGATCGTCGTCGGATAGGGCTGGTCGACGTTGAAGTAGGCGCCGCCGCCACCGCCGACGATCACCGTCGTTCCGCTGCGCGAGCCGGCGAAGGCGCGCGCGGTCGCGCTGGCGCTGGCATTGACGTTGACGTTGACGTTCACATTGCCGCCCCCCGAGCAGCAGGGCGGCGCAACCGGCGGCGCGCAGCACGGCGTGGTCGGCGGCGTCACCGGCGGCTGCGGCGGGCGCGGCGGCTGGCAGCAGGGAACGGGCGGCGGCGGCGGGGCCGGCGGCGGCTGACATCCGCCGCCACCGCAACCGGTCGCGGCCGAGGCCATGTCGGCCATCGCCATCAGGCCGATGAAGCCCGCTGCTGATCCCGCCAGCAATTTCTTGATCCCCACCCGCATGGGCCCGGACTCCTGCATTGATCTTGGCCAGGCCTGTGCAAGTCGCAGGCCGGTTCGACCCTCAAGGAATCCGGCAGAAACCACCCATTTTCAGGACAACCGCCGCGCCTCGGCTCCGGCGACTGTGCCAAGCTGAAGCAGGAGCCCTCAAGTTAGCGGCGTCAGGTCCCGCACATAGCGCCGCCAGTTCTGCACATAGTGCTGCGCCGATATGCGCAGGGCCTCGATCTGTTCCTCGTCCAGTTCCCGCACCACCTTGCCGGGCTGGCCCATGACCAGGGAGTTGTCGGGAATGACCTTGCCCTCGGTGATCAGGGCGTTGGCGCCGATCAAGCAGTTCTTCCCGATCTTCGCCCCGTTCAGGACCACTGCCCCGATGCCGACCAGGCTGTTGTCGCCGATGGTGCAGCCATGCAGCATGGCCTTGTGGCCCACGGTCACGCCCTCGCCAATCATCAGAGGCGAACCGACATCAGTGTGCAGGATGCTGCCGTCCTGAATATTGCTGTCGCGGCCGATCACGATGGGATCATTGTCCCCTCGCAAAACCGTGTTGAACCAGATGCTGGCGCCGGGATGCAGAATCACATTCCCTAGGACCGTTGCATTCGGCGCGATCCAGTATTCGCCCTCCGGCGGAAGCTGCGGCTTCCTGTCGCCCAGGCTGTAAACACTCATCCGAACACACCCTATGTTTCAGAAAATGATGGCTTTAAGCCCTCATAAACTACGTTAGCATCATTCTGTTGATGCGATTCGAGGTCGCCATTTCGGCCCCGGATCCGAAGCCGGATCAAGCCCGGTCCGGTCAGATACTGGAGAATGCGCATGGCGTGTTCGCGACCGGTTCCGGGACGACGCCTCTGCTGCGGCGACGACCCTGCAGCCGATCCGGGCGGCCGCTGCATTGTTCCGGCCCCCTCCTCCCCCACCGACGACCAAGGCGTGTCCCTGCCGGGCGCGCCTTTTTTCATGCCCTGGAGGCGTTCATGACGAAGCGTTCGGCCATCAAGCATCAAGTCCGTGAAGGCGTGCTGGACTCGCGGGAGTTCCTGCAAGACGCCAAGGTCCGGCGACTGCCGCCGCGCAACGGCTGGTCGCCCTACCCCTCGAACGACGAACGCGACCAGGGCTATCTCAAGACGCTGAAGCCCAAGTCGGACGGCCAGGCGGAACTGATGGCCGCCGTGGACCACGCCAACCTGGTGCTGGCTCTCGGTCCGGCGGGAACGGGAAAGACCTATCTGGCCGTGGCCAAGGCGGTCGAGGCGCTGGAGGCCGGAAAGGTCGGCCGCATCGTCCTGAGCCGCCCCGCCGTCGAGGCCGGCGAGTCCATCGGCTTCCTGCCCGGCGACATGGAGGACAAGCTGGCTCCCTATCTGCGCCCCCTTTATGACGCCCTTTCCGACCGGCTCAGCATGAAACGGGTCAAGGCCCTGATGGCCGAGGGACTGATCGAGATCGCCCCCATCGGCTACATGCGCGGCCGTACCCTGAACAACGCCTTCATTGTCGTGGACGAGGCGCAGAACTGCACCTACGTCCAGTTGAAGATGCTGCTGACCCGGTTGGGCTGGCACTCGACCATGGTGGTGACCGGCGACCCGCAGCAGTCAGACCTGCTGCCCGGCGTCTCGGGCCTGTCGGACATCGCCGAACGGCTGGAGGCCGTGCCCGAGATCGCCGTGGTCCGTCTGGCCGAACGCGACATCGTGCGCCATCCTTTGGTCGCGAGCATGATCGGCGTCCTGTAAGCCCCCCTGTCAGGACGCGGATGCGGAAGAGGCCCGGAGAGCGATCTCTGGGCCTCTTTTTCGTTACATGACGTCGGCCAGAGCGGCCTTGGGCTCTTCCTTCTTCGGCGGCGCGACCACCCGCCCGCCAATCCGGTCGATCAGGGCGAAGACGAAGGGATTGAGCGAGATCGACAGCAGGGCCGCCGCCAGGATCAGGTCGTGGGTCTCGCGGCTCATGGCGCCTAGGGACACCGAGATGGCGGCCAGGATGAAGGAGAATTCACCGATCTGGGCCAGGGCGGCGGCGACGGTCAGGCTGGTCGCCCGATCCAGCTTGAAGGCCGTGGTGATGGCCAGGGCCGCCAGCGACTTGCCGACAATGACGATGCCCAGCACGCCCAGAACCGCCAGAGGCTCGCGCACCAGGATGGTCGGGTCGAACAGCATGCCGACCGAGACGAAGAAGAGCACGGCGAAGGCGTCGCGCAACGGCAGCGAGCGCTCGGCGGCGTTGTGTCCCAGCGGCGAGCTGTTCAGCACCAGACCGGCCAGGAAGGCGCCCAGAGCAAACGAGTGGAACAGATAATAGGCGACCCAGGCGATGCCCAGGGCGATAGCCAGCACGCCCAGGGTGAACAGTTCGCGCGACTTGGTGTGAGCGATCCGCACCAGAACCCAGGGCAGGACCTTGGCCCCGATGACCAGCATGACGCTGACGAAGCCGGCCACCTTGAGCAGGGTCCAGCCGATGGACTTGGCCAGTTCGACGCCGCTCAGGGTCTCGCCCGGCGCGATGATCAGCAGCGGCATCATGACCAGGGCCACGACGATCACCAGGTCCTCGACGATCAGCCAGCCCATGGCGATGCGGCCGGCGTCGCTCTTGAGCTGCTTGCGCTCTTCCAGCGCCCGCAGCAGGACCACGGTCGAGGCCACCGACAGCGAGAAGCCCAGCAGCAGGGCCTCCACGTCGCCGAGCCCCAGCAGGAAACGACCCAAGCCCCAACCCAGCACGGTGGCGGCGCCGATCTGGACCAGGGCGCCCGGGATGGCGACCTTGCGCACCTTCATCAGGTCGGCCGCCGAGAAGTGCAGCCCGACCCCGAACATCAGCAGGATGACGCCGATCTCGGCCAACTGGGGCGCCAGCTCGGTGTCTGCGACGAAGCCGCCCGTGTAGGGGCCGACGATGACGCCCGCCACTAGATAGCCGACCAGGGGCGACAGCTTCAGCCGATTGGCCAACATGCCGAACACGAAGGCGAGGACGAAGCCTCCGACCAGGGTGATAATCAGGCTGTCGGCATGCGGCATCGGCGCTCCTGCGTCGGTGAAGGTTCTTCTGGGACTGGAAACCTCAAACTGGGGGCGCGAGACCGCCACGGCAAGGCTTTCATCTCCATTTTACCGGGATGAAACCGATTGGAAACAGTCAAAGTTGCGTGCGCGACGACGGGTCGCGGAAGCAGGCGCTACGATGATCCCTTCTCCCCCTGCGGGAGAAGGTGGCCCGTCAGGGCCGGATGAGGGGTTTCTGGCGGTCAGATGAAGGCCGGTCGCAGGCGAACGTGGCGAGACCCCTCATCCATCGGCCTCCGGCCGCCACCTTCTCCCACAAGGGGAGAAGGATTCTTGGAGCGCGAACGCCTTTGGCTGCTTGAACGCTTCTCCCGCCAGCGGAGCAGGAAGGGCCGTTTAAGCCCGGACGGCGCGGCTGGCGTCGACGCCGAGGGCGGTCAGCGCCGTCGCCGCGATGTGGTCGGCGTCGAGGCCGGCCTGGGCGTACATGATCTCGGGCTTGTCCTGGTCCTGGAAGACGTCGGGCAGGTTGAGGGTGCGGATCTTGAGCCCGCCGTCCAGCGCGCCCTTCTCGGCCAGCAGTTGCAGGACGAAGGCGCCGAAGCCGCCCATGGCGCCCTCTTCCACCGTGATCAGGCATTCATGCTCGCGCGCCAGACGCAGGATCATGTCGGCGTCCAGCGGCTTGGCGAAGCGGGCGTCGGCGACGGTGGCCGAGACCCCGCGCGCGGCCAGCAGGTCTGCGGCCTTGAGCGATTCCTGCAGGCGGGTGCCCAGCGACAGGATGGCGACCGAGGTCCCCTCGCGGACGATGCGGCCCTTGCCGATCTCCAGCGGGGCGGCCAGTTCGGGAATCTCGACGCCGACGCCGTCGCCGCGCGGATAGCGGAAGGCGCTGGGGCGGTCGTCGATGGCCAGGGAGGTCGAGATCATGGCGGCCAGTTCCGCCTCGTCGGCGGCGGCCATCAGCACCATGCCGGGCAGAGCCCCCATGAAGCCGATGTCGAAGCTACCCGCGTGGGTCGCGCCGTCGGCGCCGACCAGACCGGCGCGGTCCATGGCGAAGCGCACCGGCAGGGACTGGATCGCCACGTCGTGGACGACCTGGTCATAGCCGCGCTGGAGGAAGGTCGAATAGATGGCGCAGACCGGTTTCATCCCATCAGCGGCCAGACCGGCGGCGAAGGTGACGGCGTGCTGCTCGGCGATGCCGACGTCGAAGGTGCGGTCGGGGAAGGCCTGGCCGAACAGGTCCAGCCCGGTGCCCGTCGGCATGGCGGCGGTGATGGCCACGATGCTTGGGTCGTTCTGCGCGTGCTTGATCAGCTCGGTGCCGAAGACCTTGGTGTAGCTGGGAGCGTTGGAGACGGCCTTGGCCTGCTTGCCCGAGACCACGTCGAACTTGACCACGCCGTGGTACTTGTCGGCGCTGTTCTCGGCCGGGGCGTAGCCCTTGCCCTTTTGCGTGACGACGTGGACCAGCACCGGACGGTCGGTGATGGCGGCGGCGTTCTTCAGAATGGGGACCAGGTTCTCCATGTCGTGACCATCGATCGGCCCGATGTAATAGAAGCCAAGCTCCTCGAAGAAGGTGCCGCCGACGATCATGCCGCGAGCGTATTCCTCGGCCTTGCGCGCCGCGTCGCGGAAGGGACGCGGCATATGGTCGACGAACTTCTTTCCGACCTTGCGGATGTTCTGATAGGCGCCGCCCGAGACCTGTTTGGCCAGATAGGCGCTCATGCCGCCGACGGGCGGGGCGATCGACATGTCGTTGTCGTTCAGCACCACCATCAGCTGGCCGTTGGTGGCCTCGGCGGCGTTGTTCATCGCCTCATAGGCCATGCCCGCCGACATGGAGCCGTCGCCGATGACGGCCACGACGCGGTTCTTCTCGCCCTTGGCGTCGCGGGCGGCGGCGAAGCCGAGCGCCGCCGAAATCGAGGTCGAGGCGTGGGCCGCGCCGAAGGGGTCGTATTCGCTCTCGGCCCGCTTGGTGAAGCCCGACAGGCCGCCGCCCTGACGCAGGGTGCGGATGCGGTCGCGGCGCCCGGTCAGGATCTTGTGCGGATAGCACTGATGGCCGACGTCCCAGATCAGGATGTCCTTCGGCGTCTCGAACACATGGTGCAGGGCCACGGTCAGTTCGACCACGCCGAGCGCCGAGCCCAGATGGCCGCCGGTGACGGAGACGGCGTCGATGGTCTCGGTCCGCACGTCGTCGGCCAACTGCTTCAGCCGCGCGATGTCGAACCCGCGCATGTCGGCGGGAACGGTGACGGTGTCGAGAACGGGGGTGTCGGGCATCGTAAACGGGGGCCTTTGACGCGGATCGTCAGTCATCTAACCCGCGGACGGCGGGGGCGTTTCCTATCAGGACCTGCGCTTGAGCACAAAGTCCACGCTGGCCTTGAGGATTTCGGCCTCGTGGCCGAACAGGTCAAGGTGGGACCGGGCCTGATCGGCCAGGTGCGCGACCCTGTGACGCGCCGCGTCGACGCCCAGCAGGGTGACGAAATTGGTCTTGCCGAGCGCGGCGTCCTTGCCGCCGGCGGCCTTGCCCATCTCTTCGGCCGAGCCCTCCGCGTCCAGAACATCGTCGATGATCTGATAGGCCAAACCCAGGTCGTGGGCGAAACTGGTCAGGGCGTGCCAGGCGTCTTCGCCGCCGCGCGAGATGATCAGCGGGATCTCGAAGGCGTAGGCGAACAGGGCGCCGGTCTTCAGCCGCTGCATCCGGGCGACGCCGCCCAGGTCGTCGCGAACGCCCAGCAGGTCGATCATCTGTCCCCCGGCCATGCCGCGCGCGCCCGACGCAAAGGACAGGCGCCGGGCCAGCTCGCAGCGCACGCCTGCGTCGTCGTGGGTGTCTTCGTCCAGGATGATGTCGAAGGCGGCGGTCTGCAGGGCGTCGCCGGCCAGGATGGCGGTCGCCTCGTCATAGGCGATGTGCAGGGTCGGACGGCCACGGCGCACGTCGTCGTCGTCCATGGCCGGCAGGTCGTCATGCACCAGCGAATAGGCGTGGACGCACTCCAGGGCGCAGGCGGCGCGCAGGACGGCCTGCTCGTCGACCTCCAGCATGCGGCCCGCCTCGATGGCGAAGAAGGGGCGCAGACGTTTGCCCGGGCCCAGCGCGGCGTAGCGCATGGCCTCGGTCAGACGCGACTCGGGACCGTCGGCGCGGGGCAGAAGCTCGTCGAGCGCGACGGTGACCAGATCGGCGATCTCGGCCACCCGGTCGATGACGGCCTGTTCCGGGGAATTGGCGGCGAGCAGGGTCACGGCGTCAGCCGAACTCGGCGGGTTCGACGCCCCTGGCCTGACCATCGGCGCCGACGACGATCTTCTCGACGCGCAGCTGGGCGGCCTTCAGCCGGGCCTCGCAGTGGGCCTTCAGGCGCGCCCCCTCTTCGTACAGGGCGATGGACTCTTCCAACGGAGCCTGACCCGACTCCAGGCGCGAGACGATGCCCTCCAGACGCGACAGGGCGTCCTCGAAGCTGAGATCGGCGGAAACGGCGGGGGAAGCGGGGGCGTCGGTCATGATGCGGGCAACCTAGAGACGCCCGCGCGGCGCATCAACGACGAAAGGCGTCAGCGCTTCTCGTAGCGACGTTGTGACCAGTATTTAAAGCCCTGGTTGTGGGCCAGGCGCCAGCCGTGGGCTTTCAGGCGCTGGCCAACCATGTGGTTGAAGTAGCCGTGGGCCAGGACCAGCACGTCCTGACCTTCGCCGGCGCGGGCGATCAGGATGCGAGCCGCCTGATCGGCGCGGACCTCGGCCTCGGCGCGGGTTTCCTGACCCTCGTGGTGGTTGAAGACGTGCCACCAGAAACGCGAGATCACGCCCCAGTAGCGCGGCGACAGCTTGATCCACGACGGGAAGTGCGGCGGCGGCAGGGGCGCCTCGATGAACAGGGCGTCGACCAGGACCTCGCGGTCGCGGGCCACGGCGCGGGCCGTTTCCTGAGCCCGAAGACGGGATGACGCGTAGATGGCGCCCGCGCCCTCGGCGGCGGTCAGCAGGGTCTGGGGCGGGGTCTGGCCGGCGCGCAGGCCGCCGACCTCATAGCGGCCCCACCAGTCACGATATTCGTCCGAAGTGATCAGACATTTGCGCGACAGGGCCGGCTCGCCGTGGCGGACGAGAATGATGGCGCCGACAGCCGACGTCGCCTGGACGGCGCGGGGCGCCTCTGAAGGCGTCGATGCGGCGGATTCGGTGTGAGTCATGAGTGCGGGAGACGTCATAGCATGGGGAGCGGCCTGTGAAATCAAGGCTTTGGCGTCCCTCAATCCCCCCGATTGCGGTTGACGGGGCCAGCGTTTCGTCCGCCCCTTGGATGATGGTGGTAGCTCCCGCCGCGCGCCCCTGCAACCACCAAGCGATGACAGCCTCGCGAGCGG
>DAIOID010000018.1:15562-22347 GCA_036744355.1 Brevundimonas sp.
CGACCTGGCCGCCTTCCTCGACAAGAGCTTCAGCGTCGAGACCATCCAGACCAAGCTGGCCGAGCCCGGCGCCGCCTGGTGGGTGGCCGACCGCGACGGCGAGATCCTGGGCTTCGCCAACACCGGGCCCAACACCCTGCCCCATCCCGACGCGCACCCCAACCACGCCGAACTGCGCCGCCTCTACATCGGTCGCGACGCGCAGGGCCTGGGCCTGGGCACCAAGCTGCTGAAGCTGGCGCTGGAATGGATGGAGGCCCACACCGACGGCCCCCTGTGGGTCGGCGTCTGGAGCGGCAATGAAAAGGCCCAGAAGCTGTACGCCGCCTACGGCTTCGCGAAGGCCGGCGAATACGACTATCCCGTCGGCGCCTGGAACGACCACGAGTTCATCTTGCGGCGCGGCTGATCCCGGCCCAGTCTGATCCCATGCTCCTGCCCTTCTTCACCGCCCTGCGCGAAGCCCGTGTGCCGGTTTCGCTGAAGGAATGGCTCCATCTGATGGAGGCCATGGACAAGGATGTGGCCGGGCGGGACGTCGAGGCCTTTTACCACCTGTCGCGGGCGGTGCTGGTCAAGGACGAGAAGCACTATGACCGGTTCGATCAGGTGTTCGGCAAGGTGTTCAAGGGGCTGGAGACGGTCGGCGCGGGCGAGGACCTGACCACCGACATTCCCGAGGACTGGCTGCGGCTGCTGACCGAGAAGTTCCTGACCGACGAGGAGAAGGCCCAGATCGAGGCGCTCGGGGGCTTCGACAAGCTGATGGAGACGCTGAAGCAGCGTCTGGAGGAGCAGAAGGGCCGGCATGAGGGCGGCAACCGCTGGATCGGCACGGGCGGGACCAGCCCCTTCGGCCACGGCGGCTACAACCCCGAGGGCGTGCGCATCGGCGGGCCGGGCAAGCAGGGTCGCGCGGTCAAGGTCTGGGAAAAGCGCGAATACAAGAACCTGGACGACACGGTCGAACTGGGCACCCGCAACATCAAGGTGGCCCTGCGCCGTCTGCGCCGCTTTGCGCGCGAAGGCGCGGCCGAGGAACTGGATTTGGACGGCACCATCGACGGCACGGCGCGTCAGGGCTGGCTGGACATCCAGATGCGGCCCGAGCGGCGCAACACCATCAAGGTCCTGCTGTTCCTCGACATCGGCGGCTCGATGGATGGCCATATCAGGCTGTGCGAGGAGCTGTTCTCGGCGGCCAGGACCGAGTTCAAGAACCTGGAGTTCTTCTACTTCCACAACTGCCTCTACGAGGGGGTGTGGAAAGACAATCGGCGGCGGCACAACGAGAAGATCCCGACCTGGGACGTGCTGAACAAATACCCCGGCGACTGGCGCGCCATCTTCGTCGGCGACGCCACGATGAGCCCCTATGAGATCACCATGCCGGGCGGCTCGGTCGAGCACTGGAACGAGGAGGCCGGCGCCGTCTGGCTGAAACGCGCCCGTCAACATTGGGACAAGTCGGTCTGGCTGAACCCCGTCACCGAACGCTACTGGAGCTATACCCAGTCGGTCAGCCTGATCCGCGAGGTCATGGACCAGAGGATGTATTCGCTGACGCTGGATGGGCTGGACAAGGCCATGCGGGCGCTGACGCGGTAGGGCTGCCTTCGACCCGTTGCGGACCTTTCATAAAATGTGTTTCCACGTGATCCGAGGGGGTGCTGTGCCCTTCCTATCGGTGGCAAGTCTCTTCATGCTCAGAAAGTCGACTTTTGCCGGAGGGGTACGCCAGTTCAGAACAGTCCTTGCACCTAGCGCAGCCGCCCTTCTTGTCACAGGCTGCGCCACGTCACCTCAAACCCACTGACTTGAGGCCGAGATCAGAGATCCGTTGGGGTTCTCCCAAGGGGCCACCGCCACGAGAGGGGCGTCGCGCTGGACGATAGAGCGTCGGGTTTACACGCGCGGCCGAACCCTTCGCACTCGGCTGTCGCGGGAAGACTCCCTGGCCCTGGACGCCGCCGTTGCAAGTTCTGTTCTTTATGCGAGGCCGCAGCCCCGAAGCGACGAGGACTGCATAGACGGGCCCTTGATCACCTTGGATGTCATAGCCGACGGGTCGCGACGACACCTGAGCCTAGAGTGCGAGACATTGCCAGGTCTCGAGGCTGTGCTTCGCATCCTGTTCAACTGACCAAAGACAGTGGGCGAGGCAGACGAGCTCATCAGGGGCTAGGTCCGCTTCCCAACCATAAGCAAACTTCGGCTCATGACCCGTTGTGGACGTTCAATCCAACAGGAATGGACGGCACTGTATGGTTGGTTCTGCGCTTCGGAAATCGATCAGCACGAAATGGCGCGGCTGATTGTCCGGGAGCGATATGCGATAGGTTTTTTCTCCCGCGTGAATGACAAGCTCGCGGTTGCCGCGCGCGCATATTTCAGTGCCCCCAGAGATATCTGTTGAGGGGTCATATTCGGCCAGACGGCCTTCCCAAAGCCGCCCCCCGTCTTGCTGTATATCGGCCAACCCGTCTTCGAAGCCCACGAAAATAACGGAAGTGGTCCTGCAGGATGCTCCAGTCAGGCGCCTGCGTAGTCGCTATGCACCCTGCCAAGGCCATCACTACCGCGAGCACCGAGGCGGTTGGCGCCGCGCGAAGGCGGAAAGGGTGACGTGTCATATCGCTAGAGAGAATTTGTAGCGTCCCCCAACCACCATTGCGGACATTCCCTATCGAACCGGCCCTTTCATGGTCACGACTGACAACGTCGAGCTAGAGCGAACGTGAAAAGGCCGCCGCCCTGTTAGGGCGACGGCCAGATCGGTGCAAACGGGGGTTTTAGTGGCGGTCACCGCGCAGGGTGTCTTTCAGCCCGCCGACGGCGTTCTGGACCTTGCCTTCGACTTGCTCGGCGCGGCCTTCTGCTTTCAGTTTTTCGTCGCCGGTCACCTTACCGGCGGCTTCCTTGATCTTGCCGCCGATGTTCTTGGCGGCGCCTTCGATACGGTCATGATCAGGCATGGAAACCCTCTGTGCTGACGCCCTCGGAATGACGGCGCTTCGACAGAAACAACCGTTCCCGATAGGTCAGGTTCCCTGGATTTTTGACCGCAGCCATTTGGTCACGGCCCAGGCGTGTGCTTCGTGGCGCAGGCGCGAGACGGCGTCCAGCGGGTCAAGCCAGACCAGTTCATGGTCGGCCTCGCACTGGGCCGAGGGGTCGAAGCCGGTGACTCGCACGGTCCAGAAGCCGCCGGCGTTGTTGACCGGCGAGCCGTCCGTCTTGCGGAAATACTGCGCCGCCTCGGTCAGCCGATCCTCGGGCTCCACCATCAGGCCCGTCTCCTCGGCGAACTCGCGCACCAGGGCCTGCTGTTCGCTTTCCTCGCCGTCGACGGCGCCGCCGGGCAGGTCGAAATAGCTGCCCTCGCCGCGATCCACGCGGACGCAAGCCAGCTTGCCGTCTCGTTCGACCAGACCGAAGGTGGCGGGGCGGTGGAGGTAGTCGAGGCCGGGACGGGCCGTTCCAAACTGAAGCTTCATCGAGGCAGACTAACGCGCGTCGCGACCGATGCGAAAGGGCCTAAAGGTCGAAGACCAGTTGCGCCCGCACGCCGCGGTGCTCGGCGTCGAACTGAACCGCCGAGCGCAGGCCGCCGGCCATGGCCGAGACGATCTTGGCGCCCAGGCCGGTGCCCTTGGGCGTTCCGTCGCCCAGGCCGGGTCCGTCATCCTCGACGGTCAGGATGGCGCGCCCTTCAGCGGCGGCTTCCAGGACGACGCGGATTTCACCGCCCTCGCCCGGCGCATAGGCGTACTTGACGGCGTTGGTGACCAGTTCCGTGACGATGACGCCCAGCGACACCGCCTGATCCGTGGTGACCCGCATGGGTTCGGCGCGCAGGCGCAGACGCGGCGAGCCGTCGCCGGGTCCGATCGACTTGCCGAGTTCCTCGACCAGTCCATGCAGGTATTCGTCCATCGCCACGGTGGCGAGGTCGGACGAGGTGTAGAGGCGGCGATGGACGTGGGCCACGGCCTCGATCCGCACCTGGGCCTCGCGCAGGGCCGAGCGCGCGCCCTCGTCGGCCAGTTGGCGCAGTTGCAGGGAGATGAAACTGGACACCAGTTGCAGGGAGTTGCCGACGCGGTGATTGACCTCGCGCAGCATGGCCTCGGCGCGGTCGCGCGCCAGACGGACCTCTTCCTGGGCCAGCTCGTTCTCGCGTTCCAGACGGCGACGCAGCAGGGCGTCTTCGACCGCCGAGCGCAGCAGGGCAGTGAAGTCCTCGGACACGTCCTTGATGACATAGTCGGCGGCGCCGGCGCGCAGGGCGGCCACGGCGATGCGTCCGTCCTGGGCCCCGGTGACATAGACCACCGGCGGCGGGCTCGGCAGGGCCAGGATGTCGGGCAGGACGTCCAGCCCCTCGCGACCGGGCATGTAGTGGTCCAGGGCGCAGACGTCGAACTGGCCCGCCTGCAAGGCCTCGTAGCCCGTGTCGGCGTCCGGCGCGCAGGTCACCTCATAGCCGTGGCGGCCCAGCTCCTTCTGGACCAGCCGCGACAGGCCGCGGTCGTCGTCGATGTAGAGCAGGCGGATGGCGGCCCCCATGTCGCTCGCCAAGCTCAAACCTCGGGTGCCTGCATGACGGACAGGAAGAGGCCCAGTTGCTGGATGGCGCCGGCGAAGGCTTCGTAGTCGACCGGCTTGGTGATGTAGACGTTGCAGCCCAGGTCGTAACAACGCTGGATTTCGACCTTGTCGTCGGTCGTGGTCAGGATGACGACCGGGGCGCGGCGCAGGCGCTCGTCCGACTTCACCTTCTCCAGAATGTCCGTGCCCGACATGTCCGGCAGGTTGAGGTCCAGCAGGATCAGCAGAGGTCCATGGGCGCGAACCTCTTCGCTGAACAGATAGTGCAGGGCCGCGTCGCCGTGATCGAAATGAACGATCTCGTTGGCGATGTTGGCGCGGCGGATATTCTTCTCGATGAGCTTGGCGTGGCCATGGTCGTCCTCGACCATGACGATCTTCACGGAGTGGCTCATAGACGGTCTCCTGCGTCCCCCGACACGATCAATCGTGTGGGGAATTTCAAATGGAATGTCGAGCCTTGTCCCAGCTCGGACTCCAGCTCCATCACCCCGCCGAGGCGGCGCACGCTGTTGCGCACGAAGGCCAGGCCCAGACCCTCGCCTGGCTGGTCCTGCTTTCCGGCCCGGCGGAACAGTTCGAAGATGCGTTCATGGTCGCGCGCCGAGACGCCGCGCCCATTGTCGGTGATGCGGTAGTGGACGCGGCCGTCGTCGGTCATGTCTCCCTCGACGACGATGCGGACCGGCCGATCCGGCTGCCTGTACTTGACTGCGTTGTCCAGAAGGTTGCCGAAGATCTGCTCGATCGACAAACGATCGCTCTCCAGCGGCGGCAGGTCGAGCACGATGATCTCGCCCCCGCTCTCCGCGACCTGATGGTGCAGGCTGTCGGCGATGGACTGGACCAGGCTGGTCATCGGCAGAACTTCGGGGACCAGAGCGCGGCGGCCTTCGCGCGACAGCTTCAGGATGGCGTTGATCAGGCCATCCATCTTGGCGGTCGAGGCGCGGATGAAGCCGACCGCCTCGGGCACGTCCTCGCGCACGGCGCGGATGGCCTCGGGCTCGATATCCTCGGGATGGCGCTGGGCCAAGGTGGTCAGTTGATGGTCGAAGATCTTGCCGACCTGCTCCAGCTCGGAGGTGTAGCCCATGACGTTGACCAGGGGCGCGCGCAGGTCATGACTGACGATATAGGCGAAGCGCTGGATTTCTTCGTTGGCGCGGGTCAGTTCCGCGGTGCGGTCGCGGACCTGGTTCTCCAGCCCGGCGTTAAGTCGATCCAGCTCCATGCGGGCGCTCTCGATCTCCTCGACATAGCGCCGCACCAGCCAGACGCTAATCCCGGCCAGGATCAGGATCAGCAAGGCGGCCAGGGCGTTGACCGACACCGTCACGGCCGAGGCGCGCTCGGACTGACGGGTGCGCTCGACCAGACGCCGGGCCTCGACCGCGTCGATGGCGGTCAGCTCGATCCGCATCTGATCCATCAGGGCCTTGCCCTGGCCGCTGCGGATCAGGGACACCGCCTCGCCGATCCGGCCCGTGCGGGTCAAGTCGATGGTGTGGTCCATCAGGATCATGCGCTGGCGATAGAGGGTCTGAACCCGCGCAATGCGGGGCTTCAGTTCCTCGTCGTCGCCAATCAGGTCGTCCAGACGCGCCAGCACGGACGGCAGTTCGGCCACGGCGCGGCGATGGACCCCCAGATATTCAGCCCGCGCCGTCAGCATGAAGCCGCGCTGCCCCGTCTCGGCGTCGGCAAGAAGGCTGAGCACGTCCTTGGAGGCCAGACGCACCTGCTGGCTGTGATCAACGGTGTCGTTATAGGCCGACGTCCGCTGGATCATGACGAAGGTGGCGGCGTTGACCGCCAGCAGCAGCAGGATGGCCAGGGCCAGAAGGGCGATGATCGAACGACTGAGGGTCGGCGTGCGCAGAAAGCCGCCAAAGGTGCGCAGGGCCAGCCGAATGCGTTTCATGACCGCCAGCTTATCGACCGAACCCCTTGAGTCCAGTCGTTAACCTCGATCCCGGTCAGACCGAACCGACGGTGCGCAGGCGGGCCTTGGGGTGGACCTCGTTCTGGCTCATCACCACGGTCTGGCCGCGGAAGCGCTCGATGATCGAGCGGACGTAGGGGCGGACCTGGGGTCCGGTCAGCAGGACCGGGTTCTCGCCCGCCATGGCGGCGCGCTCGAAGACGTCGCGGACGTTGCGGATGAAGTCCTG
>DAIOID010000018.1:22447-30242 GCA_036744355.1 Brevundimonas sp.
TGCAGGGTGGTGACGGTGACGACCGTGGGGATCAGCTCCTCGATCAGCTTGGTCTCTTCGCCCTTCAGCTCGCTCAGCAGCTTCTGCACCTCGGCGTAGGACAGCAGCTCGGCCATGTTCTCCTTGAGAATCTCGGTCAGGTGCGTGGTCAGCACCGTCGAGGGATCGACCAGGGTGTAGCCGCGGAAGGTGGCCTCCTCGCGCAGGGATTCGTCGATCCAGGTGGCGGGCAGACCGAAGGCGGGCTCGCGCGTGTGCTCGCCGGGCAGTTCGACCTGACGACCCGCCGGGTCCATGGCCATCAGCGAGGACAGACGCACCTCGCCGGTCCCGGCCTCCATCTCCTTGATGCGGATGGCATAGCCCTGATTGGGCAGGCGCATGTTGTCGAGGATGCGCACGCTGGGCATGACGAACCCGTATTCCTGGGCCAGCGAGCGGCGCAGGGCGCGGATCTGATCGGTCAGGCGACGGCCCTCCAGATCATTGATCAGCGACAGCAGGGCGTAGCCCAGCTCGATCTTGACCTCGTCGATGGTCAGGGCGGTCGAGATCGGCTCCTCGACGTCCTCCTTGGGCTTGCCCAGGTCCACGGCCTCGACCGGCGCCGGCTTCAGGCGGTCACGTCCCAGCTTCCAGGCCATGAAGCCCGAGCCCAGGGCCAGGGCGGCGAAGGGGATCAGCGGCATGCCGGGGATCAGGCCGATCAGGCCCGCCGCGCCGGACACCACGCCCAGCGACACCGGGTTGCTGGCCAGCTGGCTGACCAGGGCCTTGTCCGCCGAGCCCTCGACGCCCGCCTTCGACACCAGGAAGCCGGCGGCGACGGAGACGATGATGGCCGGGATCTGGGTCACCAGACCGTCGCCGACGGTCAGCTGGACATAGGTGTTGGCCGCCTCGCCCACAGGCATGCCATGCTGCGTCACCCCGATCAGCAGACCGCCGATGGCGTTTATGAAGGTGATGATCAGGCCGGCCACGGCGTCGCCGCGCACAAACTTGGACGCACCGTCCATGGCCCCGAAGAAGGTGGATTCCTGCTCCAGCTCCTTGCGGCGCAGCTTGGCCTGGTCCTCGGTGATCAGGCCCGACGACAGGTCGGCGTCGATGGCCATCTGCTTGCCCGGCATGGAGTCCAGGGTGAAGCGGGCCGAGACCTCGGCGATGCGGGTCGAACCCTTGGTGATGACGACGAAGTTCACCACCAGGATGATGGCGAAGATGATCACCCCGATGATGAAGTTGCCGCCCATCATCAGCTCGCCGAAGGCGTTGATCACCTGACCGGCGCTGTCGTGGCCTTCCTGACCGTGGGTCAGGATCAGGCGCGTCGAGGCCAGGTTGAGTCCCAGGCGATAGAGGGTCGAAACCAGCAGGACCGTGGGGAAGATGGCGAAGTCCAGCGGCCGCTTCATCATCACGGCCGTCATCAGGATCAGCACGCTGGACACCAGCGAGATGGCCAGCAGCAGATCCAGAAGCATCTTCGGGATCGGCAGGATCAGCAGCATGATGACCGCGATCACGCCGACCGCCAGCCCCACGTCGCCGCGCAGCAGCCAGCCGAGCGCGTCGCGCCCGGTGGGGCGCGCGTAGCCGTCCTTCATCAGGATCGGCGCATCAGCCATGGCGATGGGCGAAGGTCATCCCGCCTGATGACAGGATTCGCGCAGTCTCAGCCATGGCCGAGGGCTTTCATCGCCAGACGGGTGGCGTCGGCGATGACGGCCTCGCGCTGGGCGTCGGTCGAATCCCGCGTGGCGTGGAAATAGACGGCGATGACGACGGGGGCGCCGGTAGGCGGCTGGATCAGGCCGATGTCGTTGGTCGGGCCATAGCCGCCGGTGCCGGTCTTGTGCGCCACGGTCCAGCCGGCGGGAACGCCCGCCTTGATGCGGCCCTGCCCCGTCGGCGTATTGGTCATCCAGCGCATCAGCAAGGCCTTCGAGGCCGGGTTCAGCGGGGTCTCGGGCGAGACCAGCAGGCGGCTGATGTTCTGCACCGACTGGATCGGGGTGATGGTGTCCTTGTCGCCGTCGGCGCGGTTCATCTCGGGCTCGAGACGGTCGACGCGGGTGCTGTCGTCGCCGATGCCGCGATAAAAGGCGCGCAGGGCGTCCAGCCCGCCCATCTCGCGGATCAGGATGTTGGCGGCGGGGTTGTCGCTCAGCTCGACCGTGGCCTGCATCAGCTGTTCGATGGTCAGGGTCGAGCCCACGGCCTTTTCCGTCGTCGGTGCATGGTTGATCATGTCGGCGGCGGTGATCGGGACGGCGCGATCCAGCCGCTCCTGCCCCGCCTGAACCCGCAGCAGGGTGGCGGCGGCCAGATACATCTTGAAGGTCGAGCAATAGACGAAGCGCTCGTCGCCGCGCCAGGCGGCGTTGCTCGCCCCCGAGGCGATGGCCAGGCCCAGCCGTCCGCCGTGGCGGGCTTCCAGGTCCGACAGGTCCAGATCCAGCGTCTGCGCGGGCGCCTCGACCTCGGCCTCGACCGCCTCGACCTCGCGCGAGCAGGCCGAGAGCATCAGCGCGCCCGCGCCCAGCAGAACCTTCCGGCGGTCGGCGCGCATGTGCCTAGCCCGCCGCGCCGTAGGCGGCGGCGACGCCCGACTGAGGCGCCGGGATGGGCGTGCCCTCGTCGGCGTACTCGTTCAGCTTGTTGCGCAGGGTGCGGATCGAGATGCCCAAGATGGTGGCCGCATGGGTGCGGTTGCCCAGGCAGTGGTTCAGGGTGTCGAGGATCAGGGTCTTTTCCATCTCGGCCACGGTCTGACCGACGAAGCTGCGGGTCATGGCGTCGGCCATCTGGGCCGCATGACCGGCGATGCCGGCGTCATAGGTCGAGGCGATGGGCGACGGGGCCGTCGCGCCGCCTTCCAGCAGGGGACGACCGTCCGGCAGGCGGATGGCGTCCACGTCGATCTCAGGCCCCGTCGCCAGCAGGACAGCGCGGTGCATGGCGTTCTCAAGCTCGCGCACGTTGCCCGGCCAGCGGTGGCCGACCAGGGCGCGGCGGGCGTCCACGGAAATGGGGCGCGGCGGCACGCCGTTGGCGGCGGCGTACTTGCGGATGAAGTGGTCGCACAGGACCGCGATGTCGCCCGGGCGCTCACGCAGAGACGGCAGGCGCAGGTTCACCACGTTCAGGCGGTACAGCAGGTCTTCGCGGAAGGTCCCCTCGGCCACGGCCTTGGCGAGGTCGCGGTTCGAGGTGGCGATGATGCGGATATTGACCGGCACCGGCTTGGAGCCGCCGACGCGGTCGATGACGCGTTCCTGAATGGCGCGCAGCAGCTTGGCCTGCAGGCGGGCGTCCATCTCGCTGATTTCGTCCAGCAGCAGGGTGCCGCCGTCGGCCTCTTCGAACTTGCCGATGCGGCGGGCCACCGCACCGGTGAAGGCGCCCTTCTCATGGCCGAACAGCTCGGATTCCAGCAGGTTGTCGGGGATGGCGGCGCAGTTGACGCTGATGAAGGGCTTGTCGGCGCGCTTGGAGCCGGTGTGCAGGTGACGGGCCATCACCTCCTTGCCGACGCCGCTTTCGCCGGTGATCAGAATGGAGGCGTCCGAACGCGCCACCTGATCGGCCAGGGCCACGACGGCCTTCATCGCCGGGTCGGCCGAGATCATCGGGCGCTCGTCATCGGCCACGGCGGACAGGACGGCGGCGATCAGATCCGCCTCGGGCGGCAGAGGGATGAACTCCTTGGCCCCAGCGCGGATGGCGTCGGCGGCCTCCTTGGCGTCGGCGTCCACCCCGCAGGCCACGACCGGGACGTGGATGCGCTCGGCGTCATTGGCGGCGATCAGGGCGGCGATGTCGATGCGGTAGTCGACCATCATCAGGTCGGCCCCCTGCCCGCGCCGCAGCTGCTCGGTCGCCTGATCGGCGCGCTCGACGTGCTGGACCTTGGCGCCGTGCGCCATGGCCATCTTCACCGCCGTCGCCAGCTGTCCGCTGAGCCTGCCAACCACCAGAAGCCGCATGGGTCTTCTCCTCTAGAACTCTATTCCGAACACAGGGCGGCCGCTCAGGCGCCCTTGTCCTCGGTCTTGATGATTTCCGTCATGGTCACGCCCAGGCGATCTTCGACGACGACGACCTCGCCGCGCGCCACCAGGCGGTTGTTGACAAAGATGTCGATGGCCTCGCCGACCTTGCGGTCCAGCTCCAGCACGCTGCCGCGGTTCAGCTTCAGCAGCTGGGCGACCGACATGTGGGCCTTGCCCAGCACCGCCGAGATATTGACCGGCACGTCGAAGACGGTGGCCAGATCGGCGGCGGACTTGTCGCCGCCCTCGTCGGCGAGGGTCAGGGCGGTGGAGTCGCCGAACTCTTCCAGCGAGAGATCGTCGGTGGCCATCAGAAGGCGCTCCTGTCGAGGGATTCAGCATGGCCGGCCTCGGCCGCGAGCGCGGCCTCCAGGGCGGCGGAAACGCGGGCGGCGACGCCCTCGGGATCGAACTCGGCGCGGCCGTCGGCCCATTCCAGAGCGAAGGCGGCGGCGGGCGCACCGGCGTCCTCGCGGAAGGCGATCAGGCCGGTGAAGCCGGCGTCGGCGCAGAGGGCCTCAATGTGGGCGCGGGTCGTCTCGTCCAGACCGGCGGCGCGAACCAGCAGGCGCGGCGAGGCGTCGATTTCCTGACCTAGCTGCTCGATCGCAGCTTCCAGCGGACGGCGCGGGAAGCGGTCGAAAGCGGCGGAGGCCAGGGTGCGGGCGGCGGCGACCGACAGCTCGGCCGACTGGCGACGGTGGGCCTCGGCGATGGTGCTGAGGGCCCCGGCGGCATGGGCCACCGACTGGGCCAGGGCCGACAGGGCGTCGGCGCGCAGGGCCTCGACCTCGGCCAAGGCCTGCTGACGGGCCTCCAGTCGCGCCTGGGCGATCAGGGCGTCGACCTCGGCGGGGGCGAAGGAGCGCTTGACCGGCTGCCAGGCCGAGGGACGCACGACGTCGCCGGCCGCGTCGAACTCGGTATCGAAGATGAAGGGACGGGCGGTGGAGGGCATGGCGGTCATGTCAGTAGATCAACTCGTCGTCGCTGCCCTGGCCGGCCAGCATGATGTCGCCGCGCGCGGCCAGGTCCTTGGCCACCTGGACCATGGTCATCTGGGCGGCGTCGACGTCCTTGAGGCGCACAGGCCCCATCGACTCCATGTCCTCGCGCATGATCTTCGAGGCGCGCTCGGACATGTTGGAGAAGAACATTTCGCGCAGGGCGTCCGAGGCGCCCTTGAGCGCCAGACCCAGCTGGTCCTTCTCGACCGCGCGCAGCAGGGTCTGCACCCCGCCGGGGTCCAGCTTGGACAGGTCCTCGAAGACGAACATCAGCGAGCGGATGCGCTCGGCCGAGTCACGGCTGCGTTCCTCCAGGGCGCCGATGAAGCGGGCCTCGGTCTGGCGGTCGAAGCTGTTGAAGATCTCGGCCATCAGCTCATGGCTGTCGCGCTTGGAGGTGCGGGCCAGGTTGGACATGAACTCGGTGCGCAGGGTCTGCTCGATCTTGTCGAGGATGTCGCGCTGCACCGGCTCCATTCGCAGCATCCGCTGGACGCATTCCAGGGCGAAGTCTTCCGGCAGGGCGGTCAGAACGCGCGAGGCGTGGTCCGGCTTGACCTTGGACAGGACCACGGCGACCGTCTGCGGGTACTCGTTCTTCAGATAGTTGGCGAGGACGGCCTCGTTCACATTGCCGAGCTTGTCCCACATGGTCCGCCCGGCGGGGCCGCGGATTTCCTCCATCAGGGCGTCGACGCGGTCGCCTGGCATGAAGGAGGCCAGCAGGCGCTGGGTCTGCTCGTAGCTGCCCATCAGGGCGCCCGCGCCGCCGATGCCCGAGACGAACTCGACCAGGACTTCCTCGACCACCTGAGCGGCCACGGTGCCGAGACCGGCCATGGCCTGGGAGACCTCCTTGATCTCCTCCTCGTCGAGCTGCTGCCACAGGATGGTGTGCTCTTCGCCCAGCGACAACAGGACGACGGCCGCCTTTTCAGGCCCCGTCAGCTTGCGGATGTCGTCGATCGGCCCCTTCTTGCCCACGAGACGGGTCATTAGCTTTCATGCACCCAGGAGCGGAGGATGGCGGTGGATTCCTCCGGGTGGGAGTCGACGAAGTCGGCGACCTTCTTGATCGACGAAGCCTTCACCTGGCCCTCGATGCGGGCGATGTCGAGGCGCTGCTCCATGTCGGTCGGGCCGGCCAGCATCTGCGGCTGCCCCGGCAGGGTTCCACCGACAATCTGGGCGTCCACCGGCGTCACCGGGATGCCGTTGGCGCCGACCAGGACCGGCGCACCGGCGCCGCCGGTGGCCGTCTTCAGCAGGGGGCGCACGACGAAGAAGATCAGCAGCAGGCCGGTGACCAGCAGGACCAGCAGCTCGACCCCGCGCATGATGTCGTTCTTGTCGAAGTTGAACATCGACGAACCTTCGTCCGCGCCCGGCGCCGCCGAGGGCTCGCGGTTGAAGCGGACGTTGACCACCTCGATCTTGTCGCCACGCGTCTCGTCGATGCCGACGGCGGCGGCGACCAGAGTCTTGATCTGCTGGACTTCCTCGGCCGTGCGGGGCGCGTAGGTCGGCTCGCCCTTGCCGCCGGCGGCGGGGGTGTACTTGCCGTCCACGGCGACCGAGACCGACAGCTTCTTGACCTCGCCCGGCTCCTTCACCGTCGTGGTGGTGGTGTTGGAGATCTCGTAGTTGGTCGTCTCGGTGTTTTCCGAGTTGGTCGAGCCGATCGGCGTGGTGTTCGGCGCCTGACCGCCAGGGATGTTGTTGGTGGCGGTGACGCCGCCGTCGGCCTGGCCTGTCGTGTCCTGCGACTGCGAGCCGTTGGTCGAGGTCGAGCGGACGACCTGGCCGTCGGGATCGAACTTCTGTTCCTGGGTGGTCGAGCGGCTGTGATCGATGTCGGCGGTCACCTGGACGCGGGCCGCGCCGGCGCCGACGACGCCCTCGACGATATCCTTGATGCGGGACTGCAGCTGGGACTCGGTCGTGGCCTTGGCGGCCTCGGCGTTGGCCGAGGTGAAGCCGGTGTCTTCCGAGCCCGCCGCAAGCGTACGGTTCGACTGGTCCGTGACTGTCACCTTGTCCGGCTTCAGGTTCGGCACCGAGGAGGCGACGACGTTGCGAATGGCGCGGACCTGATCGGCGCTGAGGTCGCGCCCGCCCACGCCCACGACCACGGCGGCGGTGGGGTCGGCGGCGGCGGCCTGGAACATCTCGCGGCGCGGC
This sequence comes from Brevundimonas sp., assembly GCA_036744355.1. Taxonomy (GTDB): domain Bacteria; phylum Pseudomonadota; class Alphaproteobacteria; order Caulobacterales; family Caulobacteraceae; genus Brevundimonas. Next base: position 29,694 of record DAIOID010000018.1, read on the forward strand.
ATGGTGATGTGAACACGGGCCGAGGTGATGCCGCGCATCGACATGATGGTGCGCGACAGTTCGCCCTGCAGGGCGCGCTGCTCGTTCAGGTTCTGCTGGAACTCGGTCTGGCCCAGCACCGACTGGTTGTCGAAGATCTCGTAGCCGACGCTGCCCGAGGTCACGAGCCCCTTGCCCGCCAGCATCAGGCGCGCCGTGCCGACCTCGTCGCGGCTGACGAAGATGGTCGAGCCGTCGCCCTTGGAGGAGTACTTGATGCCCGCCTGATCCAGGGCGGCGCCGATCTCGGAGGCTTCGCGCAGGTCGAGGTTGGAATAAAGCAGAGCGTCGGGCGCCTGGCCCACGCGCAGCATGACGGCGACCAGCACCGCGGCCACGCCGGCGGCGACGCCGAGCACCGCGGCCAGACGGCCGATTCCGAACTTCTGCAACGCCGCCGTGAAGCCGCCCACGCGTCCCCGCCCATCCACTGGCGGGACGAACTGATCCCGCTAGGCAGAAACTGCCGCCTGGATGGTAAACGCCGCGTTAAGATGCGTTAAAGATTGA
>DAIOID010000019.1:0-30154 GCA_036744355.1 Brevundimonas sp.
TTCATCGGACTGCTCCGGCCAGACGATGGATCCGCACGACCTGAGGGCGGCGATCCCCAAGGCGCAGTTCGGCGCGGTCGAACAGGCGGTCGACCACAAACATCCCGCCCTGCTGGCGGTAGTTGACCAGCTGGGCTTCGCCTTCCGGCGTCAGCACGAACAGCACTGGCGCCTCGTCGACCTGCAGGTCGGCGTCGAAGGAAATGAAGGTGCGCAGTCCATCGTTGAAGACCGACGACGGCGTCCAGCGCGCCCGCCGCCCCCGGGGTTCGATGCGGTAGCGCGCGTCGAGCGGCCCTTGCGGCGTCACGAGCGGGTCGGGGCCTTTCGGTTCATCGTTGTCAGTCTCAGGCCCCGCCCCAGATCCGACCGGCGCAACCTCATCCCAGGCCACAGCCGCGTTGAAGGCGTCAGCCGCCCCGCTCTTGAGGTCCAGCAGATAGACGCGGCGATTGGTGGTCAGGACCAGGTTGGTCTCCAGCCCGCGCTCGAGCGGCTTCAGCAGGACATGGGTCCGGAGCGCCGCTCCCGTTCCCGAGGCGACTTCGCCAATCTGCCAGCGGACCGTGTCGCCGGCGGCCTTGGAGACCAGGACCTCGCCCTCTCCGAGCGTCAGGGTGGTGACGCGCAGGGGCGCCGTCCAGATCTCGAACACCCGCCCCGGCGACCAGGCGAAGAGCTGAACCCCGCCGACGAAACCGTCCGCGCGGGACGGCGCGCGCGCCGCCTGGTTGGCGCGGGCGATCGCGGCCCGCCCGGTCGGCGTCGGCGCCGGCGCCGGCGACGGCGCGGGGGCGTGCGGCGACTGATCTTCAGCCGGCGCCCGGCTCGCCACAGAGAGATAGGGAACGGCCGTGGCGCTTTCGACGGGCGCGGCCTCTTCGGCAACGGCGTCCAGAACATGGGGCGCTGCGACCGCCTGCTCAGGTGCCGCACCAGACCACAGGCCCTCATCATCCACGCCCGGCAGCATAGCGCAGCCGGACATCAGCAGGCCTGCGGCCAGGGTCAAGGTCGGCTTCAGGAGGCGTCGGGGGTCCATGATACGTCCTCGATCTTCAGTCCCAGGGGGTTCTTCATCAGCTCGGCCTCGGTGCGGGGCGGCTGGAGTCCAGTGGTGATCAGGGCCCGCCAGCGTTCGCTCCCGGCCTGCTGGCCGTTCACGAAGCGGGTCTCGCGCCATTGCAGGTCGTAGGTCCGCTCGGTGCGGCGCACGACGTTGAGGACCTCGACATTGACCGCCTCCCGACCGGCGTCGACGAAGGGGTCGTGGGTCTGGGCCCAGGCATTGAGGAAGGCGGCGGCGCGCGGCGTCATCAGGTCATAGGCCCGCAGCCAGTTCTGCCGGATGACGATGGGGTCGATGCTCTTGGAGCGGACGTCGCGGATCCAGCCACTGAGCGCATGGCCGACCTGGGCCTCGCTGGGCTCGTAGCGGCCGCCGATGGCGGTGATCCTCTGGGTCTCGCCCCAGTCGGACACCTCCACCACAAAGGGTTTGACCACGGCCCGGTCGGCCTGGACCCACCAGCCCGCGCCGAGGAAGCCCGCCAGGGCCAGATTGGCCAGGGCCATCCGGCGCCAGTTGCGGGCATGGGCCAGGGACAGGCCCATGCGGTCGTCCCAGACCTGGCCGGCCCGCTGATAGGGAGTGGAGTCCGGGGCGGAGCTCAGCGCCCGCCGGGGTCGGAAGAAGGGATGCATGATCTCAGGGCTCCTCGGTCTTGAGGGAGGGCGACAGGACGCCGCTGGTCTCGCCCGACGGCATCAGGCCGCGTCCGGCGTTGGCGACGAAGAAGGCCTGAAGGGCTGCGGATCGACCCTGACGCCTGCCCCTCGCCGGGGCGCCGCCCTCCGCCGCCGCGCGGTGGAAATCCCGCCGCGCCGTTTCCGCCTCGCGGGCGATGGTTTCGGGCTTTCGAGCCGGGCCTGAACCACCCATCGGACCCGGCATCTCGCCCGCTGCGTCCTTCCCCGACGTCGATGCCGGGCGCGCCTCCGCAGCCGAAGACGTTTCCTGCTGCGGGCCGGCATCCGGAGACCAGGCCCGCTGGGCCTCGCTGACGCCGGTCCCTCCAGGCGCGGATCTCGGTCCCGACGGTGACGGGTTGTCATTGGAGGCGCGCGCCGGCCCGCCAGGCCTGGGCGACGTTGGTGAAGGCGAGGGCGATGAAGGCGAAGACGGGGACGAGGGCGAGCCCGAACCAGATGGCGGCGTCGAGCGCCCTGCCCCCGCACCTGAGGCGGCGCGCGCCGGCCCAGCCAGGCGCGCGGCGGCCCCGCCGGTCGCGACCAGACCCGCGCCCGCCAGGAGACCTGCACCGCCGACCGCCAGTCCGCCGGTCACAAGCGCGCCCGCGCCCAGGGCCGGCCCGCCGGTCACGAGGGCCGAGGCCAGGTTGGGAATGAAGAGGGCCAGCATGGCCAGGAGGATGGCGGCGACCAGAATGGTCAGGGCTTCATAGATGTCGGGATTGGCCGAAGGCTGGAGCTGGTCGAAGACGGTGCGCGCGCCCGACACCACGATGGCCAGGGCCAGGACCTTGAGCCCAGACGAGACGACATAGCCCAGCGGCCGTTCGGCCAGGAAGGCGGACTTGCTCCATATGCCGAAGGGCAGAAGGATGAAGCCGCCCAGGGTCACGATCTTGAACTCGACCAGGGAGACGATGATCTGCAGGGCCAGGACGGCGAAGGCCAGCATGATGCCGATCATGGCCAGGCCCAGGATCAGGGCGTCGGTCAGGTTGCCGGCGATGTCGAGCGGATTCTCGACCGGCGCCGGCGTGTCGCCCAGAGCCTTCACGATCCGCCAGCCTTCCGCGAGGATGGCGCCGGGATTGAGGAAGTCGGCCCGGCTGAGATCGCCCCCGCCGGCCGTCAGCCCCAGTTCGAGGAAACCCGCGTAGATGGTCTCCGACAGGGCCTGCCAGTCGTTGATCAGCCAGGCGAAGGCGCCGATCAGCAGGATCTTGCCGAAGCCGGACGCCAGGACTTCGCGGTTGGAGGACAGGGCCCACTGGATGCCGGTCAGGGCCACGACCAGGGCGATCATCAGCCCAAAGACGCCATTGACCGGGCCCTGCAGCGCGCTGAACCCCGCCGAGACCGTATTGGAGAAGACCGTCATCAGCTCGTTGGGGGTCTCCACGCCGACGGATGCCGCCATCGCCCTGCTCCCTCAGTTCCGCGCGTTCGACAGCGGGTCGAAGGCCGGCGGGTTCGGGACGGCGGCCGGCCGCGCCCACATCCGGCGACGCGCTTCAGCCCCCGCCGTCCGCTCGGCGGCGTCCCGCGCCGCCCCCTCAGACAGGAGCCGGGCCTGGGCCAGCATGATGACCCGCAGGGCGGCCAGGTCCTCGGCCAGGACCGCCAGCATCTGGTTGGACGACTGGACGGCGGCCGTCTGGCCCTGGGCGGACTGGCTCGCAGTCAGCGCCCCGGAGAGACGCTGGCCGCGCCCCTGCCCCAGCCGTTCCAGATCGGCGGCTGTCCGGGCAAGATCCTCGGCCGTGCGTCGTGCATTGGCGGTCCGACCACGGCTCTGTTCCAGCATATCCAGGGCGTCGGTCCCCGACAGGTCCTCGGGATAGAGGTCCGCGAACTGCCGCTCCAACCCGTCCACCGAGGTCGCCAGGCCTCGAGCCGTCCGGGCCAACTCGGCCATGTCCTGCAGCGCCTGGCTGTTCTGGACCAGATGGCTGTAGGGCGAGGCCGCCAGGCTCCGCGCCTCGTTGGCGAGGCTCTCGAGCTGGCGCGCCGCCTGGAGCGCGTTCTCCATGTGGTTGCGTGGGTCGAATACGACCTGCTGGGCCTGCGTCGGATCAGCCGACATCAGAACCGCAACAGCAGCGACCAGGCTCAAGCGGCTATTCGGCCGCCAGCGGCGCAGCGAAGGCGTCAAAAACGGAATCCACATGTCGCACTCCCTTGGCTTTGAGGAATTCACGAGCGAAGCCGGCCTCGCCGGATCGCGAAAGCACGGCGTCGATGAGGGCCTGGTCCTCGGGTGATCCTGCCCCGCAAAGGGCCAGGGCCACGCCCGACAGCCGCAGGTCGAACAGCCGTCGTCCCTGGGGCTGACGCCAGTAGTAGGCGCGCTTGGGCGCGGCGAAGGCGATCAGCTCCAACTGCCGCCGGTTCAGGCCAAACCCCCGGTAGAGTTCGGCGGACGATGGCTCGAGCGCTCGGGGATTGGGCAGGAAGACCTGGGTCGGGCAGGACTCGATGAGGGTGGCGGCGATCGGCGACGCCGCCACGTCGTCCAGGCTCTGGGTCGCAAAGACCACGGCGACGCGCTTCTTGCGCAGGGTCTTCAGCCATTCGCGGATCTTGGCCGCAAAGGCCGTCTCGTCGAGAAACAACCAGGCCTCGTCCAGCACCAGCAGGGTCGGTCGGCCGTCGAAACTCCGTTCGAGATGGTGGAACAGAGCCGAGAGCACAGGCGCGACCGCCGAGGGCGTCGCCATCAGGGCCTCGAGCTCGAAGGTGTCGAACCGGCTCGGCGCCTGGCTCCCGCCTGCCCCGTCCAGAAGGGCGCCGTGCGGCCCCTTCAGGGTCAAGGCCTCAAGCCCCGCCGCCACGGCCTTGTTCTGCACCAGGGCGCAGAAGACGGTCAGCGTCCTCTGCTCAGCAGGCGCCTCGCTGAGCCCCGCCAGGGCCGCCCAGATCTCCTCCCGTACCCGCGGCGTCGGCTCCAGCCCGGCCTGGCGCACCGTCTCGGCGATCCATTCTGCGGCCCAGGCGCGTTCGTCCTCACGGTCGATCCCGGCAAGGGGCTGAAGGGAGAAGGCCGCGCCCGGTTCCAACGCCGTCCAGCGCCCGCCGGCGGCCAAAGTCGCCGCGCGTGCCGAGCGCCCCTTGTCGAAAAAGACCACCCTCGCGCCCGGATAGCGAAACCACTGCAGGGCCAGAAAGGACAGGAGCGCGCTCTTGCCGGAGCCTGTTGGACCCACGACCATGGCGTGGCCAACGTCGCCGACATGGAGCACGAGCCGAAAAGGCGTGGAGCCGGTCGTGCGGGCGACCGCCAGAGGCGGCCCGTCCAGGCAGGCGTCGCCAGACGGTCCGGCCCAGACCGCCGACACCGGCAGGAGGTCGGCCAGATTGAGGGTCGAGACCAGGGGCCGGCGCACATCGGCATAGGGTTCGCCCGGCAAGGATCCGAGCCAGGCCTCCACCGCATTGAGATCCTCGATCCGCGCGGTCAGCCCCTGGGCGTTGAGCGCCGCCTCGATGGCCCTGGCCTTGGCGGCCGCCCCCGCCTCCGTCGGATCCAGCACAGTGACGGTCAGGGTCAGATAGCCGAAGGCGCAGGCCTCGGCCCCGAGCATCTCCAGGGCTCCGTCGCATTCCTCCGTCTTGGAGGCCGCGTCGGTGTCGATCAGGGGCTGCTCCTCCCGGGTGATCGCCTCCCTCAGCAGGGCCCCGACGCCCTTTCGTTTGGAGAACCAGCGCTTGCGCAGCTTGACGATCTCCCGCTCGGCCTCGGGCTTGTCGAGACCGATCCAGCGGGCGGTCCAGCGATAGGCGAAAGGCAAAGAGCCGAGGCCGTCGAGCAGGCCGGGCCGGGTCGCCGAGGGCAGGCCCCGCACGGACACCGTCCTGAGCCATTGGTCGCCAAGGCGCGGCGCGGTACCGCCCGTCAGGCCGGCGTCGGCCAGCCAGACGTCGAGAAAGACGGGCGTCTCCGGCGGCCGTACCGGATGGGGATTGGGCGAGACACAGGCGTGTAGCCAGGTCAGCAGGGCCGCATCCTCCAGCGGCGCGATCTCCGGCAGGGCGTCCGCCAACAGGTCGAAGGTGACGTCTGCCTCACGGCGGAAGGTCGCCAGGGTCTGGCGCCAGTCCTGTCCGGCCCGGGCCAGGCCGTCGAACAGCCACCGCTCCAGCCGCCGCGTCTCGTCGGCCGGCGGCAGCCAGGTCAGGGCCAGGCGGAAATCGGTCTCGAAGGCCGGCTCGGCGTCCTCGAAGCGGTCGCGGCGTTCGGCGTCGACCAGCCAGGCCGCTTCCGCCTCGAACTCGCTCTCGGGATAGGCGGCCGCCGGACGCCGACAGGCCTCCACATGCAGACACCATCCGGTGCCGAGGCGCTTCAGGGCGTTGTTCAGTCGCGCCCGGACCGCCATCAGCTCCTCTTCCGTCGAGGACTCCAGGTCCGGCCCCCTGAAGCTGAAGGCGGTCGTAAAGGAGCCGTCCTTGTTCAGAACCACGCCCGGCGAGACCAGGGCGGCCCAGGGCAGATGATCCGCCAGACTGGCGGGGCGACGGCGATGTTCGTCGAGGAAGCGCATGACAGCCTCACGCGTCCAGATGCCCTGGCAGGGCCAGATGGCGCCGCAGGACGTCGAAGAAGCGCCGGTCGGCGCGCGCAGCCCATAGGCCCACGGCATGAGCCACGGCCCACCACAGCAGGCCGAGCCACCAGATACGCAGAGCCAGGCCCAGTACCATGGCCGTCGTGCCCATAAGCACGGCGTAGTCGCGGGGCATGCCGGCCATCAGCACCGGCTCGACCAGGGCCTGGGCGACGGGAAGATTCCAGCCCTCGGGCTGCAGATCATCGGCGAAGCGCGCCATCAGACGATCTCCACGCCGCCGGCGAAGCCGAAGAAGTCGAGAAAGAAGGTCGAGGCCGCGAAGGCGATGGTCAGGCCGAACAGGATGCCCAGAGCCCTTCGCATGGAGGAACCGCTTTCGCTCATGGCGACCCCGGCGCCGAACAGGACCACGGCGATCACGGCCGCGGCCTGGACCACGGGTCCCGTGATCGACTGGACCACCTGCTGGATCGGTCCCTCCCAGGGCATGCCCGACCCGCCCGCCAGAGCCGTTCCGGCCGCCAGAAGTCCGCTCGCCAATGCTGCGCCGAACAGGCGTCGTCCTACGCTCCGCTTCATGATCGCCTCCCTGAGTTCAGCGCCATTCAGCGCGTTGCGACTCATTGCAAGCAAAACCATCCACAGGCTGTCAATAGAAAATAATAAGCAATTTCTGTGAGTTAAAACGACTTGCTGAACAAGTCTCTCACGAGTTTCAGCCGCATCGCGGCAAGCCTTCGCCGGGCTTCTCGGCGCCGGATCGTCTGCGGAGCAGAAACCTCCCCGGAAAGCCGCCTGCCGTCAGGCCTCCGGCCGAAAGCCCTCCCCGACCGGCGCGCCTGTCCGGCCCCTTTCGGCTGAGGCCGGACCTGGTCCGGCTGCAGACGGCTTCGCAGTTCGCCAGAATTCCGCCGCAATCTATGTGGTAGCCGCGAGGCTCCACAGACTCCATCAGGCGCCCCATGGACCACAAAATTGACGGCCAGACGCTTTCGCGATCCGACCTCGTCGCCCTGCTCAAGTCGGCCGCCGGCGCCGATCTCGTCCTGGAGACCTGCATCCTGGACGAGGCCGACCTGTCCAATCTCGACCTGAACGGCCTGAAGTTCGAACGCTGCAGCTTCAAGGGGACGGACTTCACCGGCGCGCAGCTGGATGACACGCGTTTTACCGGGTGCCGCGGCGCCATGGCCAACTTCACCGCCGCGCGGCTGGACACCTCGACCTGGCGTTCCAGCGACCTCAACAACGCCCGCTTCACCGGCGCCAGCCTCTCGGAGGCGGTCTTCACCGGGTGCAAGCTGACGGGCGCGGACTTCTCGCGATCGCGTCACGTCGGCACGCGTTTCGTCGAAACGACCCTGGCTTCCGCCCGCCTCGCGGGCTTCTCCTTCAGAAAGCAGACCCTGGAGACGGTCGACTTCAGTCACGCCGACCTGGCCGGCTGTGATTTCCGCGACGCCGTGCTGGACAACTGCAGCCTGCGCGACAGCCACCAAGTCGACGCCCGGTTCGAAGGCGCGGACCTCCGCGGCGCCGATCTCGGCGGGCTCCGGCTAAACGACGCCCGACGTTTCAAGGGCGCGACCATCTCCCGCGCCCAGGCCGGCGCCCTGCTGGCCGAACTGGGTCTGAAGGTCATCTAGTCCCCAGGCCGGACGCAGCTGTTGAGAACCGGAAGCCGCGCATCGACACAGCCAGCGAACCGCCCTCTACCGCGACGATGAAACGACTGACGCCGATTGAACACGCCAAGGCCAAGGGCAAGACCGTCACCATGAGCATGCCGGACCGGGGGCCGGAGGTACGAGCCCAGATCATCGCCTGGCTGGAGAAGAGGCCCGGCGACAGATGGTTCTATGCCCAGGGCGACAATTACGCTTTCGAGACCGCCGCTGACGCAGCCGCCTTCAAGCACTGGCTGATGACAGCAATCGTCGCCTGAACAGGTGAATGATGGCATGCCCCAGAAACAGCGAAAGCCCGGCGTTGCCCTTTTCGGGGTGCGCGTCGGGCTTTCATTGGGGGCTGGGCTTCACCCATTCTGAGCGATGATCCTAACCTCAACCGTCCGATTTTCATCCGGCGATCAGCCCATCAACCTGAAGCCTTCATCCGGGTTCCAGCTTCGCTGCAAATAATGTCCGCTTGCGCCTTCGCCCGTCAGGCCAGGACCTGGGTCTGATAGGAATCGCCGTCAAAGCCGCCGACGGAAATCACGGCCTCGACCCGACGGCCTGACGCCGTCCTCTGCATGTGGACGACGCAATCCACAGCCTCGCCGATCATCCGCTGCGGGACCTGGCTCGTCACCTCCCCTATCAGGTCCTCCAGGCGACGCAGGGCCTCTTGGGCGGAGTTGGCGTGGATCGTGGACAGCCCGCCGGGATGTCCGGTGTTCCAGCTCTTCAGGGTCTCGAGGGCGGCCGCCCCGTCGCGCATCTCGCCGATGACGATCCGGTCCGGCCGCATGCGCAGAGCGTCGCGCACCAGGTCCGCCACGCCGATGACCGTCGGCTGCCGGCGGGTCATAACGGACACCTGGTCCCAGGCCGAACACTGGAGTTCAGGCGTGTCCTCGATAAGAAAGACCCGATCGTCAGCGAAGGCCGGTTCGCCCAGGACGGCATTGGCCAGGGTCGTCTTTCCAGACCCGGTTCCGCCAGATATCAGCAAGTTGCGTCGATCCATTGCCGCGATACGCAAGGCTGCAGCCTGGTTCTCGCTCATCACCCCGTCGCGCACATAGTCCCCCAGCCGCCAGATCACGGCCGGGCGCTTGCGGATGGAGAAGGCGGGCGCGGCGGAGACCGGCGGCATGACGCCCTGGAACCGCTCCCCGGTCCCCGGCAGGACGCCGGACAGGCGCGGGTCCTCTCGCGTGACCGTTTCCCCGACATAGTCGGCGATCAACCGGATCGTTCGCTCACGGGCCTCGACCGACAGGCGCCGCCCCGTGTCGCGACGTCCCTCGCCGATCCGGTCCAGCACCAGTCGGCCATCGGGATTGGCCAGGATTTCCACTACGTCCGGTGCCTCCAGCGCGGCCAGGACCGTCTCGCCCAGAGCGTGTCGCAGGGCCTCCAGCTTGCGCTCGGCGATGATCGGATGCGGGGCCATGCCGCTAGTTGGCGGGTGCGAACGACGAAGGCTCGCGTGGAACCGCCGCCCGCTCCCCTTCCCGGCGCCCCGAGACGATGCGGGCGGCGGTCGCGTCCAGGAGGCGCTCGATGCGACGCTCCACGGCGGCCTGGACCGTCGGATCCTCATCGGCAACCGCGTCGGGCAGGCGCAGGAAGAAGGCCTTGGCCACCTCGATCAGCAGCTCCTGGACGATCTGCATGTCCCGGCCGGTCGATCGCATATGGTCGCGCAGCGAGCGTTCCAGGTTGAGCAGCCGGTCGTCAGGATCGGCGCCGGGGCGCCGGAGCAGTCCGCGGACAATGGCCTGGCCGGCGGCCTGGCTCAGGGCGATCCGCCCGACCCGGGCCTCCCGGTTGAGGCTCGACACCACCTTGGGGTCGTTGAGGTAGACTTGCACGCGCGTAGCCAGCTTTTCACTTCTAGCCATCGCTCCCTCCTTGCAGTTGATCCAGGACCGCCTGTTGCGCCGCCATTTCCTGGGCCACCCGCCCATAGATGTCGGCGGCGCGCGAGGCGGCCTTCCTGTCGTCCATGGCCCCCGCGACCTCCTTGAACAGGGGCAGGCTGGCCATGGCGTCCCGACCGAGACTGCGCCGTCCGAGCCAGGGATGTGGCGGCCGGCCGGGTCCATCGACCCCGAGCGTCTGGTCTGGCGGCGTCGCGCCGGCGCGGCTGCGAAACGGCTCGCGCCGGTCATACAAGAGCTTGTGGGTTCGGAGCGGCCTCTGGCCCGCGACAAAGACGAGTTGCTGCTCATCCGGCAGGGACCGGATTTCGCCGGGCTCCAGCAGAGGTCTCTCAACCTCAGAGCGCGACACGCTGCTGCGGCCGCCGCCCAACCCCGACGGTCCGCTGCGACTGGTCCGGGTCTCGCTGACCGAGCCGGTCAGCTTCGACACCTTGTCCTGAGTCAGCGGGTCCAGCGCCGAGAAGGCCGTATAGACATGGCAGTTGTCGAGGATGGTGTTGTGGGGCCCGTAGGTCTCGACGATGTCGTTGAGCGACTGGGCCACGAACAGGGCCTTGATCCCGTAACCGCTCATCAGCCGCAGGGCCTTCTCGAAGAAGGCCAGCCGCCCCAGCAGCGGGAACTCGTCCATGACCATCAGCAACTTGTGGCGCTTGTCTCGTCCGGCCGCGTCGCGTTTCTCTTCGGCGGTCAGGGCCTGGGCCGCCGCATAGAAGATCAGTCGCACCAGAGGCCGGAGCGCCGCCGCATCGGCGGGCGCGACCTGGACGTAGAGGGAGACGGGCGCCTCGGCGCACATCAGGTCGCCCATGGCGAAGTCGGACGCGGACAGGACCCGCTCCACATCCTCGCCCGCCAGCCATTTCAGATAGGAGCGCGCCGTGCCCTGGACGGAGGTGCGGAAACGGTCGTGCATGGCCGCATAGCCCTTCACCGCCGTCTGGATGAAAGGGTGGGCCTCAGGCTCGCCGTCAGGCCCAGACCGATGCAGGGTCTTCAGCATGGCGTCCGCCGCCTCGTCGAGATCAGCCAACAGCGCCCGGACCTTCAGCAGCGTCTTGTCCTGATCCTCGGCCGTGTAGAGGACGTGCAGGATCACCGCCTCAAGGATCTCGGAGGCCGCCTTGTCCCAGATCGCTTCCTCGTCGCGGGTCCCGCCCGGGTCCGACAGGATGGCCACCAGCCGCTGCACCTGGGCCAGTTCACCCGGCCCGGGCCGGATTTCCGCCAGGGGGTTCCACCGCGCCGAGGCGGCATGTCGGGGGGCCAGATAGAGGGCGTGCGAAAACCGCCCTCGCCAACCGGACGTCACGGCCCAGAGCTCGCCCTTGGGATCATGGACGAGGACGCTGGCGGTCCAGTTCAACAGGCTCGGGACGACATGCCCCCTGCCCTTGCCGCTGCGCGTCCCGCCCGTCACCAGGGTCGGCCGCAAATCGGTCGTCGCCAGCAGTCGTCCGTCCAGGACGCCGAGGACGCAGCCCGCCCTTCCCAACAATCCCGCCCGCCGCGCCTCCGCCAGACCGCCCCAGCCACGCCGCCGGCCTGATCTGACCTGACCGTCCGCCAGGACGCCCAGGCCCAGCCCGCCCAAGGCGCCCATCAGGATGGCGACGCCGCTTCGGTTCAGGGCGTCGCGGGCTTCGTCCGCGTAGGTCCTTCGCCAGGTCAGGATCGACCACGGCGGATACAAAACCACATCTGACGTCACGCGCCAGGCTGGCCCCAGGACTGGCGACCAGCCGTAGGTCCAGGCGAACATCTGGGTCCCCGCCGTCAACCCGGCGACCGCTCCCACGGCCAGGCCAACCAGCCGCCCCTTCACGACGGATCGCCCGCGATGTCCGGCGGAGCCCCGGTCGTGGCTTCCAGCACAAGGAGGGCTGCGGCCTCCATCCGGCGATGATGGTAACGGCTCAGCGCGGCTTCGAGCGCCTGGATGTCCGCCTGGGCCAGAAGAGTGGAGATCCCGGCGGCTTCGTCGTCCAGGTCGGCGAAGACCTGTTCCTCCGCTCCTCTGATCTGGGCTAGGCGCGACGAGACCCGCCGAAAGGCGTCAAGGAGGGCGTCGCTTCCGCTGCTCTGGACCAGACGGTCGAGATCGCGATGGAGCATGGCCCGCGCGCCGTCCTCATCCGGCGTCAGCGCGGCCGGAAGGCCGCCTGTGCCTTCAAGGCTGAGCCTGAGGCAATGAAGGCGGAAGGCCAGGCGGTCACGCACCGTCGCCGTATCCAGTTGAAGGGTGACGTAGCCGCCGAGCGGGGCGCGTTCGACCAGGCCCGCGCCGGCCAGCCAGGCCAGGGCCTCGCGCACCGGCGTGGTCGACAATCGCAGGCGTTGCGCCTCCTCGACGATCACGACAGGCCGCCCCGCGCCATAGAGGCCCTGCTCCACGCGCAACCTCAGGCTGCCAAGCGCCTGATGGAACGGATCGCGGTTGCGGGTCACAATGTCACCTCCCCTCGGATCAAAAAACTATTGAACAGCGAGGCCGGGTTCTCCAATGAGTTGAGGGACACCAACGTTCTCTCGCGCCGAAGAACGTCGCCATCCCGCCGAACGCTGGCGGTGGACGCGCCGGAAAGCGGCGCGGTCTTCGTCGCTACACGTCGTTCCGGCCTCAACGGCTGCAATCACGGGGTGCAAAATGGATGCGGAAACGAAAGGCGTTCCGCCGGCCTCTACGCATGACGGCGCGTTGCTCTCATCGGCGATCCGGGCCGTTCGACGCCTGCGCGGCATGAGCTCGAGCGAAGTCGCCGACGCCATGAACATGCCGCTGCGCACCTACCAACGCTTCGAGGCGGGCGAGGCCCGTCATAATCCAGACCATATCCATCGCTTCGCCCGCGCTACTCGAAGCGACCCCCATGCTCTGGCGATGGCGGTTTCCATAGGAGCGCCTGAGCTCGCCGTTCTCACCGCCGACAACCAGCTCGTCACCTCCCTTACGGTCGGTCTCCAATCCTTCTACAGAACTCAGGGCGAGCGCATTGCTGATCTCGACGTCCGCACGATCGTCAGCGCGGTGACAGCAATGTTTGATCGATTGGCCGATGCGAGCGCGGCCCAGACCGAAGCCCTCGCCTGGATCCGGACGGGCCAAGACGCCCTCGCCAAGGCGCGCCCCAAGCCCGGCCGCTGAGCGACCGACGACGCAAGATATACTCCAGATATAGCTTCACCGACCGTCGCTCCGGGCGCTCTCTGGGTCCGCCACGATAGGTGGCGAATTGAACCAGGAGACTGACATGCAGACCCAAGTGCTGAAACTGGTGCGCGTCGGCAGCGCACAAGATCTCACCCGGCTGGAGATCCGCGGCGACTTCGTCGAAACGGCCGGCCTGTGGTCGAAATTCCCCATGTGAGACGCGCCGGGCGGCCGCCAAAGGCGGCCGCCCGGTTGCCGGCCCGGAGACCCGCCATGCCTCGATTACCGGAGATCGATCTCGCGCCCGGCGTGCATCTGGCGTGGGTGGATGAAGACATCGTGGTCCTGGATGTGAAGGCCGACGCCTATATCCTCATGGTCGGCGCCGCCGCCCTGCTGCATTCTGTTCGCCAAGGCGGGGGCGTTGCCGCGGAGCCGACGATTCTGAACGATCTCGCCGTCGCCGGGCTGACTTCAGCGACGCGCGAGCCCACTCGGCGCGCCCTCCCGCTGGCGACAAAAGCTCTCCGCCTAGCGGCTCCATCGTCGCGAGTTGTTCAGGCGCGAGCCTTCTTCAACGCTCTTTCGGGCACCTTCGCGTTCAAGCGCCGTTCGCTTCCCGCCTTGCTCCAGGCCGCTCGACGCCAGAACAAAAAGCCAGGCCGGCGCGATCTCGCCGCCGTTTTGCGCGAGGCGACCGCATTCGAAATCATACGTCCCTGGGCCCCCTTCGAAGGCGATTGCCTCCAACGGTCCTGGATGCTGCATCGTCATCTCCGCCAGCGCGGCCTGGACGCCGACTGGGTGTTCGGCGTGCGAACCTGGCCCTTCTTCGCCCACTGCTGGGTCCAGGTCGGAGACGCCGTCGTCGGCGATTCCCTCGACCGTGTCAGCGGCTTCACGCCCATCATGGCCGCCTGATGGGCGAGTTTCTTCTTTGCGGCCGGCGTCCGGACGATCCGAACGGCGAGCGTCTGTCTCGCGCGGTTCGGGACGAGGCGGAGCGTCTTGGCTATGTATCTCACGCCTTGTCATCACTGACTTGGCTGATCACCTGGGGTCCCCGCCCGCCGTCCATCCGTCAGATCGGCCCATGGACCCTGATCGGTGACATTTTCGACCGCAGACGTCCCGTCTTTCCCGCCGTCGATGACCAAGATCGTCGCGCCTATGACTTCAAACTCCTGGCGCGGATCTGGGGCCGTTTCGTCGGCGTCATTCTCAACCCGGCCGGGGCGGTCTCCGCAGCGCTGCGCGATCCCTCCGGCGCACGAGAAGCCGTGGTCTGGACCGCTCACGGCCTGACCTTCGTCGCGTCTGACGTCCCTGACGCCCCCATACGGACCGTCGCGGCTGACTGGCGGATTTCGGTCGAGCGGATATCCGCGGCGGTCAGGAACCCCCTTGCCCTCGGCGCCGAGCTCCTGCTGGACGGCCCTGTCGCCCTCCTTCCCGGCGAGATGCGGGATCTCGTCACAGACGAGACGACGACCCTCTGGAGCCCCGCGGCTCATATTCACCGCCCCGACCTGATCGCACTCACGCCGTCCGAGGCGGCCGCCCATCTCCGAGAGGCCGTGGACGAAGCCGTGGACGGCCTGGCCTCAGCGGCGGACGTCGTCGCCGCCGAGGTGTCAGGCGGTCTCGACTCCAGCCTGGTGGCGGCCGCGCTGCATCCGCGCCGCCCGGTCCGCCTCTGGCTCAACGCCTTTGGTCCCGGTCCAGGGGCGGATGAACGCCGCTTCGTCGATAGGCTCTCCGAACATCTCGACATCGAGGTAACGACCTTCGCTCGTCACGCTTCGCCTCTCACCCGTGAAGAACTCGAAGCCGCGCCGCAGCGCCTTCGCCCCTCGCTTGCCGCGCTTGATGGGGCCTTCGACCATGAATGGGCCGTCCGTTGCGCCGATGTTGGCGCCCAGGCCGTGTTCACGGGCAAGGGCGGCGACGGCATGCTGGTTCAGCCCGCGACGCCGGAAGTCTTCTTCGATCTTTGGAGACTGAAAGGTTGGCGCGCGCTCGCCTCACCCGATCTTGTCCAGCTGGCCCGCCTCAACGAGCGCTCCGTCTGGACTCTTCTGAGGGATGCACGACGCCGCGCACAGGCCGATGCAGCGCATCCAAGCCTAGGCCTTTTCGCCCCTCTCGGAGCACCGTCAGCTCCCCACCCATGGCTAAGAGACGCCGCTGCCTGGGGACCGGCCAAGACCGTTCAGGTCCTCAGCCTGCTCCAGGGCCACGGCCTCCATGGTCCCAGCCGGCTCACCGCCGCCGTCGACGTCTTCCATCCCCTGCTGTCCCAGCCCGTGATCGAAGCCTGCCTGGGCCTGTCGACGCCCCAGCTCACGCTCGGTCGGCGAGACCGCGCCCTCGCACGGCTCGCCTTCCAGGAGCGGCTCCCGCCAGAGATTCTCAATCGACGTTCAAAGGGGGAGCTCACCACCTTCTTTGGCCGGATGATCGCGGACGGCCTCGAGGACCTACGGCCCTGGCTGCTCGACGGACGGCTGGCCGCGCTCGGCGTTATTGACCGCGCCGCGACCGAGGCGATCCTGACACGTGACGCCCTGATCCGTCATGGGGGCTACCCGGACATCCTTGTCGCGGCCCTCTTCGAGGGTTGGGTGCGGGCTTGGGACCAAAGGCTTCAGGCCTGAAGCCCCGCTGGCTCCAATCGTTTCGTCCAGCCACCGGAAGATCTGACCGTGGAGATCGCGGAAATTGGCGGGGCTCGCCTTGCCGTGTCCCTCGCCCCAGTAGGTGACCAGGCGCACGCGCTTGCCCAGGCGATGCAGGGCGGAGAACATGACTTCAGCCTGCGTGGCCGGCACATAGTCCCCATCCGCCGTGATCAGCAGGACAGGCGCCGCAATGCAGGGCGCTCCCAGCATCGGGCTGGCTCTGGCGTAGGCGTCGGGCGCCGCCCATGGCGGAGCGCCCATCGCCGCCTGTCCGCGTTCGGTCGCGCCAATGGTCTGGTTCCATGTCGGTCCTTCGTTCGGCCAGAGCCGACTGACCGGCATGGGCTCTCCCCACTCGCTGAACGTCAGGGTCGGCGCTGACGAGGCGACATAGCTCCTGAACCGATCTGTGCGCGCCGCGACACCCAGGGCGCCGTAGCCCCCGAAACTATGGCCGTAGAGGGCCAGCCGCGACCAGGGCAGGTCAGGCGCGGCTGCCATGGCGGCGTCGATCGCCAGGTTCAGCCCTGACGCAAAGTCGTCCAGCATCTCGGCGCGTTTGCTCTCGTCTTCCGCCGTCGTGCTGGCCGACAGGACGGCGTAGCCGCCCATGGCCAGGATCGGCGACCGCATGCCCGACCGCAGGCTCAGTGCGTCGCGCCAACGGCCGCTATCAACGCTCCCGGGGTAGAAGTTGACGATGACCCCGCGGATCGCCTCCGCCGGGACGCCCGGCGGCCGGTACAGGTAGCTGACCGTTGGGCGCCCAAGCCTATCCAGATGAGTAATCGCCGTGGGCTTCGCCAGCTCCAGGTCGGCGAAACCCGGGTTCAGCGCCTCGAGCATGCGCCTGCCGCTTGGCCCTTCGACCGTAAGGGTCGAGACCCCTTCCATGTCACAGGTCAGGAGGGCCCGTTCGCCGACCGCAGCCCGCACCCTGCTCTCGCCGCCGCAACGCTCCTGTGAGCGCCACAGCAGGCCGCCGTCATTCGTCACGGCCGCCAATCGTCCCTTCTCAAAAAGGGGCGACCAGGTCCGTCGGGCGGCGCTGTTCGCCCGGCTGCGCACCGTATCCAGCAAATTGACGGGTTCAGCGGATGTCAGGCCGCGCCCCTCATCCACGACGCGCGCGATCTCGCCTGTCGCCGACAGCCGCCAAAGGCCGCCGTCCGCGACAAGGATGACGAAGTCAGGCCCCACAGAAGTCAGTCTATCCGGGACTGAGGCAAGCCGCCGTGTCACGGCGACCGGCCCATCCGGATCGAACCGCCACCAGTCGAAGCGTTCGCCGTCTCGTGGACGGGCGTAGAACAACAGGCGATCGCCAACCCAATCAACCCGGGCTGGTCTCAGGTCGTCGATCGTGCGCCCCTTCTCCCGGGGCTCCAGACCCGCAGTCTCGACGCTCCGCGTCACACCATCCGTCGACACGCGGATCAACCCGCCCTCCCGCCAGGTCTGACCGTCGCGTCGCGCCCAGACGACGACCTCGCGGGAGTCCGCTGACCAACGCAACAGGTTGGGCGCGACGTCCAGCGCGGTGTCCACGGCCATGGTGCGGCCAGTGGCGCTTTCCACAAGGACGAGCCGTCCGCGCCGCAACACCGCGCTCTGGACGGTCCTTTCCTCCGGCCGCAACGGCGTCGCCTCGCCCTGGGTCAGGACGGCCGTCCAGCGGCCGTTCGGAGAAGTTTGAAGGTCTCGTATCGGCGCCTTGAGCGTGCTGGTTGTCGCGCCGTCCTCGGCGCGCACCGTCATCAGGACCTGGGCGTCGACCGGATCGTCAGCCGATACGGCGGCGTCCCGACTGTCCAGAACCAGTCGCGAAGGCGTCCGTCCCTCGCGGCTGCGCCGCCAACGTTCGGCCTGGAGCTCGGCCCCCGGCGTCTGGAAGCGAAGCTGCCACGGGGTGCCGCCCTCGGGCCTGACGCTCAACACGAACCGGTCGGCGTCGAGCCAGCCGGCGCCCGCGCCGTTCAGCGGCATGTCCGGCGTCATTCCGGTCCATCGCACCTGAAGCGTCCTGGCGTCGGCGACCCCGGCCTCAGCCGTTTCACCGACCAGCCGATAGACGATGAGACGACGTCCGTCCGGCGACCAAGGCCCCAGCAGCAGCCCCTTCGCCCCGCCCGCCATAGGCCTCGGCGGGCTTCCTGCTTCGAGGTCCGCCACCGCCAGCATCCCTGAACTCCAGGCGGAACGCCAGTCGCGGTCGAAGCGCGGTCCCTGGTCATAGGGCCCCTGCCGCTCCCAGACGGCATAGCGCCCATCCGGCGACAGGGAGGAAGCCCCGAAGCTCGACATCGACAGGATGTCGTCGACGACGGCGGGCCGCTTCTCCGCCCTGCCCTCGCTCGCCCAAAGCAGGCATGCGAAGCCGATCCCCGCCACGGCGAGGGTGTTGCGCTTTGCCATGTCGGCCTACCAGCGCTTGATCAGCTGAAGGGAGATGACCCGACCAAGGGCGTCCGCGCCGCCAGGATCGAAGCCGACCCCCGCAGGGGAGTCGTAGAAGGGCGGATCGGCGTCGAAGAGGTTCTGGACGTTGAACAGGGCGCGGAGGCCGTCTCCAGCTTCCCAACCCAGTTGAAGGTCAGCTGTGTTCCAGGCATCGATCCTGGCGCCAGCTCGATCCTCATAGGCGGCGACATGGCTCCATGAGAAGCCCGCCGTGAATGGGCCTCCTGTCCAGGAAACGCCCGCACGTGACCGGAAATCCGCAGGATAGCCGATCAAGCCGCGCACCGAACGCAAAGGCGCCGCCGGCGTGGTCTGCTGATCATAGGCGAGCAACCAGGACCCGGAGACATCGAGGGAAAACTGCTGAGCGCCGATGATCAGGGGATAGGAGCCGGCGAAATCGATTCCCCGGACCTCGACAGCGGCGGCATTGACCCATCGTCCATCCAGGATGGCCCCGTAGGCTTCCGGAGGATAGAGACCCGCTGCCGGAAAGCCGGGCGCATCGACATAGGACCGCACCAGGGCGAGGTCGGCGGCATCGTTCGCCGGATCGACCCGCCGCACGAAGGGTGCAAGCGACGGGTCCGTCAAAACAGCCTGGAGGTTCTCGCTGACGGGTTGGTTGATCCGGTCCGAAAACCGCGTGTCGAAATAGCCCAGGCTCAGTCGCGCGCCGCTATCTCCCGCGTAGTCGAAGCCCGCCGTCCAGGTCGTCGCAGTCTCCGGCCCGAGGTCGGGATTTCCTCCGTAGAGATAGACGCTCAGAATCCGCAGGCCGTCGCCGCGCGGCACGGTCGTCATCGTCGCCGCCGAAGCGTCGAACATCTGGGTCAGGGCCGGCGCCCGGAAGGATGTTCCGTAGGAGGCCCGCAGGTTCCAGCCGCGCGCCGGGGACCAGACCGCCCCGATCTTCGGATTGGTCGTGGAGCCGAAGTCGTCATAGTCCTCGACCCGCGCCGCCGCCGTGAGCTCGAGGCGCTCGACGCCGGGCCGGCGATTGGCGGCGCCCACCAGAGGAATGCGGACTTCGGCGAACGCCGCCAGCACAGACCGCTCATATTCGGGCTCAACGATTTCCTGCGGCGCCGTCGCGGAAAGCAGGTTGCGGGCCCGGGAGGCGAGGCTTTCCCGCCGGGCCTGGACCCCAACGGCGAGATCCAGGTCGCCGCCCGGCAGCGTCATAAGCGGCCCGCGCGCGATCAGGTTCGCCGAGCCGGAGCGGCTTCTTTCCAGGCTATGCGAATAGCCCTGGCTGATGAAGTCGAGGACCGCCCTCTCGTTGGCCTTCCCCTCACCAAACGGATTGAAATAGCCGTCTCGGCCAGGGCTGTAGGCCGTGTTCGGGTTGTCCGGAACATTCCCGAGCGCCTCGGCGAGGAAGGCGCTGTTGACGGCCTTGAAGATCAGGCTCTCGCCGCGCTCTTCCGCCAGGCCGAGATAGCCGTCCAAAGACCAGCCCGCCCCAAGGTCGTAGACGCCGCCGGCCGTGACCCCCAGGCTCCGCGAGGTCCCCTTCATCCGTGTCGGTCCAAGATCGCCGTAGAAGGAATAGGCGATCAGGTGGACAGGCGCGCCGTTGGGAGAGACGAAATACGGATTGGCGGCGGATACGGGAAACACCGTGCTCGTCGGCGCATTGTCCATGCCGTACGCACGATGGCTGAAGCGCAAGTCTGCGCTGGCTTCAAAGCGGTCGCCTACCGACTGCCGCACCCGCGCATAGAGGCTGTCGCGCCGTACATCCGGCATGAGGTCCGCGCCCGACAGCAGGGCCGTCCCGTTGGCTTCCCCGGCCGCGAAGTCGGCCGGGCCCTCTGCCGAACCCGAGGCGCCGGGTCTGATCGCCCATTGCGACGCGAAGGCGCCGCCTGACACCGCTACGATATTCCCCGGTGAAGAGAAGAGGCTGCGCCGGTCCGTCCCGCCAAACGGACGCAGGTCTCCATCGGCCGTATAGGGCCGGTCGCGCATGTTCAGCCCCTTGGTCGACTGGTGCTCGTAGGCCAGGTAGGCCGCCCCGGTGTCCCATGACCGCCCGGCCATATGAGAGACGATCATCTCTTCGCCCCCGTCCTGCAGCGCGCCGATCCGCAGCCGGCTCTCCTGGCCGTCGAACTCGCGCCGCATGATGATGTTGACCACACCCGCCACGGCGTCCGATCCGTAGAGGGCGGACGCCCCGTCCAGCAGGACATCGACGCGCGCCACCGCCGCCGACGGCAGGGCCGAGGCGTCGGCGAAGGCCCCGCGCGATCCTGTCCCCGCCAGCCGACGGCCATTCACCAGGGTGAGGGTCGAACCGACACCCAGCCCCCGCAGGTTGATCCCCGTCGCCAGGGCGCTGTTGCCACCCGAACTGTCCACGAACCCCAGGGCCGCCGCCGGCGTGCCCGACCCGGCGTAGTTCTGCGGCAGATCCGCGAGCACGTCCGCCACGGTCGCGCGACCCCGCCGATCCAGCGCGTCGCGATCCAGAACCACGACCGGCGACGACAGGGGTCCAGAGCCGCGCAACAGGCTGCCGGTGACGATTACCTCCTCGAGCCGGGTGACCTCGTCGGTCGCGGCGTCAGCCGCGCCAAGAAAGATCACCCCGGGCCGGGTCTCCCTCCAGACCAGGCCCGTGCCGGTCAGCAGTCGATCAAGGGCGGCCGAGGGCGCATAGGCGCCGCTCAATCCGGCGGTTCGCTGTCCCGCCACCAGGTCGCTGGAAAACAGGATCTGCTGGTCGGATTGGGCCGCGTACAGGTTCAGGGCGTCGCGAAGCGAGCCGGCGGGAATGTTGAAGGCGCGCGTTTCCTGGGCGCAGGCGGGCGGGCTGGCGGCGAACAGGCAGGCCGCAATCGCGCTGGCGGACACTAAACTCAGACGTTTCATCTTCAGGACTCCCCACAACGCTCCATGGCGTTTGGGAAGAGATGGCTGAGCCCCCGAAAGACCCTGGCGCTCGCCCTCAGCTCATTCGTTCCGCCCCGCCAGGACGATGGTTCCGCCCGGTCCGGCCGAGGCCTTGAGGTCGAACACTTCGGTCGCCGTCGAGACGAAGGCGTCGCGGTCTCCCGTCCTGAACACCCCGTTCACCGACGCCCGACCGGTCACCTTCTCGTCCAGTACGATCTTCTCCGGCAGGTAGCGGTTCACCTCCGCCACCGCCGCGCGCAGCGGGGCGTCCCGGAAGACGATGCGGCCGTCGACCCATCCCGTTTCCACGTCCACATCCGCCGCCCTGGTCGTCACCCCCGCCTTCGTCACCTTGGCCTGCTGGCCGGCGGCCATGCGTTTCACCGCCCCCGCGCTGTCAGCCACTTCCACGGCCCCTGAGACGAGCACCACCTTCACGCCCGCCCCGTCGCGACGGACATCGAAGACCGTGCCCAGCGCCGTCACCCGGGCGTCGCCGGCCGCCACCTCGAAGGGACGGCTCGCGTCATGCGCCACCGTAAAGAAGGCCTGGCCTTCCTGTAGTTCGATATGCCGGCGGCCCTCGTCGAACCTGACCCTCACCCGTGAGGCCGTGTCGAGACGGACGGATGAGCCGTCGGCGAGCCGGACCAGCCGTTCTTCGCCCACGCCTGTCGAAAAGACCGTTCTGGACTGCAGCCATAAACTGAAGCCCCCCGCGAGCGCCGCCGCCGCGCCGACGGCGGCCAGGCCCAGAAGCAGCCGTGGCGGCCGACGCCGCTGCGTGCGCCGCGAGAAGGCGGCCTCAAGCGCCTCCGTCACCTGGGGATCTGCCGCTAGCTTGCCGGTTCCGGACCAGACGGTTTCGACCCGCGCATAGGCGGCAGCGTTCGCGGGCGACTGACGCCAGGCGAAGAAATCTTCGATCGTGCGGGTGTCGACATTCCGGGCGCCCAGGCGTCCGTGCCACTCTGCCGCTTCGATATCGGCGGCGCTCATACGGGCCTTCGGGCCAGCCATGCGATGCCCCATCCTTAGCGTCGAACCTGGGCGGCGCAGCGCGCCAAGGCCCGCGTCATACGCCATTCAACCGTTTTTGGACTGATACCAAGCTGGTCGGCGATCTGACTGTTGGTCAGTCCGCCCACACGGGAGAGCAGAAAGACATCTCGGAGAGGTTGTGGCAAGTCGAGGACCATCTGCCGGAAGAAGACCGTCTCCAGCTGATCGGCGTCCTCATGCGACACCGTCGGCGTCACAGCCGCAAAACGCTCCGCCACGGCGCTGCGCCTCACCTGCCCCAGAGCCAGATTGCTCGCCACCCGCAGCAGGAAGGCCTTGGGATGACGAATGGCGTCGAAGCTGTCGAGCGTCGCCATCCGCAGCCAGGTTTCCTGGGTGATGTCCTCGCCGCTCTGGCTAGAGAACCGGCGACGTATCTGGGCCGACAGCCAGCGGTCGTAGCGGGCGTGCCAATCCGACAGGGTCTCGCCCTTCGAGACCTCGGCCCTCGCCGTCCCGTCCAAAAGGGCGACGTGACGCTCCCCGCCCGCTCCTCCCGCCTTGGCCATGCCCGTTCCTCCAAACGGCGTCAGGGGCGGCGAACAGCGCACATGGAAATCCTGCGGCCCAAGCGGGGGCGTCCAGCGCAGCCCAAGGGAGGCGCCGATTCGCAACAGCTCGCGCACGCCGAAAGGCGCGCTGCAGCTATCGTCATTGAAAAACATCGCAGGGGATTCCACGCCCCTATCGACCGAGGTCGACGCCGGAATCGTGGCTGATTTGATTCCAGGGCGCAAGACCGTCCGCCCTCCTCCTCAAAAAGGAAGGGGACGGGCGTTGGAACCTTGCGAGAAGGCCCGGAGGTTTCAGAAACGGCCCCACCGGCCGCCGGCTCTCGCCAGCGCCCCCCGGTCATTGGACCTGCGCCTATCGCTCCGGCGCCCGTGATCCCGAGCTACTGGGCTACATGCTTCGAGGCAAGCGCAAGCTCGCGCTCAGTGCTGAACTTGAGGTCGTCCTTTGGGGGCATCACACGGATTTCTTCGCTCCCTACCGAACAGCGAATGACGATCGCACGCTCTCCCCACCACAGCACCTTACCCATGCAGGCCGCATCCTTGTCGGTCACGTACATCCCCTTGGCGAATCCGTCCCTGGCGACTTGATTGAACAGCCCGCTCGTCGGCCCGTAGAGCCAGATTGTCAGCGTGACCGATACAGTCCCGCCGATCGCCAATGTCCGGCAGCGCTCCGCGAACGACAGTGGGATCGGTTTTCTAGCCAGCTTGAGCAGCAGGATGCCCGAACTTGAAAAGAGAAGCGCCGCCAAATACCGCCACTGGGGACCGGGCGGTAGGAGAAGCTTCCAAACGCGTCTCGGCGTCTCCGCCTCACGGGCGGCTTTGTCTGATTTCGTCATCGTCCCCTCAGCTTTCGGGGGCGGCCCTACCTCGGCGAACAGATTCGCCCAATGGGCGGACGTCTCCCGAAACCGGCAGGATCGAAATGGGGTGCGGGCGCGGAATCCTCCGATGAAGAGGCGCGCTTATTCGACGACGGCCGCGTCCGATGCACGACGGGCGTACATCCCCCGGACCAAAGCCGCCCTCTATTCACGACAACCCGCTGCCGAAAGGATAGCGCCGGCGGCCAAAGAATCCCAGCAGGTGCCCAACCGTGCCGCCCGTAAGCGAGACTTAGGCCCCGCGGCGCATCCAGGCCATGAACAGGCTGAACAGCAGCCCGTTGCGCGCGGCGCGCACGCGGCGCGCGTGACGCCCCTTGCCGACAAAGACTTCGAAGCCCGTCAGCCTGCTCGCCTGGCTCATGGTTTCAACCTTCTCGCGGGATGATTCCGCCGGCTCAGTCTGAAGCGGGACGCGATTCCCTCAAAGGGATCCACCGCCTCGCCAGCACTCTCTGGTTTGGCTGTGGCAACAGAGCAGCTTAACAGCATCTTGCCGTCGTCCGCCCAATCGTCGAGACTCGTCCGCATGAAGAAGCCTCTCAGGGAACTGCCGGCCGGCAAGCGGCGCGAACTGGACCATGCGGTGTCCATCCTGCGTGAGACCTTCGCCAGCACGGTGGCGACCCGCAAGGCGCCGCGCCTGCGCGACGGCAAGATCCTGAAGATCATCCTGTTCGGCAGCTATGCGCGCGGCGACTGGGTGCACGATCCCGTCGGTCGCTACTTCTCGGACTTCGACCTCTTGGTCGTAGTGGACCATGAAGACCTGACCGACCTGGAATTCTGGGAAGCCGCCAACGAACGCCTCCTGGGCGAGATCGCCACGGGAAGCCAACTGCGCACCCCTGTGACTTTCATCGTGCATAGCCTGGACGACGTGAACCAGAAGCTGGAACTGGGCCGCTACTTCTTCACCGACATCATCCGCGATGGCGTCGTGCTCTTTAGCGAGCCCGGCGTCAGCTTCAGCAAACCACAACCGCTCACGCCAGCCAGCGCTCTGGAAGAGGCGCAAGAGTACTATAGCGAGTGGCTTGAATCTTCCGACGGCTTTGCGCTTGGTGCCAAATTCTACATCGAAAACGACCACAACAAGTTGGCAGCCTTCTCTCTGCATCAGGCGACCGAACACCTCTACATCGCTCTGATGTTGGCCCTCACCCTGCACTCGCCCAAGGCCCACAACCTCGTCCATCTGCGGAAGCTCACCGAGCCGCTCGTCCCCCGCCTCACCGAGGTCTGGCCACATGAAACCAAGTTCGAAAAACGCTGCTTCGAACTGCTTCGCGCCGCCTATGTGAAGGCCCGCTACTCGAAGCACTACAAGATCACGGACGAAGAATTGGCCTACCTCACCCAGCGCATCGCCCTCCTCCGCGACATCGTCCGCGAAGCCTGCGAAGCGCGGCTGATGGTCCTTAGGAGCAACGCGTCCAACGAACCCCAAGCCCCCGAGGCCGCTCACTGAAGAGTCGCTACTGACTCACGTTCATGTCTAGAGAAAAGGCCGGGCAGGTCTCCTAGCGTTCTAAATTGAAGAAATATTTCTTCGCCGGAGACGTATAAAACTCCCAGCCCTAGACCAACCGCTGATCGCGGGGCATTCTCGGAAGAAGCTTGGGGGCAAGATGGCGACGACAACCAATATTGTAAATCTTGACGCGCTGATTCAGCGTGAAGATTTGGCAGCGCCCGAGGAGGCAGCGGAAGATATTCAAGCGATGCCGATCACAGGCCTCGAGCCGAAAGGCCTACTGTACCCCACACTCCGAAAGCCCGATTTCCAGCGAGAGACTTCCAATTGGAGTCCGGAGCAAGTTGCCGACCTGATAGGAACCTTTACGCGTCGCGATCTAATTCCGGCAATAATTCTTTGGCGCTCCGGCAAGTACGTGTTCGTCATCGACGGTGCTCACCGCCTGAGCGCGCTCATAGCGTGGGTCCACGACGACTACGGCGACGGTGACCGCTCTAGAAAGTTCTTCCAGGGGAGCATCCCCGATGAACAGGCACGCGCAGCCGACCGCGTCCGAACCCTGGTAAATGACTCCATCGGATCATACGGCGAGCATAAGACTGCGTTGGAATTTCCCAACTCCGCCAAACCGGAAGTGGCTGCTCGTGCCGCTCGACTGGGCTGGCACAATATCCCTGTGCAGTGGATCGTGAACGCGGATCATGAGAAGGCCGAGAAGGCGTTCTTCAGGATCAACCAGGGCGGCACTAAGATTGATGCGACCGAGCAACGCATCTTGAACGCTCGGGACTCGGCGACTGCCCTTGCGGCACGCGCCATCCTCCGGGGAGGTACAGGTCACCGCTATTGGAAAAAATTCTCTGTCGAGCAGCACGCCAAGATCGAAGTTCTTGGGAAAGAAATATTTCAACTTCTCTTCGAACCAACCTTACAACTACCGATCAAGACACTTGATGTGCCGATGGCCGGCCCAGGATACGGGCCACACGTACTTCCTTTCCTATTCGACCTCGTAAACCTGACCAACAAGGTTGCGGTCGCGGACTCCAGCAACAAGCGAATTAAGGGTGACGAGGGCCTGAACACCGACACTGATGGCAATGCGACAATTAATTACCTGTCTGAGACACGTCGCGCGTTATGGCGGCTTTGCTCTACCAATCCATCATCGCTCGGCCTTCATCCAGCTCTGTATTTTTACAGTCCAAGCGGCGCGTTCCAAGCAGGAGCTCTTCTCAGCTTCGTGGCTCTGTTCAAGGAGTGGGATACGCAGGAGTTTCGTAATTTCATCAGTGTCCGCAAGGAATTTGAAGATTTCCTCTTGGCGAACCGTGGGATCACAGAAGCAGTGCGGAAGCTCGGTAGCGGGTCACGTAGTCGGCCGCGATTGATATCCCTCTATCGACGGATCATTGACGATCTCCTAGGGGGCAAGACGCGTCAGGAGATTGCGGCCGCACTCGCAAGCGACGAAGAGTTCCAATTCATGGTCGCGGCGCCTGCACTGCCGATCCCCCCTCCACCTGGGAAGTTCTCTCGCGACGTGAAGGGGGCCGCCTTCGTGAGAGACGCCCTCCCAACTGCCTCGCGGTGCCCTACTTGTGGAGGTATTATGCATCGAAATGGAATGCAGGCGGGGCACCGGGAGGCCCACCGAGACGGGGGGTCTGGCACGGTGGCAAACGCGATGATGCAACATCCATTCTGCAACAGTACGGTTGCCAACTAGGCTGGCGCGCTCAAGTTTCTCTGCGGAAGTAATTCCACGTCGCTGGTGCCGCCTACCCCCTGCCCACCTTCCGCCGCAGCCTGACGGCCGCCTCCTCCGCCCAGAGCGCCCGAAACCGCAACAGCAGCGACGCTCCGATCCAGGAGGCCAAACGCGACCGCTCGTACAGTCGTCGCGCTCGGCCCTCAAGCCGATCCGCCCAGAGCCGCTCATCCTCAGGCGTCATCCAGCTTCACTCCCCTGGCCACGATCTGAAGCGCGCCGTCGGGCAGCGGACGCTGCAAGGTCTTCGCTTCCTCCCATGGCGACAGCATCCACTGCTCAAGCTCCCAGGCTTCGGTCAGGATCACCGGCATGGCCTTGGGATGGACGGCCTCGACCTCGGCGTTCGGCCTACAGGTCAGGAAGGCGAACGCGTCGATCGTCTCCAAGCCCGTCCTGATCTTGCGCACTCCGGTCCAGTCCCGCCGCCATATCCCGGCAAAGAAGGACAAGGGCCGATCCTCGCTTCGGGCGAACCAAATGTCGCCGCCCGCGTCGCGATTGAACTCGCTGAAACTGGTGAAGGGCACCAGACAGCGGCTGGCCGGCGCCAGATGCGGCGCCCAGTGCGAGCTGGCGAAGTTGCGGACGTTGGTCACGCCCTTGTCCGGCTCCATCCTCAACAGTTGGGCGAAATCCACGCTGCCGCCCCGGGCGCGAAGCTTGTTCGCGCGCGCGCTCGTCGCTTCGAAGACGACCTGCGCCGGCGACGGCATGCCCCAGCGCGCCATTATCAGTTCGCGCACCCCGTCGTCGCCGGTGCAGATGATGGGCGCCGGATAGTCCGGGAATATCCCCGGCATGGGCGCCAGGTTGCCGGTCAGATCGCGCATGGCCCTTGCCGCGGCACGAATCGCCGCCTGTCCCTTCGTCTCCGAGTAGAGATTGCACATCGGTTGAGCCTCTCACGCAGACCGCCGCTTGTGGAGTCGCCGACTAGCGCGGCCATTTCGAATGCTCGGGCCGCTTGACGAAAGGGTCCGGCAAGACCCGACGGCCCGCCGAGTCCGTCCCGCTCCAGATCTCGGGATTGCCCGTCCAGTCGATGGCCGCTGTGCGTACGGCGTCAAAGGCGTTCACGACCGAGTCGTGCTCCGGCGTGGCGGGCCGCAGCTGGATCATTAGCCCCTCGAGGATGTCCCGGGCCTCCTTCAGGCGCGCCAGATCCAGGACGTTCGGTCGGGCGCGACGCCGCGTCCTCATGCCAGGGCTCCTGCCTCAAGTGTGTGGGGAGCCTGCTCCAGCAGCGTCCAGAACAGACCGATCTGCTGACCGGGCGGCGTCCCCATGAAGATCATCCGCCCGCTGCAACCCATGCGGCGGCACCGGCACGACTTGCCAAACAGGACCAGGTCCGGCCCGTTGAGGCGGACCACCAGATCCAGATCGATGCGCAGATCCAGCTGACAGGCCTGACAACGAGCCATGACCACCCAGCCCCGTTGCCGCATCTCCGACACCGACACCGGCGTGGCCAGATGATAGGACAGCGGCCGGTTCTCATGTTTGCGAAACCCCATGGCCTAGTGCGGTCCGGCGGCCCCGGTCGCGGCGGTCAGCCGTTCGAACAGGGCCCTGCCCTTGGCCGCCGCATCGGGCGAAATCCGCGCCAGTTCGGCCGCGATCCTGGACTGCATGTTCAGCAGCACCGGATCGGCGCGCGCTGCCTCTCCGTATTGCCAGAGCGCCATCAGGCTCCCGAGCATACGGTCCTCGCCTGTCGGTTCAGACATCGACGGCGCCGACCGTCCTTCATTCGTTTGCATGGTGCAGCTCCCGTTCAGCCGACCGACCCGTGTCCGCTCTAGGACGGCGCTCTCATGCCCACAACTGATTTGTTCCTATTTTGTTCTCATCCTGTGGAGAACGACGACAGGACCGCCCGGCGCGACATTGCTCTCGCCCTGACCGCCAGGCTATCACCTCAAGCGGCCTTGGCCGAAACGACGGCTTCCACCACATGGGCCCGGTAGAGGACGGCCAGCAGGTCGGTCTGGGTGATGATGCCTGCGAGGACCCGATCCTCGTCGACCACCAGGGCCTCATGCACGGCCCCGCTCGACAGGACCGGAAGGACCGCTTCAATCGGCGTGTGCAGCCCCACGACATAGGCCTCCGGGTCCACCAATTGACCGACTGGCCGGACCCCGCCGGCCAGAAGCTCCGCGCGCCGGACCAGGCCGAGCACGCGGCCGCGCACGTCGACGACCGGCGCGGTCCTGAGGTCATGGGCCTGCAGCCTGGCCAGGGCGGTCTCGGCGCCCTCCCCCGCGAACAGGGAGACCACGTCGCGCGACATGATATCGACGCAGGGGATGGCGGCGTGAAGACGCCGATGCGTCTGGAGTTCAACCTTACGGAACAGGGCGTCGAGATCCTCATGGCGCACGTCCAGAAGCTGGCCGTACTGCGCCATGGCCTGGTCGAGATCGGTCCGGGTGAAGCCGAACCGCTCGACCGGAGGGCTGTCGCTAGTGCCATGGGGGCTCAAGGCCGGAGCGATGCGATGAGGATAGGCATGGCCTGCCGCGCGGCCATAGAGGCTCGCTGCGACGATCAGGAGGACCGAGCAGAGGCCGACTGGAACGAAAGGGTAGTCGAACCCGAGCGGCGCCGGCGAGGATGCAGCGAGCGCCGCGCCCAGGGCCATGGCCCCGCCGGGCGGATGCAGGCAACCGAGCAGGCTCATGGCGAAGATGGCCAAGCCGACCGCCACAGCCGCCGCCAGCAAGGGATCCGGAATGAGAAGGCCGCAGGCCACGCCCAAGAAGGCCGACAGCATATTGCCGCCGATGACCGCGCGCGGCTGCGCCAGGGGGCTGGCTGGCAGGGCGAAGACCAGGACGGCCGAAGCCCCGATCGGCGCCGCCAAAAGCGGTGAAAACGAGATCTGCCCCTCGACCAAAATGCGCGCCATCACGCCGCAGACGGCGATCCCGAGCGCGGCGCCCAGGCTGTACCGGACAGCTTCGGCGCGGGGAACCGTCAGGCCGGACGCCAGAAGGGTTTTCAAGGAGGGAAACACCGCCCGCTTCTGCCCGAGCAGGACGGCGGCCTCAAGGCAGATGAACTGCCGTCAACTGGTAGAGAACCTCACTTCGCGACCGCCATTCACCGCGAGACTCTGGCAAAAAGGGCCGACCGTCACGTCAACCCGCAGCTGTTCCAGGTGCCCAGGGATGAACCATGGCGTCCGCCCGCTCCTTGTCGATGCTCACGCGCCAAAGAGACTTCTGCAAAGGCAGGAATGCGCCGATACCGTTGAAAAAGTCGCCCGGCTGATAGGTTTGAAGAGCGGCGTGGTCAG
>DAIOID010000020.1:0-26968 GCA_036744355.1 Brevundimonas sp.
TCGAGCACCAGGGTCGGGCTGGCCGGGTCGGCGAACTTGAAGTGGGCGGTCTCGCCGGTGATCTGTCCGGCGACGTCCAGCAGGTAGCGGGCGTTGAAGCCGATCTCGAACGGCTCTTCGGAATAGCCGATCTCGACCTCTTCCTCGGCCTGACCGGCCTCCATGTTGCGGACCGTCAGCTTCACCCGATCATTGTCGAAGGCCAGCTTCACCGAGCGGCTCTTTTCCGCCGAGATGGTGGCCACGCGGTCGACAGCCTTGGCGAACAGGGCGTTGTCGATGTCGGCCTGCTTATCGTTGCCCTTGGGAATGACGCGCAGATAGTCGGGGAAGGCGCCGTCGATGACCTTGGAGGTCAGGCTGGCGTGGCCGAACTCGAAGCGGATCTTCTGGGCCGAGACCTGAATCTCGACGGGGCCGCTTCCGTCGTCCAGCAGACGACGAACCTGATCGACCGTCTTGCGCGGCACGATGACGCCGGGGCCGCCCGCCGCGCCTTCCGGCGCCGGGGTCTCGGCCAGGGCCAGACGGTGACCGTCGGTGGCCACGGCGCGCAGTAGCAGAATTCCGCCGTCGGACACCGTGTGCAGGTAGAGGCCGTTCAGATAATAGCGCGTCTCTTCGGTCGAGACGGCGAAGCGGGTCTTGTCGATCAGGCGCGCCAGATCTTCCTTGGGCAGGCTGTAGCGCGCGCCCGAGGTTTCCGTCGACATGACCGGGAAGTCGCCGGCCGGCAGCACCGGCAGGTTGAAGCGCGAACGCCCGGCCGAGATGACCAGACGCGGATCGTCGCCCGAATAGGTCAGGGAGACCTCGGCGCCGTCCGGCAGCTTCTTGACGATTTCATACAGGGTGTGGGCGGGGGCCGTGATCTGCCCCTCGACGTTCACCTGGGCCTCGGCCTCGTCGACCATCTCCATGTCGAGGTCGGTGGCGGCGAAGGACAGGCGGTCGCGCCCGGCGCTCAGCAGCACGTTCGACAGGATCGGAATGGTGTTGCGGCGCTCGACCACGCTCTGAACGTGCCCGAGGGCTTTCAGGAGCGCGGAACGTTCGATGGTCAGCTGCATGTGGTCTCGCCCGGGCCGCGACGCCTCTTTCAGCGTCGCCGTAAGGATGGGTTGGAACACTAGCGCATTGAGCGGCGGGGGCAACGGGGGGCCGACATCCGACGACGTCTGCCCCCGCTATCCACAGGCCAGCGGTGGAGCTTTAGCCGCGCAGCTTGCGCGACGCTTCCCTTTTAGCCGCGCAGCTTGCGCGTCAGGGCCTCCACGTCGCGCGCGATCTGCTCTTCCTTCGGCATCAGCTCCTCGATCTTGCGCACGCCGTGCAGGACGGTCGTGTGATCGCGCCCGCCGAAGCGACGGCCGATGTCGGGATAGGAGCGGGTCGTGTGCTGCTTGCACAGGTACATGGCGATCTGGCGCGGACGGGCGATGGCGCGGGTGCGGCGCTCGCTCAGCAGATCGGCCTGCTTCAGGTTGAAGTGGTCGGCGACGGTTTTCTGGATTTCATCGACCGTGATGCGGCGCTCGGGCCCGCCGCGCAGGGCGACGCCCAGCAGGCTCTGGGCCTCGTCGACGGTCAGGGCCGACAGGCGGGCGCCGGCGACGGCGGCCAGGGTGTTCACGGCGCCCTCCAGCTCGCGCATCGAGCCGGGGGTGCGGTCCACCAGATGTTCCAGAACCTCGGCGCGGGCCTCGCCCGAGACGACGCCCAGCCGGGCCAGGGCGCTCAGACGCGACTGGGCCACGGCGACCTTCAGGCTGCGGTCGGCGGCCTCGACCGGGCAGGTCAGGCCGGCGGCCAGGTGGCTGCGCAGGCGCGGCTCGACGTCGCTCAGGGCGGTCGGGGCGCGGTCGGCCGACAGGACGATGCGTTTGCCGTCCTCGATCAGCGAGGTCAGGGTGTTGAGCAGTTCTTCCTGGGTGCTCGTCTTGCCGCCGACGAACTGGACGTCGTCCAGCAGCAGCATGTCGGCCGAGCGCAGGCTCTCCTTGAAGGCCGCGGTCGAGCGGTCCTGCATGGCGCGCACGAAGGTCGACAGGAAGCGCTCGGCGGTCAGATAGACCACCTTGGCGTCCGGACGCAGGCGCTGCGCCTCCCAGGCGATGGCGTTCAGCAGGTGGGTCTTGCCGTAGCCGTAGGGGCCGCAGAAGAAGACCGGGTTGAAGTGGCCGTCGGCCCAGCTGGCGACCTGCTTGGCGATGGCGAGCGCAAAGGCGTTGCCCTGACCTTCCACGAAGCTGTCGAAGGTCAGGCGTTCCTGCAGGCCGGCGGCGCGGACAGCGCGCGCGCCGTCGGTGGCGGGGGCGAAGGAAGACGCAGCCATGGCGGCGGCCTGGGCCGACATCGGGACGGGAGCGACAACGCCGCCGACCGAGGCCAGGCGCGGGGTCTCGCCGGCGGGGAAGGCCGTCGCCGGCGGGACCGAGCCCACCTCGGCGCGGCAACGCACGTCCAGACGGCGCGACAGGCCGTCCAGGCCCAGCCACAGCTCGTTCATGCGACGCAGGGCGTTCTTGCGCACCCAGTCCCGCGCATAGGCGGTCGGCGTCACCAGGATCAGATTGCCGCTCGCATCCAGGCGCACGGCCGAGGGCGCGATGTAGCTGCTGAAGGGCCCGTCGCCGATCTCAGCCTTCAGGCGGCCCGCCGCCTCGGACCAGATACGGTCAGGATCCGTCATGCCCGTCATTACTGCGCCCCCGATCATCTCAGACACCCGCCAGAGTTAAGTTTAGTCCACCGAACGAACGCCCTTCGAAGCGGCCAAATCCGGGACGACTTCTCCTGCCCCGCGAAGCCAGGCTTCGCGAGTGGGGTCGTACTCACAGACAGACATCTCCCGCCGAGGGAAACCTTTGATTTCCCTCGCCTTCATCCAGATTGGATGGAAGTGCGTTACCCCTCGAACTTACGCACAGCGGAGCGGAGATCAACGCTGATTCGAGTCGAGATTCGCACTTAAATTGTTTGACTCCGTCAAACCTCGGCCACGCTTGGGAAAATGGCGATTTCGCCCCATTCGCTAACACTGGATTCCGTCGCATTCCGCTTGAGACTTAGCGTCGGACAGCAAGACGGCGAGGGAGCTTGCGCTTCCTCGCCGTTGAAATCGTTATATTTTCTTGCGACAACCCTGTTACGGGTCGTCCGAACGCCTCAGATGACGTCGTTTGACAAAGGCGTGAAAGCCCGTCCCGACGTCGCCTAAATCAGGCGGCCGACAGCTTCTTCAGCTGGGCGGCCAGGCGCGAGACCTTGCGCGAGCCGGTGTTCTTGTGAACCACGCCCTTCGACACGGCGCGCATCAGTTCCGACTGGGCCGTGATGAAGGCGCCCTTGGCGGCTTCGACGTCGCCGCCGGCCAGAGCTTCCTGGAACTTGCGGAGGTAGGTGCGAACGCGCGTACGGCGGGCCTTGTTCACTTCGGTCCGCGCTTCGATCTTGCGGATCGCCTTGCGGGCGCCTGCATTGTTGGCCATCGGGTAAAAACCTTCGAACGAAAACGCCGCGAACCCACGTCCACGGCGAGGAAATCTCAAGAGCGGGCGGCTATAGCGGAAAGGCTCCGGCCGGTCAACGCGACACGGCCGGAATTGAATCAGGGCCTGGGTTTTGGCCCGATTTTCAGCGCCCCGTGAAGGCGGGTTTGCGCTTCTCGACGAAGGCCGCCATCCCCTCCTTCTGGTCCTCGAAGGCGAACAGGGAGTGGAACAGGCGGCGCTCGAACACCACCCCTTGCGTCAGGGTGGTCTCGAAGGCGGCGTTGACCAGCTCCTTGTTGGCCATGACCGCCAGGATCGACTGGCCGGCGATCTTGGCGGCGGCGGCGCGCGCCTCGTCCAGCAGGACGTCGGACGCCACCACGCGCGACACCAGCCCGGCCCGCTCGGCCTCGGCGGCGTCCATCATCCGGCCGGTCAGGCACATGTCCATGGCTTTGGCCTTGCCCACGGCGCGGGTCAGGCGCTGCGAGCCGCCGATGCCCGGCGCCACGCCCAGATTGATCTCGGGCTGGCCGAACTTGGCCGTCTCAGACGCAATGATGAAGTCGCACAACATGGCCAGCTCGCAGCCGCCGCCCAGGGCATAGCCGGACACCGCCGCGATGATCGGCTTCCTGAACCCGGCCACCCGGTCATGGGCGCGGGCGAAGAAGTTGCCGCGATACATGTCAGCATAGGCCTGATCGGCCATCTCCTTGATGTCGGCGCCGGCGGCGAAGGCCTTCACCGAGCCGGTCAGGACGATGCAGCGCACGCTGTCGTCGTCGGCCACGCTCTCCAGGAAGTCGCCCAGCTCGCCGGTCAGGGTGGTGTTCAGCGCATTCAGCGCCTCAGGCCGGTTCAGGGTGACGACCGCATAGCCGTCCGTGTGGCGTTCGATCAGCAGGGTGGAATAGGCGTCGGCCATCAGGCGCTCCTCACTATATCTGTTCGGAGGAGGTCTAGCGCCTCAGCCCTCCCACTGGAACACCCGCGCCCTAACGCTTCTGGCAGACCGGACAGAAGAGGGTCGAACGCCCGCCCTGGACCACGCGCGCCACCACGCCGGAACAGCCTTCGGTCCGACACGGCTCGCCCTCGCGGCCATAGACGTCGAAGCGATGCTGAAAATAGCCCTGCCCGCCCTCGACATTGGCGAAGTCCTTCAGCGTCGAGCCGCCCGCCGCGATGGCGTCGGCCAGGACGTTCCTGACCTCGGTCGCCAGCCGCTCCAGCCGGGGCCGGCTGACCTTGCCCGCCGCCGTCAGCGGCGAGATGCGCGCCCGGTACAGGGCTTCGCACACATAGATATTGCCCAGCCCCGCCACATTCCTCTGGTCCAGCAGGCTGACCTTGATGTTTTGCGCCTTGCCGGCGAAGACCTCGGCCAGATGGGCGGCGGAAAAGCCGTTCCCCAGCGGCTCCGGCCCCAGGTTGGCGAACCAGGCATGGCCCTCGACCGCTTCCGTCGGGATCAGCCCCATGAAGCCGAACCGTCGCGCGTCGGCATAGCCCAGCCGCGTCAGCACACCGGTTCGCTCCGCCGTCAGGCTCATATGCTCATGCTTGCCCGCGACCGGCGCGTCGGTCTCGAACACCCCCGGCGCCACGCCCTCCAGGGTGAAGCGCCCGGTCATGCCCAGATGCGTCACCCAGGTCTCGCCGGTCGACAGCGGGAACAACAGATACTTGGCCCGCCGATCCAGCCGCAGCACCCTCGCCCCGTCCAGCCGCTCCACGAATCGCTCGGGAAAGGGAAAGCGCAGATCCGGACGGTTCTGCCGCGCCGCCGACAGCCGCGCCCCCTCCAGCACCGGCTCCAGACCACGCCGCACGGTTTCGACTTCGGGCAATTCAGGCATGGAGAAAGAGGTAATCCGTCGTGCGCTACAGGAGAAGAGGCGTCCCCCTTCTCCCTCCCACTTGGGGGAGGGTGGCTAGCGCGCAGCGCCAGACGGGTGGGGGCGCTTCAGCAATCAAGCGCTGCGTCCATGTCGCCACGCCCTCCCCACCCGGTCGCTTCGCGATCACCCTCCCCCAAGTGGGATGGAGGAGGCTGTGTCCAATCCCCACGCGACCCGTTGTCACGGCCGCGCTTTCGGGATTACCTCCGCGCGACAACGGAAAGAACCCCG
This sequence comes from Brevundimonas sp., assembly GCA_036744355.1. Classification (GTDB taxonomy): domain Bacteria; phylum Pseudomonadota; class Alphaproteobacteria; order Caulobacterales; family Caulobacteraceae; genus Brevundimonas. Next base: position 5,630 of record DAIOID010000020.1, read on the forward strand.
CATGACAGACAGACCCGCCGGAACCGGCAAACGCATCGAATTGACCATCCGCGCCCTGATCCTGGGCTGTTTGCTGGCGGCGGTCTTCACGGCGGCCAACACCTATCTGGGCCTGAAGGTCGGCCTGACCTTCGCCTCGGCCATTCCGGCGGCGGTCATCTCGATGGCCCTGCTGCGCGCCTTCAAGGGTTCGACCATCTGGGAGAACATGACGGTCCAGACCGTCGCCTCGGTCGGCGGCGCCATGAGCTCGATCATCTTCGTCCTGCCCGGCCTGGTCATGATCGGCTGGTGGATGAACTTCCCCTTCTGGGAGTCGGTGGCCATCTGCGTGCTCGGCGGGGTGCTGGGCGTGACCTTCTCCATTCCGCTGCGCCGGACGCTGGTGGTCCAGGGCGGCCTGCCCTACCCCGAGGGCGTCGCCGCCGCCGAGGTTCTGAAGGTCGGCTCGCCCGGCGCCGATGAATCCGCCGAGGCCGTGCGCGAGAACCGCTCGGGCCTGTTCGTGGTGATCGGCAGCGCCATCGCCTCGGCCTTCTTCGCCTTCCTGGCCGCCGCGCGGGTCTTCGCCGCCGAGACCACCGCCTTCCTGCGCCTGCCGGCGGCTCTGGGCGGCGGCGCCACGGGCGTCGGCTTCTCCATGCAGTTCGCGCTCCTGGGCGCCGGTCACCTGATCGGTCTGGCCGTCGGCCTGACCCAGCTGTTCGGCCTGATCCTGGCCTGGCTGATCTTCGTGCCCATCCTGACCTCGCCCGAGTTCGTGGCCTGGGCCGCGGCCCACGGCGTGCCCTCGATCGCCGCCGGCCTGCCCGCCGGCGCCTCGGCCGAGGAACTGGCCATGACCGTCTGGGCCAAGGAAGTCCGCTTCATCGGCGCCGGCGTCATCGGCGTGGCCGCCCTGTGGACCCTGGCCAGGCTGGCCGCCCCCCTGGTCGCCGGCCTGACCTCGGCCATCGCCGCCCAGACCAAGCGCGCCCACGGAGAGGTTCTGGACCGCACCGAACAGGACATCCCGATCAAGATCGTCGGCCTGCTGTCGGTCGCCGCCCTGGTCGGCATCGCCGTCCTGCTGGCCGTCTTCGCTCAGGGCACGGCCCTGGCCGGCTCCGCCCCCCTGCTGGTCGTCGGCGGTCTGATCTATGTCGTGGTCATCGGCTTCGCCGTGGCCGCCATCTGCGGCTACATGGCCGGCCTGATCGGCTCGTCCAACAGCCCCGTCTCCGGCGTCGGCATCCTGGCCATCATCATCGCCTCCCTATTGATGCTGGGCGTCATGGCGATTGCCGGCGTGCCCGCCGATCCGTCGATCATCGCCTTCGCCCTGATCGTCACCGCCGTGGTCTTCGCCGTGGCCGTCATCTCCAACGACAACCTGCAGGACCTCAAGACCGGCCAGCTGGTCGAGGCCACCCCCTGGCGTCAGCAGACGGCCCTGCTGGTCGGCGTCGTCGCCGGCGCCCTGGTCATCCCCTTCGTCCTGGACATGATGAACCAGGCCTTCGGCTTTGAAGGCGGCCCGCCCGCCATCGTCGAGGGCTCACAGACCCTGGCCGCCCCCCAGGCCACCCTGATCTCGGCCCTGGCCAAGGGCGTCATCAGCGGCGAGCTGCGCTGGGACCTGATCGGGATCGGCGCCGTCGTCGGCGTTCTGGTCATCATCCTCGACGTCGTCCTGCGCGGCGCCACCAAGGACAAGGTCAAGCTGCCGCCGCTGGCCGCCGGCATCGGCGTCTATCTGCCGGCCGCCGTCACCACCATGCTGGTCGTCGGCGCCGTCTGCGGCTGGGCCTACGAGAAGTGGATCGCCACGACCCGCTTCGCCGACGTGGGCCGCCGCATGGGCGTGCTGCTGGCCTCCGGCCTGATCGTGGGCGAGAGCCTGTTCGGCGTCTTCACCGCCGCCGTCATCGTCAGCACCCGCAACGAAGCGCCCTTCGCCCTGCTGCCCAAGGACACGATTTGGCCCGCCATGTGGGCCGGTCTGGTCGCCTTCGCGGTCCTCACCGGCGCCCTCTACGCGTGGATTCGCAGCCGCTCGGCCAAGGTCTGAACTGACTAAAGCGCGGAAGCGAAAGTTTCCGCGGCCCGGCTGGGCCGCCGTTCGCGGTGGCGCAGCAGATGAAACGGCCGCTCGGGCAGATCGAGCGGCAGACGAACCAGCCGCCCCGCCTCGATCAGGGGCTGGGCGGCCAGTTCCGAGATCGCCGTGACCAGCCCGCCCGCCGCCACCGCCGACAAAATGGCCTCGTTGGACGGCAGGGTCAGGACAGCCCGCAAGCTCCCCGCGACGCCGCGCGGTAAGGCCGCCTCGAACTCGCTGCGGGTGCCCGAGCCCTCCTCCCGCAAGGCCCAGTCCAGCCCCTTCAGTTCCGCCGCCGAGAGCGCCTCGGCCCGCCCCGCCAGCGGATGCCCCGGCGCCGCCACCACGACCAGCCGGTCGGCGTCGATGCGCACCTTCTCGACTCGCGACGCCTCGAACGCCCCCTCGATCAGACCCAGCTCGGCCTCGCCCGCCAGCACCGCCTCGATCACCCTATGCGTGTTGCCGATGTCCAGATGCAGGTCGATCGTCGGATAACGACGCGCAAAGGCCGCCATGCGCGGCGGCAGCCAGTAGGCGGCGATGGTCTGGCTGGCGAACAGCCGCACCGAGCCGCGCTTCAGCCCCGCCAGATCGTCCAGCACCCGCTCCGCCGCCTCGGCCTGAGCCAGCACCGCCCGCGCTTCCGGCAGAAAGGCCGCCCCTGTGGCGTTCAGGGCCAGCCCCCGACCGACTCGGTCAAACAGCTGGATCCCGTGCCGCGCTTCCAGCGCCGCCACCGCTGCGCTGACCGCCGACTGGGTCAGGTTCAACGCCTCGGCCGCCCGCGTCATGTGCAGACGCTCGGCCACGGCGACGAAGATGCGGAGCTGTTCCAGCGTCATGCGAAATCAATCGCCTTTGTCGATCATTAAATCCAGAACAATCCGTTGGATCGATCAGAGGCCGGAGCAGATGATGCAAGGTCATGACGACCGCCCATTCCTCCACTCACCCCCACGCCAGTCAGACCGCCCCCCTGCGCGGCCTGGCTCGTCTGCTGCCCGGCGTCCTGCTGAGCGCCGGGGTCGGCGCAGTCGCCTTCGGCCTGCAACTGCTCGAGACCTCGCTGTTCGGTCATCCCTGGGTTGAAGGTCTGGTCATCGCCATCCTGATGGGCGCGGGCATCCGGCTGTTCTGGACCCCGTCCAACGTCTGGACGCCCGGCGTTCAGTTCAGCGCCAAGACCCTGCTGGAGGTCGCCGTGGCCCTGCTGGGGGCAACCGTCTCCGGCGCCGCCGTCATGGCGCTGGGCCCTGTCCTGCTGCTCTCCATCGTCGGCGTGGTCGTTCTGGCCATTATCGGCGGCTACGCCCTGGGCCGCGCCTTCGGCCTGCCGCCCGCCATGGCCCTGCTGGTGGCCTGCGGCAACGCCATCTGCGGCAACTCGGCCATCGCCGCCGTCGCCCCGGTCATCGAGGCCGAGGGCGAGGACGTAGCCGCCGCCATCGGCTTCACCGCCGTGCTCGGCATCGCCGTGGTCCTGCTGGTGCCCGTCGTCGGCGCCCTGATGGGCTTTGACGCCACCCGCGTCGGGGTCCTGGCCGGCCTGACCGTCTACGCCGTGCCGCAGGTCCTGGCCGCCGCCGCCCCCGCCGGGCTGCTGGCCGTCCAGACCGGCGCCGTGGTCAAGCTGGTCCGCGTCCTAATGCTGGGCCCGATCTGCCTGGTGCTGGGTCTGCTGCGTTCCGGCAAGGCGGACGGCAAGACTGGGGGCGCCAAGGGTCCCAGGCTGCACCACATGGCCCCGTGGTTCATCCTCGTCTTCCTGGTTCTGATGGGTCTGCGCTCGGCGAACCTGATCCCCGAGGTCGTCCTGCCGCCGCTGCAGGCCGGCGTCACCGCCATGACCCTGATCGCCATGGCCGGACTGGGCCTGATGGTGGATCCGCGCGCCGTGGTCCGGGCAGGACCCCGCGTGGCCGCCGTGGCCGCCCTGTCGGCCCTGCTGATCGGCGGCCTTGCGCTGGCCACGATCGTGCTCATTTTACCCGCCTGACGCACAATCGCACCGCCCCGCTGGCCTTTCCCCCGATAGGGCTGTAAGAGGCGCCGCTTCCTTCCTGCTTTCCGCATCTTGCAGCGGCCCGGATTTCCGTGGCCGAACACAGTCCGCCCGAGCCCGAAATGAACCTTCGTAACGTCGCTATCATCGCCCACGTTGACCACGGCAAGACCACCATGGTTGACCAGCTGCTGGCTCAGTCCGGCGTCTTCCGAGCCAACGAGGCGACCACTGAGCGCGCCATGGACTCGGGCGATCAGGAGAAAGAACGCGGCATCACCATCCTGGCCAAGTGCACCTCGGTTCTGTGGAACGGCAAGGCTGGCGAAACCCGCATCAACATCATCGACACCCCCGGCCACGCCGACTTCGGCGGTGAAGTCGAGCGCATCCTGGGCATGGTGGACGGCTGCGTCATCCTGGTCGACGCCGAAGAGGGCGTCATGCCCCAGACCAAGTTCGTCCTGACCAAGGCGCTGAAGATGGGCCTGCGCCCGATCCTTTGCATCAACAAGGTCGACCGCGCCCACGCCGACCCGGACCGCGTCCACAACGAGACCTTCGACCTGTTCGCCGCCATCGGCGCCACGGACGAGCAACTGGACTTCCCGCACATCTACGCCTCGGGCCGCTCGGGCTGGGCGACGCTGGACCTGAACCAGCCCAACGACAATCTGGCCCCGCTGTTCGACCTGATCGTCGACCATGTCCCGGCGCCCAAGGTTCAGGAAAACCGCGACAAGCCGTTCCAGATGCTGAACGTCCTGATCGAAAGCGACCCCTTCCTGGGCCGCCTGCTGACCGGCCGCATCCAGAGCGGCAAGGCCGTTCCCGGCATGGCCATCCACGCCCTGGACCGCGACGGCAAGGAAATCGAGCGCGGCCGCATCACCAAGGTTCTGGCCTTCCGCGGCCTGAAGCGTCAGCCCCTGGACGAGGGCTCGGAAGCGGGCGACATCGTCGCCATCGCCGGCATGTCCAAGGCCACCGTGGCCGACACCCTGTGCGCCATGGAAGTCACCGAAGCCCTGCCGGCCCAGCCGATCGATCCGCCGACCATCTCGATGACCGTCTCGGTCAACGACAGCCCACTGGCCGGTCGCGAAGGCGACAAGGTTCAGTCGCGCGTCATCCGTGACCGCCTGCTGAAAGAAGCCGAAGCCAACGTCGCCATCCGCGTCACAACCACCGAAGGCGGCGACGCCTACGAAGTGGCCGGCCGTGGCGAACTGCAGCTGGGCGTTCTGATCGAGAACATGCGTCGCGAAGGCTTCGAGGTCTCGATCTCGCGTCCCCGCGTGGTCTTCCAGACCGGCCCGAACGGCGAGAAGATGGAACCGATCGAAGACGTCATGATCGACGTCGACGACGAGTTCTCGGGCATCGTCATCGAGAAGCTGTCGGCGCGTAAGGCGGAAATGACCGACATGGGCCCCTCGGGCGCCGGCAAGACCCGCATCCAGCTGAAGTGCCCGTCGCGCTCGTTGATCGGCTATCAGGGCGAGTTCCTGACCGACACGCGCGGTTCGGGCGTGCTGAACCGCGTCTTCTCGCACTACGAGCCGCACAAGGGCGCCATCGAGGGCCGCCTGAAGGGCGTGCTGATCTCGAACTCGGACGGTGAAACCGCCGCCTTCGCCCTGTGGAACCTGGAAGACCGCGGCGTCATGTTCGTCGGCGCCGGCGAGAAGACCTATCAGGGCATGATCATCGGCGAGAACAGCCGCTGGGACGACCTGGACGTCAACCCGATCAAGGGCAAGCAGCTGACCAACGTTCGCGCCGCCGGCAAGGACGAGTCGGTTCGCCTGACCCCGCCGCGCCAGATGTCGCTGGAACAGGCCATCGCCTACATCGAGGAAGACGAACTGGTCGAGGTCACGCCCAAGTCGATCCGCCTGCGCAAGCAGGTGCTGAACCCCTCGTTCCGCAAGAAGCGCGTCCGCCCCGAGTAAGGTTGACGACCACCCAGACGAAGAAGGCGACCCGCGAGGGTCGCCTTTTTTGTTGGGGGTTTCTTGTCTGGGCCTACCGCCCTTCGGGCTGCTTGAGGCCATCGGGGGCCGGCTTCAGGTTCCCGCACCCATCATCGTCATCCCGGCCGCAGCGCAGCGGAGAGCCGGGACCGCTCCACACTCGACGGTCAGCGCTTCCTGCGGTCCCGGATCGACCTTCAGGTCGTCCGGGATGACGAGGGATCGGCCCCCTACTTCCTGACCCCCAGCAGCCCCAGCCAGCCGCCGCTGGTCAGCAGGGCCACGTCCAGAAGGGCCAACGCCAGCGGGGTGCTGGTCGAGGCTGCGATGAATTTCGGCCGCCAGACAGGTCCGAACTTGGACTTGTAGGCGCGCAGGCCCTGGAAGCCGTAAACCGCCCCGCCCTCCTCGAAGACCAGGGCGCCGACCCGGGCGAAGACCGGGGCCAGCCGCCGATCCTCCAGCCCCGCTAGAGGCGCCATGCCCAGGTCGAGGCGCCGGAAGCCCTCGGCCCGCGCCCACTGGGCCGTGCGGGTGAACAGATAGTCCATGACGCCATGCGGCCCCTCGGGATCGTGGCGCATCAGATCGATCATCGCCTCCTCGCCGTGCGCGCCCGTCAGCAGGTTGGCGAAGGCGACGATGCGCCCGCCCTCGCGCGCCACGGCGACCGGCGAACGGTCAAGATAGTCGATGTCGAACCGCCCAAGGGAGAAGGCCTTTTCCGACCCGTTGTGGTGGTTCAGCCAGGCGTCGGAAACCGCCCGCAGTTCAGCCTCCCACAGACGCGCCCCGCCGGGCGCCAGGACCTCAAAGGTCGCGCCTTCGCGTTCGGCGCGGTTCACGGCGGTGCGCAGGTTCTGCTTGCCCTTGCCCTCGGTCGAGAATTGGGCGGCGTCGATCACCGCCGCCTCGCCCACCTTGCGAACCGCCAGACCGAGGGTCGCCAGATCAGCCAGCATGCCTTCGCCGACCGAATAGAAGACCGGCGCCCCGCCATAGCTGTCGGCCATCTCGGCGAAGGCCCACAGAAGCTCCAGCCGCTCTTCCCTCAGGCCCGCCGGCTCGCCCATGGCGATCCAGCGCCGGCCGCGCACGCGATAGGCGATGAAGCTGCGTCCCGAAGGGCTGAACAACAGGGCCTTGTCGCCCAGCAGGGCCAAGCCGGCCTCCGGCGCGGCGGTATCCGCCTGATCCAGGGCGGCGCGGGCGCGTTCGATCTCGCCCGAGCTCGCCGGGCCGTGGCTGCGGGCGCCCGGCGCCGTCAACAGCGAGCGCACCGCCACCGCCAGGGTCAGGATCGCCAGCACGGCGCCGGCGCGCAGGAAACCCGACGCCTGCTTGTCGGTCAGGAAGGTCCACCACAGCTCGTCGGTGTAGGCGGTGTCGCGATAGGCGAAGAAGCCCAGCCACAACATGGCGGCGACGGCGGCGGCCAGCATCAGCAGCCAGCCCGGCCGCAGCGGCTCGCCCAGCCTCGACCGTCGGTTGAAGGCCGCCCGACACGGCAGCAGCAGGGCGGCCGCCAGCGTCAGCTCGGCCGCCTCTTCCCAATCCAGTCCCTTCATCAGAGAGAAGACGGCCCCCAGCATCAGGCCGAACAGGGCGGCGTAATAGGCCCCGCGACGACGACGCCACAGACCGGCCGACACCAGAAGCAACAGGAAGCCTGTCACGCTGGCCGCAAAATGCGACAGGTCGATCAGCAAGGGGGCCGAGATCCGGTCCAGGGCCTGCAGCCGTCCGCTGAAGGCCGGCGTCGCCGCCGACAGCAGCATGATCGCGCCCAGACCGAATGACGCCACGGCGAAGACCTGGGGCGTCAGCTCATAGGCCAGCCCCCCCAGTCGCTGAAGAATCCGCCCTGCTCCGCCCTGCCGTTTCGTCTTCGTCATTCATCCTCTTGGGCCAACGGCCCCTTATAGATCGGGAATCGGCCGTTTGCGGCGCTGAAAAGGTCATTTCTAGGCGCCTGAAACAATCCGAAACGCAGCGAGTTCACCTTTTCGCGAGCGCCAGACTCGCTCAATCGGAGTGACATCATGATCCGCAAGACCGCCCTGCTGACCGGCATCGCCGGCGCCTTCCTCATCGCCGCCCCTGTGCTCGCACAAGACGCCACGACGCCGCAGACGCCCGAACCGGCTACCGCTGAGGCGCCTGCGGCACAACCCCAAAGCCTGACCTTGACCCCCGGCGCCACGGTCAAGAGTGCCGATGGTTCGGAACTCGGCAAGCTGGTCGGCGCCCAGAACGGCGCCGCCGGTCAGGAACTGACCGTGCGCGGCGCCGATGGCTCGGTCCGTCCGGTGCCGGTGGCCGGCATCCGTCAGGATGGCGACGCCATCATCGTCAACGTCAGCCTGTCCGACTTCCAGGCCGCCGCCCCGATCGGCGGCGAGGCTGAACCGGCAGAAACGCCCGCGGCGGACGAACCCGCCGCCTGATCGCCGAAGTCGGCGAGATGCAAATGAAGAAGGGGCGGCCCGACGGCCGCCCCTTTGTCGTTTCTGCACGGCCGGGACCTCAGGCTCGCTTCTTGATGAGCCCCAGCAGGAACAACAGCAGGACCGCGCCCACGGTGGCGACGATGATGCCCACGATCCAATTGCCCGAGGCGTCGACCCCCAGCAGGTTGTTGGCCAGAAAGCCGCCCAGCAGGGCGCCGATGACGCCGACAATCAGATTGGTCAGCAGCCCATGGCTGCGTTTCATGATCTTTTCCGCCAGCCAACCGGCGACGATGCCGATGATGATCCAGGCGATGAAGCCAAAACCGCTCATTCAATCCCTCCCATGAAAAAGGCGTGATGCCTTGACCGTAATGCGCCCGGCCCATGGCGGTTGCCTCCCACGTTGCAGAAGCTCCGCCGTTCGCGTCGGAGGCGAAATCGGCATGGGCCTTGCGGCGTGAAGCCACAGCCGTGCCGATCCGGTACAGCAAAGATTGTCAGAGGGAGGGGCCGTCATGGCCGCCGATATCGATCTTCACCTGGGCCGCCGCCTGCGTCGTCGCCGCCGTCTTCTGGGTCTGACCCAGCAGCAACTGGCCGTTCAGGTCGGGGTCCGCTTCCAGCAGGTCCAGAAATACGAGTGCGGCGCCAACCGCATCTCGGCCGCCCGCCTGTGGGAGCTGGCCGAGGCCCTGTCGACCCCGGTCAGCTATTTCTACGACGGTCTGGGCGAGGCGAGCGAACGCCCCGCCGCCGCGACCGGCGTCGAACCCTACGCGCGCGACGAAGCCGCCTGACCTCATCCCGGCCGGCCCCCTCGCCCCCGGAGGACGGGCGGTGTATCAGCCCCGCATGACCGAACTGGAAGCCTTCGCCGTCGAACTGTCATATGAGGCCGCGCGCACCGCCCTGCCCTTCTTCCGCGGCGAGTTCGCCCAGGAGGACAAGGGCGAGCCCGGCGCCTTCGACCCCGTCACCGAGGCCGACCGCGCCGCCGAGGCCGCCATCCGCCGCCTGATCGCCGCCCGCTATCCCGAGCACGGCGTCATCGGCGAGGAGTACGGCGAGGATCGCCCGGACGCGGAGCACGTCTGGGTGCTGGACCCCATCGACGGCACCCGCGCCTTCATCGCCGGCCTGCCGCTGTGGACCACCCTGGTCGCCCTGCGCCACGAAGGCGCGCCGGTGATCGGCGCCATCGGCCAGCCCTATCTCGGCGAGGTCTTCCTCGGCGGCCCGTCAGGAGCGCGCCTGCTGCAGAACGGGAGCGAAACTCCGCTGAAGACCCGCGCCTGCCCGGTTCTGGCCGACGCCCTGATCGCCACCACCGACCCCGACATCTTCGTCGGCGCCGACCGCGAGGCCTGGACCCGGTTACGCGCCTCGGCCCGGCTGGCCCGCCTGGGCTGCGACGCCTACGCCTACGCCATGGTGGCGGCCGGGCGCATCGACCTGGTGGCCGAGACCGAGCTCAAGGTCTGGGACTGGTCCGCGCTCAAGCCGGTCATCGAGGCGGCGGGGGGCAAGGTCACGAGCTGGAAGGGCCAGGCGCCGGACGGCGACGGCCGCATCCTGGCGGTGGGCGACTCCGCCCTGACGGATCAGGCCCTGGCGATCTTGAACGCGGTCTAGGCCGCGCCCTTCTCCGGCGCCGCCGTCGCCGGCTGCCCCTCGGCCGGGGCGACATAGCCGGCCAGGGCGTCGAACTCGTCGAGGAAAACACCGCGCAGCGGGTCCGCCTCCATGATGACCTCATGCAGCGAACCCGGCACCTCGACGTAGCGGCCGCGACCCAAACGGCGCGCCGCCCAGCGGTTGGTCTGCTTCCAGACCTTGTCGTCGTCCGAGGCCTGAACCACGCAGACCGGAATCTTGACCGACTTCAACGCGCGCGGCTTCAGCGCCCGCTCCCCGGCGTCCAGAGCGAAGGCCAGCCAGCCCCAGGTCGGACCGCCGATGGCCAGATGCGGGCAGGCGTAGAGCTGCTGCCGCCACAGATCATAGCGATTGCGGTCAGAAGTCAGGGCGTCCTTCTCGAAGGTGTGGTCGAAGGGATCGTCGGGATTGTCCAGCACATAGTCGCCCGCCTTGCCGTGGCGCAGGTTCCACCGCACCGCCAGCTTGACCGACCACATCGACCGCTTGCCGGTCTTGATGCGCAGCATGGGGCTGGACAGGACCGCCCCGGCGAACCGGCTCTCGCCCGCCTCCAGCGACAGCAGGTTCAGCGCCCCGCCCATCGAGTGGCCGACCATGATCCAGGGCTTGGGCGCCCTGGCCTCATAGGCGTCCAGCAGGCGAGCGTAGTCGTCCAGAAACTCCTCGACCGCGCGGGCGTGTCCGCGCAGCCGGTCGGGCAGCAGCCGCGCCGACAGGCCCTGACCGCGCCAGTCATGCGCCAGGACGCAGAAGCCGCGCGCCAGGAAGTTGCCGATGACCTCGAAATACTTCTCGATCGGCTCGGTGCGGCCGGGGCTGAGGACCACCGTGCCGCGCGGCGTCTTGGCCACCATGGCCGACGGCGTCCACAGAGCCGCGCGCAGGCGAAGCCCGCCCGCGCCGCGGAACCAGTCGCCCTCTCCGCCGGGAGGCGAGGCGGCGCCGGGAACCCCCATCAGGGGCGCATGGGCGGCGAAGGCGGTGGCGCGGTTCACTCGGGCTTCCTGAACTTCAAGGTCATGCGATCGCTCTCGCCGATCGCGTCGTATTTGGTGCGGTCGAACTCGGGGTTGGCCGGCTGACCCATGGGCGCCGTGAGGCGGATGGGCGCCAGGGTGTCGGCGCCGAAGGGATGGTCCTTGGTGTCGGCCGGGTTGGCGTTGATCTCGGACGCCTCGACGAAGACGAAGCCGGCCTCGGCGGCCAGTTGTTTGACGAAGGCCTCCTGCACATAGCCGTTGGCCGCCGCCGGATCCTGATCCTCGTCAGGCTGAAGCCGGTGCTGCTCGACGCCGAGAATCCCCCCGGGACGCAGGGCGGCGAAGGCGTCGGCAAAGGCCTTTTCGGCGATGCCCGCCGCCATCCAGGCGTGGATGTAGCGCATGAACAGGACCAGATCGGCGGTCCCGGCGGGCGCCACCGGCCCGGTCGTGGGGCCAAACGCCGTGAACTGGACGTCCCCGTACAGCTTCTTGTCGGCCAGGATGCGGGCCTTCAGAGCGTTGTTGATGGCGACCTGAGCCGGTTCCGCCGCCGGTCCCTCGGCGAAGCCCGCCAGATAGAGGGCGCCGCCGCCCTTGTTCAGATAGGGCGCCAGGATTTCGACGTACCAGCCGCTGCCGGGCCAGAAGTCGACCACCGTCATCTTGGGCTGCAGGCCGAAGAAACGCAGGGTCTCGACCGGATGGCGCCAGGCATCGCGCGCCTTGTCGGCCGCCGAGCGCCACGACCCGGCCACGGCCCATTCCAGCGAGCCTTCCGGCGGTCCCGCCGGGGCGGCGGGGGCTTGCGGCGCCGCCGTCTTCTCTTCCTTCTTGCCGCAGGCGGCCAGACCGGCGAAGGCGGCCATGCAGGCCCCTGCCAGAACCGCGCGTCGCGTCGAACGCTCAGCCATGCGCGCCTCCCTGGGTCAGGATCATCATGACCTGGGGCTTAAGACGCTTCTCCGTCGGGGTCAAAACCGCAGACGGCATCAGTTGACGGCCTCCGGCTTGCGGAAGCGCAGGGTCATGCGGTCGCTCTCGCCGATGGCGTCGAAGGCGGCGCGCTCCTCGGCGGTCAGAACGCGGCCGTCCTTCTGCGAGGTGCGGGTCGGCGGCAGGGTCCAGACGCCGAACGGATGATCGCGGTCGTCCTTGGCGTTGGCGTTCAGCTCGCTGCGCGCTTCAAGCTCGAACCCCGCGCGACGGGCGGCGTGGATGACGTAGCTCTCGGGCACATAGCCGGTCGGGGCGACGTCGGCGACGTTCAGGCCCTCGACGCTGCGGTGCTGCTCCACGGCCAGGACGCCGCCGGGTTTCAGCGCCTTGAAGAAGGCGGCCAGATAGGGTTCGGCGCGACCGTCGCGCGACCAGTTGTGGAAGGCGCGCGCCACCACCACCATGTCGGCGGCGCCGTCCTCGACGCCCATGCTCTCGGTCGGCTTGCTGACGGGGACGTAGCGCCCGCCGGTCGCCGCCGCATAGGGCTCCAGGATGTTGCGCCACCAGCCGGCGCGGCCGGGCTCGATCTCGACCACGGTCTGGCCGGGTCGAAGGCCCCAGAAGGTCAGGGTTTCGAACGGACGGCGCTGGCTGTCGCGGGCGCGATCAGCCTCGGGGCGGGTCGTCGCGGCGACGGCGGCCTGCAGCGCGGCGTCCTCGGCCAGTTGCGGCATCTCCATCGACAGGCCCTGACGGTGCGGCAGGGGCGCGGCTTCAGGCGGAGCGTTTTGCGCGAAAGCGGGCGCGGCGAGGGCCGACGCCAGAAGGGCGGCGAGGACGAGAGGTCGCATGCGGGGGCTCCGGTCGATCCTGAAAGAAACAATCTGTAACCCTTACGGCGCTTCGCGGCCTCGACAAGGCGCGGATTGGGCCAAGCGACGATTTCGCGCGCCTCGACGTTCGTTCTCGGCCCCCTCTTGCGCAGCCGAAAGGCGCGCCTACCTCTCTCTCCGAGAGCGCCGATCCCGGGCTCTCCAGACCTGACGGGGCCGGTTTCGGACCGCCGGGGCTGAACCCCTCCGCCGTCCGGGGCCAAATCGCCGGGCGGCTCAACCTTGCTGAATGTCAGAAGGATGACCCATGCGTACCTATGATTTCTCGCCGCTGTACCGTTCCGCCGTCGGCTTCGACCGCCTGGCCCGTCAGCTGGAAAGCGCCGCGCGCTCCAGCCAGGAAAACGGCTGGCCCCCCTACAATATCGAAACGACCGGCGAGAACGCCTATCGCATCGAAATCGCCGTCGCCGGCTTCTCGCCCGACGAGCTGAACATCGAGGCCAAGGAAAACTCGCTCACCGTCACCGGCAAGAAGGCCGCCAACGACGACGCCTCGGTCCAGAAGACCTATCTGCATCGCGGACTGGCCGAGCGCGACTTCGAGCGCCGTTTCCAGCTGGCCGACTATGTGGTGGTCAAGGGCGCGGCCCTGTCGAACGGTCTGCTGACCATCGACCTGCAACGCGAACTGCCCGAGGCGCTCAAGCCGCGTCGCATCGAAATCGCGACCGGCCCGGCCCTGATCGAAGGCCAGGCGGACAAGGCCGCCTAAGCGCAGCTCACGTCTGAAACTGCAAGAAGGGGCGGCGTTCGCGTCGCCTCTTTTTTGTGCGCCCTGTCCCGTCATCCCGGAAACGGCGCAGCCGTTATCCGGGACCGCTCAAAACGCCGACGTCGAGTGTGTGGCGGTCCCTCTCCGCCTGACGGCTCCGGCCCGGATGACGAACGCGTGGCGCGCCTTAGGCGGCGAAGGCCTTCAGATCCGCCGGGTCCAGCCCCCGCGCGCCGCCCGTCTGGGCGCCGGTGAAATCGGCCTGCTTGACCTGGGCGCCGTGCATGACGGCCCGGCTGAGGTCCGCGCCCTTGAGCATCGCCCGGCGCAGATCAGCGCCCGACAGGTCGGCGCCGCGCAGGATGGCGCCCGACAGATCGGCGGGCAGCAGGCGCTCCGGCCCCAGCATCAACGGCCCCAGCTGGGCCTCGCGCAGGTCGGAACCGTTCAGCTTTGCCCGGCCCAGCCGCGCCCCGCGCAGATCGGCCCGACGCAGATTGGCCGAGCGCAGGTCCGCGCCTTCCAGCTGCGCCCCCTGAAGCTGCACGCCCTCCATGTCCAGGCCGTAGAAGACCGCCCCCTTGGCCGACAGGGCCGTCAGGTTAAGACCGCGAATGGATTCCAGCGGACGCAAATCGACCCCGTCGAACACCGAGGGCTGGCCCTCGGCCCCGCCTGTCTCGCACCACTGGGCGTGGTCGCGCAGCATCTCGGCGGCGGGCATGCGGCTGACGGACTCGCCCGCCGGGCGATTGTCGGTCAGGGCCCCTTCCATATTGGCCCCGTCGGTGCGCCACATGGCGGCCTTCACGCCCACCAGGATGGCGTCGGTCAGATCCGCGCCCGACAGATCGGCGCCCGACAGGTCGGCTCCGGCCAGGTCGGCGCCGGTGAAATTGGCCTGTTTCAGATTAGCCCGGACCAGCTTGCAGTCCTTCATGATGGCGTCGGTGAAGTCGGCGGCGATGGCCACCATGCCGGTCATGCGCGAACGCTGCAGATTGGCCCCGACCAGGCTGGCCCCTTGGGCCTGGGTGTCGGAGCGTTTCTGAGCCTCGATGACGCGGAAGCCCAGCTTGCCGTCCGCCGCGGCGATGGTGCCCTCGCGCAGGTCGGCCTCGAACAGGTCGGCGCCCGACAGATCAGCCCCCCGCAGGCAGGCGCCGCGCAGATCGGCCCGGCGCAGGCTGGCGTCGGTCAGGTTGATGTCCTGCATGTCCGCGCCGAAGAAGTTGGCGTTGTCCAGCTTGGCCCCGGACAGGTCGCAGTTGTGCAGGCGGGCGGCGGCGAAGTCGGCGTCGGCCAGATTGCGGCCCCGCAGGACCAGCCCCGACAGGTCCATCCAGGCGAAGACGGCGCGCGCCCCGCCAGGCCGCGCCTGCCACAGCCGGTCGTGCTTGGCGCAGATCAGGTCGACCTCGGCCTGGGTCGGTTTCTTGCGGACAGGATCGGCGGCGTCGCTCATGCCGGCAACATGGCTTACGGCCATTAAGGAAGCTTTGCGGAAACAGACGTTTCCAACCGAAGTTATTCGGTCAACAGGCCCTGTTCGCGCAGAGCCTCGGCCAGCTCGCCCTCCTGGGTCCACAAACGGGTGTAGCCCGCCTCGCCCAAGCGGTTCAGCTCGGTCGTCAGGTCGGCGCGCGGCGCGGCGACGAAGCGGCCGTCAAAGCCCTTGCCGTCCTCGCTGACGCGGACCATGGGTCGCCCGGTCTCGACCCGGTGCAGGAAGCCCTCGCACAGGACGGCGGCCTCCTCGGCCAGCAGGCCCGTCTCCACCGTCAGGCCCGACTGGCGCAGGCGTTCGGTGCCCCGGCCCGAGGCGAAGGGCGACGGGTCCAGCGCGGCGATCACCACCCGCTCCACCCCGGCCTCGGCCAGGAAGTGGGCGCAGGACTTGCGGCCCGACGAGCGGGCGCCGCAGGGTTCCAGCGTGACATAGGCGGTCGCGCCCTTCACTGCCTCGCCGGCGGCGGGCACGGCCTGTTCCTCGGCGTGCGGACGTCCGCCCGGCGCCGTGGCGGCCTCGGCCAGCACCACCCCGTCCTTGACCAGGACGCAGCCGACCGCCGGATTGGGCCAGGTCTCGCCCATGCTGGCCAGCGCCAGATCAATGGCGCGGCGCATGTGGACGGCGTCGTCCTTTGAGGACGTGCTCACGCGCCCACGCTCGCAATGGGCGGCAGGGCTTGCGCCCGCCCCTCGTCCAGATAGCGAGCGGCGACCGGCTTCAGGTCAGCGTCCAGATCGATCTCCAGCGGGTTGCCGGTGGGGATCTCGACGCCGACGATCTGGTCGTCAGGCACCGAGAACAGCAGCTTGACGATGGCGCGCAGCGAGTTGCCGTGGGCGGCGATCAGCACGTCCTCGCCCGCCTTCAGGCGCGGCGCGATCTCGGCGTCCCAATAGGGCTGAACCCGATCCAGGGTGGTCTTCAGGCTCTCGGTGTCGGGGATGGGCTTGCCCGCGTAGCGGGGGTCGGCGTCGAAATCGAACTCGCCGCCCGGGGCCAGGGGCGGCGGCGGCACGTCATAGCTGCGGCGCCAGATCTTGACCTGATCCTCGCCGTGCTTCGCCGCCGTCTCGGCCTTGTCCAGCCCGGTCAGGCCGCCGTAGTGACGTTCGTTCAGGCGCCAGTCCTCGACCACCGGCACATCCTTCAAACCCGCCGCGTCCAGGGCCAGTGCGCCGGTGCGCTTGGCGCGCGTCAGCACCGAGGTGAACATGACGGCGGGCTTGAACCCGGCCTCAGCGATGAGCTCGCCGCCGCGCCGCGCCTGGGCCTCGCCCTCGGCGGTCAGGTCGACGTCCACCCAACCGGTGAAGCGGTTTTCCAGGTTCCACTGGCTCTGGCCGTGGCGCAGCAGGATCAGGCGGGGCATGGGCGTCTCCGTATCGTAGCCCTTTCGCGTAGGCCGGGGACGCGGGGGCGGTCAAGGTTTCACCATTCGGGAAAAGAATGCAGCCGCTATGGCCGCCGTGCGTTGTTGGCCTCGCCGGACAGGCCCGCTATACCGCAACGACTGGGGGCCTGTCGCTGAACCGCGTTCTCCCACACGCCTACACTCAGGAATTCTTAATGTCGAAGCCGCGCCAGGACATCCGCCCCAATACGGCGGAGTATGAAACCATCGCCCTGGTGAAGCCGACCGGCTTCCGCGAATACGACGCCCGCTGGATCCTGGAAAAAGAGATCAATCTTCTGGGCATTCAGGCCCTGGGCCTGGGTCTGGCCACCTATGTCCACGAGATCGGTCAGCGTCCGCGCATCGCCGTCGGCCACGACTTCCGCTCCTACTCCCTGTCGGTGAAGCAGGCCCTGATCCTCGGCCTGCTGGAAGGCGGGATGGAGGTGGTGGACATCGGCCTAGCCCTGTCGCCCACGGCCTATTACGCGCAGTTCGCCCTGGACTGCCCCTGCGTAGCCATGGTCACCGCCAGCCACAACGAGAACGGCTGGACCGGCGTCAAGATGGGCGCTCAGGCGCCCCTGACCTTTGGCCCCGACGAAATGACCCGCCTCAAGGCCATCGTCCTGAACGGCGAGGGCGTGGCCCGCCCCGGCGGCCGCGTCGAACGCATCGAGGGCTTCCGCGAGACCTACATCAAGGATGTGGCCTCCAAGGTGAAGCTGAGCCGTCCGCTCAAGGTCGTGGCCGCCTGCGGCAACGGCACCGCCGGCGCCTTCGCGCCCGAGGCCCTGCGCCTGATGGGCGCAGAAGTGATCGAGATGGACACCCACCTCGACTGGACCTTCCCCAAGTATAATCCGAACCCGGAAGACCACGTCATGCTGGTCGCCATGGCCGAGAAGGTGAAGGAGACGGGCGCCGACCTGGCCCTGGGCTTCGACGGCGACGGCGACCGCTGCGGCGTGGTCGACGACACGGGCGAGGAGATCTTCGCCGACAAGATCGGCCTGATGCTGGCCCGCGACCTGTCGGCCCTGCACCCCAACGCGACCTTCGTCGTCGATGTGAAGTCGACCGGCCTCTACAAGACCGACGAAGTGCTGAAGGCCAATGGCGCGAGCACCGTCTACTGGAAAACCGGCCACTCCTATATCAAGCGCAAGACCGCCGAACTGGGCGCCCTGGCCGGGTTCGAGAAGTCCGGCCACTTCTTCCTGTCGGGCGATCTGGGCCACGGCTATGACGACGGTCTGGTCGCCGCCGGCGCCGTCCTGGCCATGCTGGACCGCAACCCCGGCAAGAAACTCAGCGAACTGAAGTCCGCCCTGCCCGACGCCTGGACTTCGCTGACCATGTCGCCGCACTGCGACGACGAGCTGAAGTACGACGTCCTGGCCAAGATCGTGAAGGAATACGAGGATCTGGCCGCGTCCGGCGGCTCGATCCTGGGCCGCAAGATCGTCGAGGCCATCACGGTCAACGGCGTGCGCGTCCACCTCGAGGACGGCTCCTGGGTGCTGGTCCGCGCCTCCAGCAACAAGCCTGAGCTCGTGGTGGTGGTCGAAAGCATGCGCTCGGCCGACGACATGCGCGACCTGTTCCGCAAGGAAGTGAAGCCGCGCCTGGCCGCCCACCCCGAGATCGGCGCCTTCAATCAGGAAATCTGAGCCGGACTTGACCCCTCAGCCCGCCTCCGCAGCGCCTCGCCGCCCCGTCGTCATTGTCGGCGGCGGCTTTTCCGGCGCCATGCTGGCGGCCCGGCTGGCCGAGCGCGGACAGGCTTCAGTCCTGATCGAACGCGGCGCGGCCTTCGGGTCCGGCCTCGCCTATTCCACACCCAACGACGCCCACCGTCTGAACGTCCGCGCCGGACGAATGAGCGCCCTGGCCGATCGGCCGAACGACTTCGTCGACTGGCTGATGACGCATCATCCCGATCAGGCCGACCCCTACGGTTTCGCGCCGCGCCGGCTCTACGGCCTCTATCTTCAGGCTCGCCTGACCGCCGTCGAAGCCGTCTTTCCCGGCGCGATCTCAAGGCTGAGCGGCGAGGCCGTCGCCGTGGACGGGGCGACCGTCCGCCTGTCGGACGGTCGCCGAATCAAAGGCCGGGCCGTGGTTCTGGCCACCGGCAACCCCGCGCCGCGCACGACCTCAAGCGAACAGAGCCCCCGCATCCTGCCCGATCCCTGGGCCCCGGGCGCGCTGGACCGCATCCAGCCCGAGGACGCCGTCCTGATCCTCGGCTCGGGCCTGACCATGGTCGACGTGGTTCTGGCGCTGCAGACCCAGGGTTGGCGCGGCCGGGCGACGGCGGTGTCGCGGCGCGGCCTCCTGCCCCGCGCCCACGGTACGCATCACGACGCCCCGGTCGCCCTGCCGCCCCAGGCCCTGTCCGGGCCCCTGTCGCAACGCCTAGCGTCGGCCCGGACGCTGACGCGCCAGCACGGCTGGCGCCGCGTCATGGAGGGCTACCGTCCCATCACCGCCGAGCTGTGGGGGGCGGCAACGACGGCCGAGCGCGCCCGCTTCCTGCGCCATCTGCGCCCGTGGTGGGACGTCCACCGCCACCGCATCTCACCCGAGGTCGCCGCGACGCTGGACGCCTTGATCGCCGAGGGCCGACTGAGCGTCCGCGCCGGCCGCGTTCGCGCGACGGAGGTCTCCGCCGACGTCGTGACCCTGAGCGTCAGCTCCCCGCGCGGAGCGCCGCAGACGCTGACGGCGCGATGGCTGATCGACTGCACCGGACCCGGCCATGACGCGGCGGCGACGCCGCTGACCGCCGCCCTGATCGCCGATGGCCGCGCCCGCCTCGACCCGCTGAAGCTGGGCCTCGATCTGGATGACGCGGGGCGCGTCCTCAACGCCGACGGAAGCGCTGATCCCGCGCTCTACGTCCTCGGCCCCCCGGCCCGCGCCGCCTCCTGGGAAACCATCGCCGTGCCGGACATTCGCCAGAGGATCGAAGCCCTGGCCGCGACCCTGACGGCCTGAGCCCGCCCGAGACGACGGTCGAAATTTCCAACAGATCGCCGCTTCTTCTCGACGACTTGGCGCCTAGCGGGCGTTTTCCGGGTCGGCTATCACCGAGACAGGAGAGGAAACATAAAAATGAACCGTCACCGCACCCGCGTTCTTGGGGACCGCACCCTCGCGCCTGAAACCCTGATGATGGGCTATGGCTATGACCCCGCCCTGTCTGAGGGCGCGATCAAGGCGCCCCTGTTCCAGTCGTCCACCTTCGTCTTCAAGTCAGCCGAAGACGGCAAGCGCTTCTTCGAGGTCGCCTACGGCCTGCGCCAGCGCGACCCGGACGAGGCCCTGGGCCTGATCTATTCGCGCATCAACAACCCCAACCTGGAAATCCTCGAGGATCGCCTCGCCGTCTGGGACAAGGCCGACAAGGCCCTGGTCTTCTCGACCGGCATGGCCGCCATCTCAACCGCCATGCTGGCCATGGTGCGGCCCGGCGACGTCATCCTCTATACGGCCCCGGCCTATGGCGGCACCGAATACCTGTTCGACCGCATCCTGCCCCGCTACGGCGTCAAGGCGATCAGCGTCCCCGCCGCCGAGGGCGCCGACGCCCTGGACGCCGCCATGATCACGGCCGCCGCCGAGGCGAAAACCACCGGCGGACGCCTGGCCGCCGTCTATCTGGAAACCCCGGCCAACCCGACCAACCAGCTGGTCGACATCGCCCGCGCCGTGGCCGGAGCCAAGGCTGTCGATCAGGCCGAGCGCCCGATCGTGGCGGTGGACAACACCTTCCTCGGCCCCCTGTGGCAGAGCCCGCTGGAGCTGGGCGCGGACCTCGTCCTCTACTCCCTGACCAAATATGTCGGCGGCCACTCCGACCTGATCGCGGGCGGCTGCATGGGCGCCGCCGACCTGATGGGCCGGGTCGGCGAGATGCGCACCATCTGCGGCACCAACACCGATCCGCACACGGCCTGGCTGCTGCTGCGCAGTCTGGAGACCCTGCACATCCGCATGGAGCGGGCGCAGGAGAACGCGCTGGTTCTGGCCGAGCGTCTGCGCGCCGATCCGCGCGTCAGCGCCGTCCTGACCGCCGGCGGGCCGGACGCTTCGCCCGAGCAACAGGCCATCTTCGAGGCCCAGTGCAAGGGTTCGGGTTCGACCTTCTCGCTGGAGCTTCCGGGCGGCGAGGCCGAGGCCTTCCGCATGCTGAACGCCCTTCGGCTGTTCAAGCTGGCCGTCAGCCTGGGCGGCGCCGAGAGCCTGGCCTCGCACCCGTCCAGCATGACCCACTCGGACTATACGCCCGAGGCCAAGCAACGCAGCGGCATCGGCGACAACCTGGTGCGCCTGTCGGTCGGCATCGAGAACGTCGAGGACCTGTGGGCCGACCTGCAACAGGCCCTGGCTGCGATCTGAGGCGAGAAGCGGGCGCCGTTCGCGGCGCCCGCCAGCCCTTACTGACCCGCCGCCTTCACCGCCGCCGAGACGTTGGCGACCACGCGCTTGACCAGGGCCTCGTCATCGCCCTCGGCCATGACGCGGATCAGTTTTTCCGTGCCCGACGGGCGCACCAGCAGGCGGCCCGATCCGTTCAGGGCGGCCTCCGCCTCGGCCATGGCGGCCTTGACCTTGGCGTCTTCCAGCGGCTTGCCGGCGGTGTAGCGGACGTTCTGCAATAGTTGCGGCACCGGCTCGAACTGGCGCGCCAGCTCGCTCATCGGCACGCCGGTCTCGACCAG
>DAIOID010000020.1:27068-29146 GCA_036744355.1 Brevundimonas sp.
CAGGGCCATGATCTGGTCGCCGTCGACCACATGGCCCTTCTCGTCGCAGATGATGACCCGGTCGGCGTCGCCGTCCAGCGCAATGCCGATGTCGCAGCGATAACGCTTGACCGCCTCGGATACCGTGGCGGGATGGGTCGAACCGCATTCGGCGTTGATGTTCAGGCCGTTCGGCTCGACGCCGACGGGGAAGACCTCGGCTCCCAGCTCATAGAGGGTGGTCGGCGCCACGCGGTAGCCGGCGCCGTTGGCGCAGTCGATGGCGATGCGCAGGCCCTTGAGGCTGAGCCTCTTGGGGAAGGCCGACTTGGCGATCTCGATATAGCGCGGCGGGGCGTCGTCGATGCGCTTGACCCGGCCCAGCTTGTTGGCCGGGGCCAGGTCCTGATCCAGGCCCTCGTCCATCATGGCCTCGATCTTCAGCTCGATCTCGTCCGACAGCTTGTAGCCGTCCGGCCCGAACAGCTTGATGCCATTATCCGCATAGTCGTTGTGCGAGGCCGAGATCATGATGCCCAGATCGGCGCGCATCGACCGCGTCATCATGGCCACGCCAGGCGTCGGCAGGGGACCGAAGGTACGCACGTCCATGCCCACGCTGGCCAGCCCCGCCACCAGGGCCGGCTCGATCATGTAGCCGGACAGGCGGGTGTCCTTGCCGATCACCACCAGATGGCGGCGGTCGTCGTCGGTTCGGAACATCTTGCCCGCCGCCAGACCCACGCGCAGCGCGACCTCGGCCGTCATCGGATGGGTGTTGGCGCGACCACGGATGCCGTCGGTGCCGAAGTATTTTCTCTCGCCCAAGGGCGTCGTCCTTCGCTGGCGGCGCCGGAGGGTTTGCAAAGAAACCTTCCGAAACCCATTTTTTGATGTCGCCGGCCTTCGCTTCCCCTAGACGCAAGATCACAGGGCGAGACGGGCGGAACCCTCTCGCTTACCCCTTACGGCGGCGTCGCGCAAAGCGAGACCGCTTCGCCCCTTGATCGGAGCAGACCTCATGTGCGGCATCATCGGCATTACGGGCGCCGGCCCTGTCGTTCCCCGTCTGGTCGACAGCCTGAAGCGGCTGGAATACCGCGGCTATGATTCCGCCGGCATCGCCGCCGTCGTCGACGGCCGCATCGAGCGCCGGCGCGCCAAGGGCAAGATCCGCGAGCTGGAGACCGTGCTGGCCGCCGACCCTCTGGCCGGAACCATCGGCATCGGCCACACCCGCTGGGCCACCCACGGCGCCCCGACCACGACCAACGCCCACCCGCACAAGGCCGGCCGCGTCTGCCTGGTCCACAACGGCATCATCGAAAACTTCGCCGAGCTGAAGGCCGAGCTGGAGGCCGAGGGCCGCGTCTTCGAGAGCCAGACCGACACCGAGGTCGTCGCCCACCTGCTGGACCACAAGCTGACAGCGGGCCTGGCCCCGCTGGACGCCTTCAAGGCGACGCTGGACCGACTGACGGGCGCCTATGCGCTCGCCGTCCTGATCGAAGGCGAGGACGAGCTGATCCTGGGCGCCCGCCGCGGCAGCCCGCTGGTCGTCGGCTGGGGCGAGGGCGAGATGTACCTGGGCTCGGACGCCCTGGCCGTCGGTCCCTTCACCCAGAAGATCAGCTATCTGGAAGAGGGCGACTATGTCGCCATGACCCGTTCGGGCGCCCGGATGTTCGACGCCCAGGGCCGTCCGGCCGACCGCGCCGTGGTGCAGGTGTCGGCCTCCTCGGCCATGGTCGAGAAGGGCTCCTATCGCCACTTCATGGAGAAGGAAGTCCACGAGCAGCCCGACAGCGTTCAGCACACACTGTCGGAATACCTCGACCTGGTGACCGGCACGGCCAAGCCGCAGGCCGTGGACTTCGCCGCCGTCGCCCGCATCCAGATCATCGCCTGCGGCACCGCCTTCTACGCAGGTCAGATCGGCAAATACGCCTTCGAGAAATATGCGGGCCTGCCCTGCGACGTCGAGATCGCGTCCGAGTTCCGCTACCGCTCGCCGGCCCTGACGCCCGGCACAGTGGCCGTCGCCGTCAGCCAGTCGGGCGAGACCGCCGACACCCTGGCCAGCCTGACCTGGTGCAAGG
>DAIOID010000021.1:0-14623 GCA_036744355.1 Brevundimonas sp.
CGTGCAGCCAGTCGATCATGGCGCGGACCTTGGGCGGGACGTGGCGGGGGTGGGGGTGGACGGCCCAGACGCCTTCGTCGGGCGGGCGGGCCTCGTCCAGCAGGGAGACGAGGGCGCCGCTGGTCAGGGCCTCGGCCACGTAGAAGTCGGGCAGCTGGCACAGGCCCAGCCCCTGCAGGGCCGCGTCCAGCACCGCCGCGCCGGAGTTGCAGCGCCAGCGGCCGGAGGGGCGAAGGCTGACCTCGCGCCCGGCCTCGGTGAAGCGCCAGTGTTCGGCCGAGCCGATCAGGCCGTCGTGGCTGGCGATCTCTGACAGGTCGCGCGGGGCGCCGCGCCGGGCCAGATAGTCGGGGCTGGCGCACAGGATCAGCCGCCGCGAGGCCAGCCGCCGCGCCATCAGCCGCGAGTCGGTCAGGTGGCCGAACCGCACCGCCAGATCATAGCCGTCGCCGACCAGATCCCTGAGGCGATTGTCGAGATCCAGCTCGATCCTCAGTTCCGGGTTCTGGCGCGCGAAGGCGTTGACGGCGGGGGCGATGAACCGCTCGCCATAGGAGACCGAACAGGTCATGCGCAGCAGGCCGCGCGGGGCCTGATCGTCGGGCTGGACGGCGGCCAGGGCCTCGTCGCGTTCGTCGATCAGGCGCCGACAACGGGCCAGGAAGTCACGGCCCGCGTCGGTCAGCTCGACCCGGCGGGTGGTGCGGTGCAAGAGGCGGGTCTGCAGCCGGTCTTCCAGCCGGGCGATCTCGCGGCTGACGGCCGAGGTCGACAGGCCCAGACGCCGGGCGGCGGCCGAGAAGCTGGCCTGTTCGGCGACAGCGGTGAATTCGTCGATCCCGTCCCAGCGGCTCATGGGGACGTTCGACCATGATTATTGCAATACGACAATAATGTTTTGCGGTTGTCGCCATATCCGCCTCGTCGAGACGGGCGTAGAACAGGCGCCAATTCCGTCACCTCCTGTCCCTGAAGCAGCGAGCGACCGCGTCGCGAGCGACAGGGACGTCCGAAGGACCCACATCATGAAAACCCGCGCCGCCGTCGCGTTCGAAGCCAAACGCCCGCTTGAGATCGTCGAGGTCGATCTGGAAGGTCCGCGCGCCGGCGAGGTGCTGATCGAGATCAAGGCGACCGGGGTCTGCCACACCGACGCCTATACGCTGGACGGTCTGGACTCGGAGGGCATCTTCCCCAGCATCCTCGGCCACGAAGGCGCGGGCGTGGTGGTCGAGGTCGGGCCGGGCGTGACCTCGCTGGCCGTCGGCGACCACGTCATCCCGCTCTACACGCCGGAATGCCGCCAGTGTAAGTCGTGCCTCAGCCGCAAGACCAACCTGTGCACCTCGATCCGCGGCACCCAGGGCAAGGGCCTGATGCCCGATGGCACCAGCCGCTTCAGCTACAAGGGTCAGGCGATCGCCCACTACATGGGCTGCTCGACCTTCTCGAACTACACGGTCTTGCCCGAGATCGCGGTGGCCAAGATCCGCAAGGACGCCCCCTTCGACAAGGCCTGCTACATCGGCTGCGGCGTGACGACGGGCGTGGGCGCCGTGGTCAACACGGCCAAGGTCGAGCCGGGCGCCAACGCCGTGGTCTTTGGTCTGGGCGGCATCGGCCTCAACGTCATCCAGGGGCTGAAGCTGGTCGGGGCCGACATGATCGTCGGCGTCGACATCAACGGCGACAAGGAAGAGTGGGGCCGTCGCTTCGGCATGACCCACTTTGTCAATCCCAAGGACGTCTCGGACGTGGTGACACACCTGGTCGAGCTGACCGGCGGCGGCGCCGACTACACCTTCGACTGCACCGGCAACACCGTGGTCATGCGTCAGGCGCTGGAAGCCTGCCACCGCGGCTGGGGCGAGAGCATCGTCATCGGCGTGGCCGAGGCGGGCAAGGAGATCTCGACCCGTCCGTTCCAGCTGGTCACCGGCCGCGTCTGGAAGGGCTCGGCCTTCGGCGGTGCGCGCGGCCGCACCGACACGCCCAAGATCGTCGACTGGTATATGGACGGCAAGATCGAGATCGACCCCATGATCACCCACACCCTGCCGCTGGAACGCATCAACGAGGCGTTCGACCTGATGCATGAAGGCAAGAGCATCCGCTCGGTGATCGCCTTCTAAAAGAGCGTTGCCAAACAAAACTGACCAGGGCTAGCTTGCGGCGCCCGGCGAACCGGCCGGGCGCATCATCGGGAGGAAGACCATGTTCACCCACGTCACCCTGGGCGCCAACGACGTCGAGGCGTCGCAGAAATTCTATGACGCGGTGCTCGGCGCCCTGGGCCATCAGCCGGGCACGTTCAGCGATCAGCCCCGGCCCGGCGTCTGGTACATGACGCCACGCGGCATGCTGGGCGTGGTGACGCCGCGCAATGGCGAGCCGGCCTGCCACGCCAACGGCGGCACCATCGGTTTCGCGGCCGCCAGCCCCGAGGCGGTGCTCGCCTTCGCCGAGGCCGGCGTGGCGGCGGGCGGCACGGCGATCGAGGACCCGGCGGGTCCGCGCGACACCCCCTTCGGCAAGATGCACCTGGCCTATCTGCGCGATCCGTCGGGCAACAAGATCTGCGCCGTTCACCGGCCGGGCTGAGGACTGAAGCGATGAAGAAGGCGGCGATAGCCTCGATCCTGGCCGGTCTGGCCGTCATGGGCCTCGCCGCCTGCAATCGCGAGCCGGCGCCCGCGCCGGCCGCAGCCCCCGCCGAGGCCTGGGTCGGCAAGGACGTGGTCCTCTATCTGCCCGATCCGGTGATGAAGGCGCGGGTCGAGGTCTCGGCCCTGTCGCCCTACGTCAACGCCGCGACGCTGGCGGCGGAGGGCGCCGTGCGCGCCGCGCCGGTCCAGCCCGGCGCCTCGGGCATGCTGCTGCTGATGGTCAAGCCGGGCGGGCGGGCGAAAGCCTGGGTCGTCACCGGCGAACCGGCCCCCAGCGCCGACATCATCGCGGCGGTGGTCAAGGCGGTCGAGGCCGTGCCCGCGCCCGCCGTGCGTCAGGGGCCGATCCTGGTCGGGGTCGGCTTCGAGGCCTGGGGCGGCGGCGCGCCGCCCGCCGGGGCCAGCCCGCCGATCCCGCGCGACTGGTACAGCTATTTCCCCAAGGACGGCGGCCGACTGGACGACGCCTTCATGGCCCGCGTCTGGCCCGACTGACTGGAGTTTGAGTTGATGGAAACGGTCAAGAGCCACGCCGCCCACGGCGGGACCCTGCGCTATCTGAAACACGACAGCGCCGCGACGGGCACGCCCATGACCCTGTCGGTCTTCGTCCCGGCAGGGGAGGGCCCGTTCCCGGTCCTGATCTGGCTGTCGGGCCTGACCTGCACCGAGGACAATTTCACCACCAAGGCCGGGGCCTACAGGGCCGCCGCCGAACACGGCGTCATCATCGTCGCGCCCGACACCTCGCCGCGCGGCGAAGGGGTGGCGGACGATCCCGCCTATGACCTGGGCCAGGGCGCGGGCTTCTATGTCGATGCCATGCAGGCGCCGTGGGCGCCGCACTTCCGCATGGAGAGCTACGTCACGGACGAGCTGATCGCCCTGATCGACGCCGAATTCCCGACCACGAAGACGCGTTCGATCTTCGGCCACTCCATGGGCGGGCATGGGGCCCTGACCCTGGCCCTGCGCCATCCCGACCTGTTCACCTCAGTCTCGGCCTTCGCGCCGATCTCGTCGCCGACCCGCTGTCCGTGGGGCGAGAAGGCGTTTTCCGCCTATCTGGGCGAGGATCGCGGCCATTGGGATCACCACGACGCCGCCCGCCTGATCGAAGGCGGCGCGGCGGCGGGTCGCTTCGACGACATCCTGGTGGATCAGGGCGACGCCGATCCCTTCCTGATCGACCAGTTGAAGCCCGAGCTTCTGGTCGCGGCGGCTCAGGCGGCGGGACAGCGGCTTACCCTTCGGATGCAGCCGGGCTATGATCACTCCTACTTCTTCATGGCCAGCTTCGTGGACGACCACGTGGCCTTCCATGCGACCCGCCTGAAAGCCTGAGACTATGACTGACGCCGCCCCCGACTTCGCCCACGTGAACTTCGACGAGATGTTCGCCGCCCTATGCAGCGAGGTCGGCTTCTGCCTGCATGACAAGGGTCAGAGGAAGGTGATCGCGGCCCTGCCCAAGGGTCTGGATGCGGCGATGAAGGCGGTTCTGGCCGCCGAGGGCGTGGACGAGCCCAATGCGCCGGGCGACCTGAAAAAGGCCGTGCGCGACTGCCTCAAGGCCCATGTCCAGCCGGGCTGATCACGCCCTCAAGCCAAGCATGGACGAAACTTCATCCGTATCGGAACGGTGACGCCTTGCGGGGCGGCTCCGCTTCGATAGTCTCCCCTCCCATTGCTTTTGGGAGGAAGCCCCGATGATGGATCGCCGTCGCCTTTTGATGTCCGCTGCCCTGGGAGGCGCGTTCGCGGCCTCGGGCGCCGCCCGCGCGTTCGCGCAGACCGCCGCCGCTCCGGCCGCGGGTCCCGCCTCGGCCCAGTTCCTGGCCCTGCTGGACAAGATCGCGCAGGAGATGATCCTGTCCGACCCCGAGACCCTGACCATGCTGGGCATGGACCGGGGGCCGATGGCCGCCGCCCGCTTCAAGCTGAGCGACCGCTCGCAGGCCAAGATCGACGCCGACAAGGTCAAGTTCAAGGACGGCATGGCGGCCGTGAAGGCCATCGACAAGCGTCAGCTGACGGCGGACGAGCAGACCTATTACGACTCGCTGGAGTTCTTCGGCGACACCCTGATGACGGGCGACAAGTTCCCCTACGGCGGCGGCTTCTCGCCTTCGCCCTATACGGTCAGCCAGCTGGGCGGCGCCTATCAGCAGATCCCCGACTTCCTCGACAGCCAGCACCGCATCGAGGCGGCGGACGACGCCGAGGCCTATCTGTCGCGCCTCTCGGACTTCGCCAAGGGACTGGACGACGAGCGGGCGCGGATGCAGGCCGAGTTCGCCGCCGGGGCCGTGCCGCCGGACTTCGTCATCGACCGCACCCTGACCCAGATGGGCGCCATCACCGGCACGGCTGCGGCCGACTCGGTCATGACCCAGTCGCTGGCCCGCCGCACCGCCGAGAAGAACATCCCCGGCGACTGGGCCGCGAAGGCTCAGGCCATTCTGACGGCTGAGGTCTATCCGGCCATCCAGCGTCAGGCCGACGCCCTGAAGGCCGTGCGTCCCGGCGCCACCCATGACGGCGGCGTCTGGCGTCTGCCGGACGGTGAGGCCTACTACCGCTTCGGCCTGAAATACTACACCACCTCCTCGATGACCCCGGACGAGGTGCATCAGATGGGGCTGGAGCAGGTTGCCGAGATCTCGAGCCGCGCCGACGCCCTGTTGAAGGCGCAGGGGCTGACGCAAGGCTCCGTCGGCGCCCGCATCGCCGCCCTCGGCAAGGACCCGCGCTTCGTCTATCCGAACAAGGATGAGGCCAAGGACGAGCTGATCCAGGAGCTGAACGCCCAGATGGTCGCCATGCAGGCGCGCATGCCCGACTACTTCGGCCGCCTGCCCAAGTCGCCGTGCGACATCAAGCGCGTGCCCAAGGCCATCGAGGCCGGGGCGCCGGGCGGCTATTACCAGCCGCCGGCCCTCGATGGCTCGCGTCCGGGCGCCTACTACATCAACCTGCGCGATACGTCGGAATGGCCCAAGTGGACCCTGCCGACCCTGACCTATCACGAGGCGGTGCCGGGCCATCACTTCCAGATCGCCCTTCAGCAGGAGAAGCCGGACACCCCGCTGCTCATGAAGGTCATGGGCTTCTCGGCCTATTCCGAGGGCTGGGGCCTGTACGCCGAGCAACTGGCAGACGAGATCGGCGCCTATCAGAACGATCCCTTCGGCCAGATCGGCTATCTGCAGTCGCTGATGTTCCGCGCGGCGCGCCTGG
Source organism: Brevundimonas sp. (assembly GCA_036744355.1). GTDB lineage: Bacteria > Pseudomonadota > Alphaproteobacteria > Caulobacterales > Caulobacteraceae > Brevundimonas. The sequence continues at coordinate 5,907 of DAIOID010000021.1, forward strand.
TCGTGGACTCCGGTCTGCACCACAAGCGCTGGAGCCGCGAGCAGGGCATCCGCTACATGGTCGACACCCTGGGCGACCAGGAAACCAGCATCGCCACCGAGGTCGAGCGTTACTGCGTCTGGCCGGGTCAGGCCTCCAGCTACAAGGTCGGCCACACGACCTGGGTGCGCCTGCGTGAAGACGCCAAGCGTCGTCTGGGCAGCCGCTTCGACATCAAGGGCTTCCATGACACCGGCCTGAACCTGGGCGGCGTGCCGCTGACGGTTCTGGAGCGGACCATGAACGCCTGGACGCCCGCCTAGGGCTTTTGACCACGGGCGCGCCGGCTCGACGACAGTATGCGTAGAGAGAGGGGGCGCGCGGCGTCGCGCCCTTCTCGTCGGGGAGTTAAGACCATGATCGACCGCCGCCGTCTTTTGCTGACCGCCGCCGCCACGGCCGCCGTCGCGCCTTCTCTGGCCCAGGCCGCCGTCGCTACGGATGCTGACGAGCGCCTGAACGCCCTGCTGGACGGCTGGTTCGAGGCCGACATTGACGAAAGCCCTGAGCGCGCCACCAACCTGGGCCTCGACAAGGGCGTCCGCGCCGGTCTGTCGTCCAAACTGAGCGAGGCCGGTCCCGACGCCATCCGCAAGGACCGCGACAAGGCCGTCAGCCGCTGGGCTGCGCTGCGCGCCTTCGACCGGACGGGCCTGTCCGAGGCCGGCGCCCTGAACTACGCCATCGCCGCCTTTGGTCGCGAGACCTCGGCCGAGACCGCGCGCTTTGCTTACGGCGCGGGTCCGGGCCGTCCGTCGCCCTATGTCGTGACCCAGCTGTCGGGCGCCTATTTCGAGACGCCGGACTTCATGGACAACCAGCACCGCATCGAGGATGCGGCGGGCGCCGACGCCTTCCTGTCGCGCCTGTCGGCCTTCGCCGGGGTGCTGGACGGCGAGACGGACAAGGTGCGTGAAGACGCCGGTCTGGGCGTCGTTCCGCCGGACTTCATCATCGACCGCATGCTGCCGCAGATCCGCACCCAGCGCGACACGGCCGCCGCTGACATGGCCATGGTCAAGTCGCTGGCTCGCAAGACCGCTGCACTGAACCTGAGCGGCTATGACGCCCGTGCCGCCGCCATCATCGACCAGCAGGTCAAGCCCGCCCTGGCCCGCCAGATCGCGGCCCTGGAGGCCCTCCGCCCGCAGGCGACGCATGACGCCGGGGTCTGGCGTCTGCCCGACGGCGAGGCCTTCTACGCCAACGGCCTGAAGTCCAACACGACCACGACGCTCAGCGCCGCCGAGATCCACAAGATGGGCAAGGAGCAGGTCGCCGAGATCAGCGCCGAGATCGACGCCATCCTGAAGTCGCAGGGCTATACTCAGGGGACCGTCGGCGAACGCATCCAGGCCCTGAACAAGGACCCGGCCCAGCTCTTCGCCAACACCGACGCGGGGAAGGAAGAATTGCTGGCCTGGCTGAACGAACAGGTGACGGCGCTGGAGCCGAAGCTGCCGACCGTCTTCGGCCGCCTGCCCAAGACCCATGTCGAAATCCGCCGGGTGCCGGTGTCGATCCAGTCAGGCGCGCCGGGCGGATACTATCAGGGGCCGCCGCTGGATGGCTCGCGTCCGGGCGCCTACTACATCAACCTGCGCGACAGCGGGAACTGGCCGAAGTTCGCCCTGCCGACCCTGACCTATCACGAGGCCTCGCCGGGCCACCACCTGCAGGTCGCCCTGCAGCGCGAGTCGGGCGAGCTGCCGCAATGGCGCCGCGCAGGCGGCTTCTCCGCCTACAACGAGGGTTGGGCCCTCTATGCAGAGGCGGTGGCCGCCAACGACCTCAACGCCTATGCCGACAACCCTCTGGGCCGGGTCGGCTTCCTGATGTCCTACCTGTTCCGGGCCGTGCGTCTGGTGGTCGACACCGGTCTGCACTCCGAGCGCTGGAGCCGCGAGCAGGCGGTCGAATACATGGCGGCCTCGGGCGCCAAGCCGCTGGACGCCTCGAACAGCGAGATCAACCGCTACACCGTCTGGCCGGGCCAGGCCTGCGCCTACAAGGTCGGCCACACCGTCATCGCCCGCCTGAGGAAGGACGCGGAGAGCAAGCCCGGCTTCGACCTGCGCGCCTTCCACGACAAGGTGCTGATGAACGGCTCCCTGCCGCTGGCGGTGCTGGAAGCCCAGATGCGGGCCTGAGGTTTCGCCATCGACTGATGATCGGCCCGGATGTCCGCATCCGGGCCGTTTTCGTATCAGCGGCTGCGCCAGGTGGTCGGCCAGAACGCCGACGGCACGCCCCAGCATTCGCGCATCTCGCTCTCGGCCTGCAGGGCGAAGTCGCGGCCGGTCCAAACCCAGGCGGATTCAATGCCGCAGTCGCCGACGCCGCGCCCCTTGTTGAAGGCGCTCAGGGTGCGGCTGGCCGGATCATAGGCGCCGTTGACGACTTCGTCGGTCGGCTCGCGCGCGGTGGGGAAGCGCACGGGGCGGGGATCGACGCCGTTCGGTCCGGTCACGAAGTAGCGCAGCCCGAAATTATAGGCCCCGACGAAGCAGGGCACGCCCCACAGCTCCTGAGCGGGGGACAGACGCTCGACGGTGATCTCGCGCTGCAGGTCGGGGTTGAAGGCGGTGTCGGCGCGGCATTGGCGGACGTCGGCGCGGGCCTCGAAGGCGGCGGGCAGGACCGGGCGGGGCAGACCGGTCTGGGCGACGGCGGGGGCGGACCCGACGACCGGCAGGGTCGGCGCCGCGGGCACCGTCGAGGCGGGCCGGGGTCCGCGCCGGACGAGGGCCGTGGTCGTGCCCAGACGGCCCTGTCGCTCGTCGATCCACAGGAAGGCGGCCGCCGCGCCCGAGGGGGACAGGGCCACGTCGTCGCCGAGCGTCAGGCGGCGCCCCTTGGCCAGTGCGTCGATGACCTCGGGCCCGGCGTCGCGGATGAGGCCCTGACTGGCCTCCGACCCTTTGATCGGCAGGTCGGTCAGGGCGAAACGGCGTCCGTCGATGGTCAGGGCCAGGCCGTCGGGACCCGCCGCGCGGTCGACCAGACCGGCGGCGATCTGGGGGCGGGCGGCGGGGCCGGCGTCCAGCGCCACGCGGATCCAGCCGCCGCCCTCGTTGACCGCCGGGCCGAAGGCGACGCAGGCGTTGGCGTTGTCGCAGACGGCCAGCCAGTCGCGGAACTTGCGGGTCTCGGGCCTGATGTCGGTCTCACGCCTCGCCGCCGCCGAGGCCGATCCGGCGGGCGCATCGGGCGCCGCTGTCGAGGTCGCGGCGCGCTCGTCGCCCTGACAGGCGGCGAGCAGAAGCGCGGGCAGAAGCAGCAGGCGGCGAGGCGTCATGGGGTGGTCCTGTGGGCGGTCCTGACAAGGCGATGAAGATCATGAGCGTCGCAATGCGAGTTCGGTTCAACCCCCTGTTTCGCGGGAGCGACGTCCGGGACGTCGTGCGCCTTTGCACCCGCGCCCGCGTCTCGCTATACCGCCCCCACGATATTCCTTCCCTGAGTTAGAGACAGAGGCAGAGCATGGCCAAGATCAAGGTCGCCAACCCCATCGTGGACATCGACGGCGACGAAATGACCCGGATCATCTGGCAGATGATCAAGGACAAGCTGGTCTTCCCCTACCTGGACCTGGAGCTCGACTACTACGACCTCGGCATGGAGCACCGCGACGCCACCGACGACCAGGTGACGATCGACGCGGCCCACGCGATCCAGAAGCACGGCGTCGGCGTCAAGTGCGCCACCATCACGCCGGACGAAGCCCGCGTGAAGGAATTCGGCCTGAAGAAGATGTGGAAGTCGCCGAACGGCACCATCCGCAACATCCTGGGCGGCGTGGTCTTCCGCGAGCCGATCATCTGCTCGAACGTGCCGCGTCTGGTGCCGGGCTGGACCCAGCCGATCGTCGTCGGCCGTCACGCCTTCGGCGACCAGTACAAGGCCACCGACTTCTTGTTCCCGGGCAAGGGCACGCTGTCGATCAAGTTCGTCGGTGAAGACGGTGAAGTCATCGAGCACGAAGTGTTCAAGTCCCCGTCGGCCGGTGTGGCCATGGGCATGTACAATCTCGACTCGTCGATCCGCGACTTCGCCCACGCCTCGTTCAGCTACGGCCTGGCCCGCAACTACCCGGTCTATCTGTCGACCAAGAACACCATCCTGAAAGCCTATGACGGCCGCTTCAAGGACATCTTCCAGGAAGTGTTCGACGCCGACTACGCCGAAGAGTTCAAGGCGCGCGGCCTGACCTACGAACACCGTCTGATCGACGACATGGTGGCGGCCGCCATCAAGTGGTCGGGCGGCTTCGTCTGGGCGTGCAAGAACTACGACGGCGACGTTCAGTCGGACATCGTGGCCCAAGGCTTCGGCTCGCTGGGCCTGATGACCTCGGTCCTGATGACCCCGGACGGCAAGATCATGGAAACCGAAGCCGCCCACGGCACGGTGACCCGTCACTACCGTCAGCACCAGAAGGGTGAAGCCACCTCGACCAACTCGATCGCTTCGATCTTCGCCTGGTCGGCCGGCTTCAAACACCGCGCCAAGCTGGATGACAACGGCGCCCTGCTCGAGTTCGCCGAGACGCTGGAACGCGTCGTCGTCGAGACCGTCGAGTCGGGCTTCATGACCAAGGACCTGGCCCTGCTGGTCGGCGACCAGCAGTCGTGGCTGACGACCGAAGGTTTCCTGGACAAGGTGTCCGAGAACCTGCGCAAGGCCCTGCCGCACATTGGTTAGTGGCGCTAACGCGCTTCGCGCTGCTTGAGCGCGTAGGTGTGAACATCAAGGCCCGTCGGAGAAATCCGGCGGGCCTTTTTGTTTGGGCGTCCCGGAACGGCGGTGAGGGTAAACGACGCCCTTGAGCCCCCCATCGAACCATGCCCTTAATGCTGCTGGGGGTTTTCGAGGTCGTGTCGCACATGTCGCTTACCCGTCGCGTTCGTAAGGCAGGGGAGGGCCGATGAACCAGAAACTGATCCTTCGACTGGGGGGCGCCGCCGTGGCGGCCTTCGTGCTGGCTTATGCGGCTTCGCCTCTGCTGGCGGCGCGCGCCCTGGTGCAGGCGGCCAGGAGCGGCGACGCTGCGGCGCTGGAGCGCCAGGTCGACTTTCCCGCCTTCCGCGCCAGCCTGAAAGACGAACTGAGCGCCCGCATGGTGGCGGAGATGCGCAAGGATAGCCGTCTGGGCGGCCTGTCGGGTCTGGGCATGATGCTGGCCCCGACCTTGGTCTCGGGCGCGGTCGACGCCTTCGTCACGCCCCAGGCCATCTCGGCCATGGTGCAGGAAGGCCAGGCGCCCAAGCCCGATCTGGCCAGGGTCGAACCGGAGGTCGGCCCGAAGCCCGAAAGCAAGAAGGTGCGCCAGTCGTGGAGCTACCGCGACCTCAACACCTTCGCCGTCACCCTGACCCGCGACGACCAGCCGGACGAGCAGGTCTCCCTGCTGATGAAGCGCCGCAACCTGTTCAGCTGGAAGCTGGCGGGGATTGATCTGAGCAAGCCGGAGTAGATGTTATTTAGTGCTAGAGCACTATAAAGAAGTGAAATTTGAAGCGGGGGCTAAATGATCACGAGAACGCTTAGTGCTTTTACATTGTTGATCTTGCTGTGCGGCAACGCGCCGGTTCAAAGTCCAGAGCAATGTCAGAGTGCTATAGACTCTTACAATAACGCGGTTTCCGAAATTGCCTCTAAAATTCGCAGGTACGGATCATGCGTGTCGAGTAGCCAAGGGAATGATGATTGCTCGTACGAATTTCGGCGGTTGCGATTCGCGCAATCCGATTTCGAAACCGCGATGAGCGAGTATCAGAGCTATTGCCAATAGCCGCTATCTATTGGGTAGGGAAAAAGGGCGGTGCATCCGATGCACCGCCCTTTGTCATCTCAGGCTCCGAGAGGCGATCAGCCCTTCAGCGCGGCCCGGATCGCTTCCAGACCGGCTTCGGCCTTCGACCCGTCCGGGGCGCCGCCCTGGGCGAAGTCGGGCTTGCCGCCTGCGCCCTTGCCGCCCATGGCGATGACGGCGTCGCGGGCCAGGTCGGCTGCGTTCACCTTGCCGGCCATGTCCGGCGTGGCGGCGACGGTGATGGCCGCCTTGCCGTCGGCGACGCCGACCAGGGCGACGACGCCCGAGCCGAGCTGCTTCTTGAAGTCTTCGGCCACGCCGCGCAGGCCCTTGCCGTCCACGCCGTCCAGAACGCGGGCGATCAGCTTGATCCCGCCGATCTCTTCCGGCGCCGCATTGGCGCCCGCGCCGCCGCCCAGCGCCAGCTGCTTCTTCAGGTCGGCGACCTGCTTCTCCAGCGTCTTGACCGAGGCCTGCAGGCCCTCGACGCGGGCCGGAACCTCGGCGGTCTGGATCTTGAAGCCCTGGGCCAGCGAGCGGGCGACATTGGCCTGATCCAGCAGGAAGCGACGGGCCGCATCCCCGGTCAGGGCCTCGACGCGACGCACGCCGGCGGCCACGCCGCCTTCCGAGACGATCTTGAACAGGGCGATGTCGCCGGTGCGGAAGACGTGGGTGCCGCCGCACAGTTCGACCGAATAGGCGCCGGGACCGTTCAGGGCGCGGCCGATGGTCAGGACGCGGACCTCGTCGCCGTACTTCTCGCCGAACAGGGCCACGGCGCCGGCCGCGATGGCGGCGTCAGGCGTCATCAGCTCGGTCGTGACCGGGACGTTCTGGCGGATGACGGCGTTCACCTCGTCCTCGACGCGGGCGATCTCCTCGTCCGTCATCGGGGCGTTGTGGCTGAAGTCGAAGCGCATGCGCTCGGCGTCGACCATCTGGCCCTTCTGGGCGACGTGGGCGCCCAGCACGTTCTTGACGGCGGCGTGGAAGAGGTGGGCGGCCGAGTGGTTGGCGCGGGTGGTCGGGCGCGAGCCTTCCTCGACCGTGGCGGTCACGGATGCGCCGGTCGCCAGCGACCCCTGGGTCACCTCAAGCGTGTGAACATGCAGGTCGCCGCCGTGCTTCTTGGTGTCCAGGACGCGGCCTTGGCCGCCGCTCCAGACGAAGGCGCCCTTGTCGCCCGCCTGACCGCCGCCTTCGCCGTAGAAGGGGGTCTTGTCCAGCAGGACCTCGACCGTCTCGCCGGTCGCGGCGGACGGGGCCTCGGCGCCGTCCTTGACGATGGCCAGGACCTTGCCTTCGCTGGTTTCGGACTCATAGCCGGTGAATTCGGTGCCGCCGTGCTGGTCGCGCAGGGCCAGCCAGGCGCCGGCGGAGGCCGTCTGTCCCGAGCCCTTCCAGTGCTCGCGCGAGCGGTCGCGCTGCTCGGCCATGGCGGCCTCGAAGCCGTCGACGTTGACGCTGAAGCCGCGACGACGGGCCTCGTCCTGCGTTAGGTCCAGCGGGAAGCCGTAGGTGTCGTAGAGGGTGAAGGCGGTCTGGCCGTCCAGCATGTCGCCGGCCTTGAAACCGGTCGTGGCCTGATCGAACAGGTTCATGCCGCGGCCCAGAGTGGTGCGGAAACGGATTTCTTCCTGCTTCAGCGTGTCCTCGATGAAGGCCTGGGCGCGGCCGAGTTCCGGATAGGCCTCGCCCATTTCCTCGACCAGGGTCGGCACCAGACGGTGCATCAGCGGGTCCTGCGCGCCCAGCAGGTGGGCGTGGCGCATGGCGCGGCGCATGATGCGGCGCAGGACATAGCCCCGGCCTTCGTTCGACGGGGTCACGCCGTCGGCGATCAGGAAGGCGGTCGAGCGCAGGTGGTCGGCGATGACGCGGTGCGACGGGGCGCGCTCGCCCTCGGCCTTGGTCGAGGTCAGCTCTTCCGAGGCGTTGATCAGGCTCCTGAACAGGTCGACTTCATAGTTGGAGTGGACGCCTTGCAGGACGGCGGCGATGCGCTCCAGACCCATGCCGGTGTCGACGCTGGGCTTGGGAAGGTCGCGAACGATCTGATCGTTCTCCTTCTCATGCTGCATGAAGACGTTGTTCCAGATCTCCACGAAGCGGTCGCCGTCTTCATCCGGCGAACCGGGAGGACCGCCGAAGATGTGGTCGCCGTGGTCGTAGAAGATCTCGGTGCAGGGACCGCACGGACCGCTGTCGCCCATGGCCCAGAAGTTGTCGGCGGTGGGGATGCGGATGATCTTCTCGTCGGCGAAGCCGGTGACCTTCTTCCAGATGTCGAAGGCTTCATCGTCGGTGTGATAGACGGTGACCAGCAGGCGCGCAGGGTCCAGGCCGAACTCCTTGGTCAGCAGACCCCAGGCGCTCTCGATAGCGTGGTCCTTGAAGTAGTCGCCGAACGAGAAGTTGCCCAGCATTTCAAAGAAGGTGTGGTGACGCGCCGTGTAGCCGACGTTGTCCAGGTCGTTGTGCTTGCCGCCGGCGCGGACGCACTTCTGCGAGCTGGCGGCGCGCTTGTAGGGCGGGGTCGCGGCGCCCGTGAAATAGTCCTTGAACGGCACCATGCCCGCGTTGACGAACAGCAGGGTCGGGTCGTTCTGCGGCACCAGCGGAGCCGACTGCACCTTCTCGTGGCCGTCGGCCGCGAAGTAGTCGAGGAAGGTGGAGCGGATCTGTTTCAGGCTGGTCATGGCGTATCGCTCTAAGGAATTCGGGCGCGCGGGGAGAATATCGGAACGGGCGTCATATAGGGATTTTGCGCCGAGCGCATCACTGGCGCGTGATCGCGTGCGCCGGGGCGCGCTTTTGCCGCCCGTCGGGCTCTAATCGTGCAGGCGATGCGGCGCGACGA
>DAIOID010000021.1:14723-16414 GCA_036744355.1 Brevundimonas sp.
CGACCAGGGCGCGCTTTAGCGAGCCGCCGCCATTGACCACCAGCACCGCGCCCTGACCCGGCCGCTCCAGCGCCTGACGGACCAGGGCGTTGTCGTCCAGCACGCTGAGGGTGCGGATCGGGCCGTGGAAGGCCGCGACCTGGCCGAAGCTGCGGAAGGGGATGTGGCAGACCTTCACCTTGTCGGGATGGGCGTCGCAGAGGTCGGCGGTGGCGATGGTCATGGCAGGCTCCGGTTCTTCGCGGCCAAGTTTGCCCGGCTGGGGCTGCTGAGAAAAGGGGCGGCCCATTTCAACATCCGCTCATCCCTGCGGAGGCGGGGACGCAGTGGTTTGGCTTCAAGGCGTCTCGGTCCGCGAACAAGCAACCAGCCTGGCGCTCTCACTGGGTCCCCGCCTCCGCAGGGATGAGCGGGAAATGCACGCGACCAAAAAAGAGGCCCGCCCGAGGAACTCGGGCGGGCCGGCTCCGTCCGACCGACCCCGCGGGGTCGGTAGGCGGGTCACGGGGACGACGGACGGAAGCTGTGTCGGAGAGGATCAGCCCTCCAGATCTTGACCTTCGTCAGGCTCGGGCGCGCCCAGCATGTCGTCGGCGATCTTGGCCGTGGACTGACGCACGGCCTTCTCGATGGCGGCGGCCATGTCGGGGTTGTTCTTGAGGAACTCCTTGGCGTTCTCGCGGCCCTGACCGATGCGGGTGGAGTCGTAGGAGAACCAGGAGCCCGACTTCTCGATGATGTTGGCCTTGACCCCCAGGTCGATGATCTCGCCGATCTTGGAGATGCCTTCACCGTACATGATGTCGAAGATGACCTCGCGGAACGGCGGGGCGACCTTGTTCTTCACGACCTTGACGCGGGTGGTGTTGCCGACGACCTCGTCGCGGTTCTTGATCGCGCCGGTGCGGCGGATGTCGAGGCGGACCGAGGCGTAGAACTTCAGCGCATTGCCGCCCGTCGTCGTCTCCGGCGAGCCGTACATGACGCCGATCTTGTGGCGGATCTGGTTGATGAAGAGGACGATGCATTTCGACTTGGAGATCGAGGCCGTCAGCTTGCGCAGGGCCTGCGACATCAGACGGGCCTGAAGGCCGGGCAGGCTGTCGCCCATCTCGCCCTCGATTTCGGCGCGCGGCGTCAGGGCGGCGACCGAGTCGACCACCACGATGTCCACGGCGCCCGAACGCACCAGGGTGTCGACGATCTCCAGCGCCTGTTCGCCGGCGTCGGGCTGCGACACCAGCAGGTCGTCCAGGTTCACGCCCAGCTTCTGGGCGTAGACGGGATCGAGCGCGTGCTCGGCGTCGACGAAGGCGGCCACGCCGCCCTTCTTCTGCACCTCGGCCACGGTGTGCAGGGCCAGGGTGGTCTTGCCCGAGGATTCCGGGCCGAAGACCTCGATCACCCGGCCGACCGGCAGACCGCCGATGCCCAGCGCCATGTCCAGTCCCAGCGAACCGGTCGAGACGCTCTCGATTTCGTTCACCTGCCCGGCCTTGCCGAGCTTCATCACCGAGCCCTTGCCGAAGGCGCGATCGATCTGCGCGATCGCCGCCTCAAGAGCGCGTTGCTTTTCGCCGTCTTCTTTACCCACGAGCTTCAATGCCGCCTGTGCCATTGGTTTTCTCTCCCTTGCCATGATTCCATTCTGGGCTTTGGGAGAGACCCGCCAGGACCCGCTCCCTCTGTGA
>DAIOID010000021.1:16514-21199 GCA_036744355.1 Brevundimonas sp.
CGGCGACGGGCGGGAAACAGGTCGGCGAAGAACTCGGCGGCGTAGCGCAGGCGCTTGGCGCGGATGCGCAGGTGATGCCGGGCCTCGGCGTCCAGAGCGGTCAGGTCGCGGGCGCGATGTTCGACCTGACGATGCAGCTGGGCCAAGGCCTCGACGGCGAAGGGCGCGACCGGATCGTCGGGCAGGACGGCCGTCTCGATCCAGGCGGTCGTCTCCAGCATCAACAGGGCGTAGCGCGGCGAGGCGACGGCCGTCAGAACGCGGTCATAGGCCTGACCCCGCGCGGTCAGCAGATGACGGCCAAGGGCCGCGAGGTCGGGCGAGGGGGCCGCCAGGGCGGTCGGGTGGAAGACGTCGCGGATGAAGACGTCGAGGTCGCGGGCGGCGTCGGCCTCATGCGCCAGCCATTTCAGTTCGGTCTCGATCCGTTCGCGCTCGGCCTCGGTCAGCAGGGGTTTGAAGACCCCGACTGCGGCGCGCAGGCGGCGTAAGGCCACACGCATCTGATGCACGGCCTCGGGACGGCGCACGATCCGCAGCAGTTCGGCGTTGGCCGAGACCTGGGCCAGGCAGGCCATGGCGATGCGGCGGAAGGCGGTTGCTGCCGACGCATCAGGCGACAGCGGCGTGGCGACGGCGCGGCGAGGGCTGCGGCTCTCGCCGTCGGCCAGCCGCCAGCCGCGCTCGGCCTTGCTCTCGAACACCGGGACGATGGCCAGGTCGCGCGTCAGCCGCCGGGCGAGACTGAAGAGGGCGGCGGGGGCGCCCGCCTTCAGCTCCAGCTCCAGTTCGTAGATGGGCTCGCGCTTGTCGCCCGCCGAAAGATCGCCCGCGTCGAAGGCGACCTCGATCCGGGCGCCCTCCCATTCGACCATGCGGATGCGGCGGACGACCGTGGTGGCGAAGCGGGGCGACAGGTCGCGGCGGCGGCCTTTCAGCAGCCTGTGGGCGGGCGTGGTCTTGAGCGCGGCGAGGTCGAGCGCCTCGGAGGCGACGGGGACTTCCCATTCGTCGCGGGCCGTCTGGCCGGGGGCGGCCTGGCGCTTAAGGGTCTGGACGAAGCCGTCCGGCGTCGTCCGCACCCGCAGGCCGCACCCCGCCGCGCGCAGCACGCCGTCGGGGGTGTCGAAATAGACCGAGCGCAGGGACTGGCTGGTCTGCTCGCCTTGCAGGGCCGGGTGCCCCGACAGGCGCACGACCGCGCCGGGGCCGAGGCGGAACTTCAGCTCGGTTTCGGTTGCGGGCGAGGCCATGAGGCTATTCTAGGCCCCTCGCCATCATCCCGGAAGCGGCGAAGCTGAGGGCGATCCTCCCCTGCGGAGCGGGGGAGGGGGACCATGCGCAGCATGGTGGAGGGGGCGAGATCGGGGGCGGCGTTGCGAAAGCTGGGCGGAGGCGGCGTGCAGCGGATTGAGGACGGTGTTTGCATCCGCACCCTCCACCGCCTGCGGCGGTCCCCCTACCCCGTGAACGGGGGAGGATGGGAGGATCAGCCCCGCGCCACCTGGAAGCCCGCAAACGACTGGCTGACCGGCATCAGCTCCAGCGCATTGATGTTCAAGTGCGGCGGCAGGGTCGCGACCCAGAACAGGGTCTCGGCGATGTCTTCGCCGGTCATGGGCTGGGCGCCGCCGTAGAGGGCGTCGGACGCCGCCTGATCGCCGCTGGTGCGGACCAGGGTGAACTCGGTCTCGGTCATGCCGGGCTCGATGGAGGTGACGCGCACCCCGGTGCCGTGCAGGTCCGACCGCAGGCCCAGCGAGAACTGGCGCACGAAGGCCTTGGTGCCGCCATAGGCGTTGCCGCCCTTGTAGGGATAGGTCGCGGCCACGGAACTGATGTTCAGGATGGCGCCCTTGCGCGCGATCAGGCGCGGCAGCAGGCGCCGCGTGATGGTGACCAGACCGGTGATGTTGGTGTCGATCATCTGACGCCACTGATCCAGATCGGCGTCCTGGGCGGCGGCGGTCCCCAGCGCCAGCCCGGCGTTGTTGATCAGGACGTTGATGTCGCCAAACTCCTCGGGCAGGGCGTCCAGGGCCGCGTCGATGGCGGCCTCGTCGCGGATGTCGAAGGCGAGGGGGTGGACCACGTCCGCGCCCAGTTCGGCGACCAGTTCGTCCAGACGCTCGGCGCGGCGGCCGGTGGCGATGATCTTCCAGCCCGCCGAGGCGAAGCGGCGCGCCGCGGCCTGTCCGATGCCCGCCGTGGCGCCGGTGATGAGGACGGTTCCGCTCATGGTCTGCTCCTGTTCGCTGTCGGGGCTGTCTAGCGCCGCCGCAGCCCATGCTCAAATGACGAAACGGCCGACGCCCCCTTTCAGGAACGCCGGCCGCTTGCCGGGGAGAGCAGGGGAGGGTCGTCAGGCGGCGCGGTTCTTCACCAGGTCGTCGACGACCGAAGGGTCGGCCAGGGTCGAGACATCGCCCAGCGCCCCCAGTTCGTTTTCGGCGATCTTGCGAAGGATGCGCCGCATGATCTTGCCGGATCGGGTCTTGGGCAGGCCCGGCGCCCACTGGATCACGTCGGGGGCGGCGATGGGGCCGATCTCGGTGCGGACGTGGGCGACCAGTTCCTTGCGCAGGGCCTCGGTGGCCTCCACGCCGCGCACCAGGGTCACATAGGCGTAGATGCCCTGACCCTTGATGTCGTGGGGGAAGCCGACGACCGCCGCCTCGGCCACGATGTCGTGCAGGACCAGGGCGCTCTCGACCTCGGCCGTGCCCATGCGGTGGCCCGAGACGTTGATGACGTCATCAACCCGGCCGGTGATCCAGTAATAGCCGTCGGCGTCGCGGCGGCAGCCGTCGCCGGTGAAGTACTTGCCCGGATAGGTCGAGAAATAGGTGTCGAAGAAGCGCTGGTGATCGCCATAGACCGTCCGCATCTGGCCCGGCCAGCTGTCGGTGATGCAGAGATTGCCCTCGGTCGCGCCTTCCAGAACCCCGCCTTCCGCGTCCACGATCTCCAGCTCGACGCCGGGCAGGGGCCTGGTGGCCGAGCCGGGCTTCAGGTCGGTGGCGCCCGGCAAGGGCGAGATCAGGACGCCGCCGGTCTCGGTCTGCCACCAGGTGTCGACGATGGGCAGGCGACCCTCGCCGACAACATCATGATACCAGCGCCAGGCCTCGGGATTGATCGGTTCGCCGACGCTGCCCAGCAGGCGCAGGGACTGGCGGCTGGTCGCCTTCACCGGGGCGTCGCCTTCGCGCATCAGCGAGCGCAGGGCGGTGGGGGCGGTGTAGAAGATCTCGACCTTGTGCTTGTCGATGACCTCCCAGAAACGGCTGACCGTCGGATAGTTGGGCACGCCCTCGAACATCAGGGTGGTCGCCCCATTGGCCAGTGGGCCGTAGATTCCGTACGAATGCCCCGTCACCCAGCCCACGTCGGCGGTGCACCAGAAGACCTCGCCGGGACGATAATCAAACACCAGTTCGTGGGTGTAGCTGGCCCAGAACAGATAGCCGCCGGTAGTGTGCAGCACCCCCTTGGGTTTGCCGGTCGAGCCCGAGGTGTAGAGGATGAACAGCGGGTCCTCGGCCTGCATCGGCTCGGGGTGGCAGTGGGTCGTGACCTTGGCGGCCTCGGTCTCATAGTCCCGGTCGCGGCCCTCGACGAAGCCGACGTCCGCGCCCGTGTGGCGGATCAGCAGGACGCCGTCGACGCCCGAGACCTTTTCCAGCGCCTTGTCGACATTGGCCTTCAGGGGGACTTTTTTCCCGCCGCGGCAGCCCTCGTCGGCGGTGATGACGAAGGTGGAGCCGCAATCCTCGATGCGCCCGGCGATGCTGTCGGGCGAGAAGCCGCCGAAGATGACCGAGTGGACCGCGCCGATGCGGGCGCAGGCCAGCATGGCGTAGGCGGCCTCGGGGATCATCGGCAGATAGATGGTGACGCGGTCGCCTTTGCGGACGCCGTTGGCCTTGAGCACATTGGCCATGCGGCAGACGCGGTCATGAAGCTGGCCGTAGGTGACGTGCTCGCTGTCGGTGGGCTCGTCGCCTTCCCAGATGATGGCCGTATCGTCAGCCCGGTGGGGCAGATGGCGGTCGATGCAGTTGGCCGAGACGTTCAACACCCCGTCCTCGAACCAGCGGATGCGGAAGTCCTCCTTGTTGAACGACACGTCCTTGATCTTGGACGGGAAGGTCATCCAGTCGAGGCGCCTGGCCTGTTCGCTCCAATAGGCGTCCGGGGTCTCGCGCGCGGCGATCCGAGCCGCGTCATAGCCGGCGCGGTCCATGTGGGCGCGGGCGGCCAGGTCGGCGGGGACGGGATAGATTTCCGGTTCGGTGGACACGCGCGTTTTCCTCCCAGTTTCTTGTTTTTAGAAGCCGTATTTGGCGAACAGGATCAGACGGGTCATGTCGCCGTCCAGTCCCGACTCCAGCTTGCGGTCAGCGAACATCAGTTCGGCCCCGACATCAAATGCCGTGACCGGCGACCAGATCAGGTTGGCGTGGATGCTCTGGGCCGAGCGGTTGGCGCCCGTCCCGGTCAGCAGGACGTCGTTGTCCACCTTCTGCGCCGACCAGATCAGGCTGGAGCGCCAGCCCGGCGACCAGACGTGGCGATAGGCGGCGAAGCCGGCGACCACGCCGATGGGGTCCAGCTGGCCCGAGGCGTCCAGCACCGCGTCGTTGGAGAAGTTGAGCCCCAGATAGCGGCCCACGCCCTCGCCG
>DAIOID010000021.1:21299-28720 GCA_036744355.1 Brevundimonas sp.
CCGCCGAAGGGGGTGACGGTGGTCTCGGGGTTCTCGACCGCGATCGAGAAGGGCCCGCGCGTGTAACGGACCTGGACCTGGCGGGCGAAGACCGTGCCCTCGGCGGCGCCGACGAAGTCCGCGGATTCCGGCAGGACGGCGGTGTTCTGGAAGTTGGTCCACTCCTGACCGATCAGCCAGTTGTCGATGGTGACGAAGGCGCGGCGCAGGGCGGGGGTCGAGGCGCTGGTGATGCGCTGGTCGCCGGTTCCGGGAAGGCTCTGGAAGTCCATTTCCAGCCGCGTGCCGACCTTGTGGCCGCCGACCAGACCGTCGGTGGTCAGCCAGAAACGGGTCTGACGGGCGTTGAAGTCCATCGCCGTATCTTCGTCAGCGCCGCCGACCGGGATGGAACCGGGCAGGTGATAGTCGCGCAGCGCGTCGCCGTTGGCCGGATCGCCGCCGGAGTAGCGGGACGCCATGGCGTCGACCTTGACGAAGCCGCCGAACTTCACGGTGTGGTCGCCGATGCGGAAGCCTTCCTCGCGCGCCGTGGTCGAGACGGGCGTCGGGGCCGGCGCGGCCGGGCGGGTTTCCAGACGGATGATGTCCTGAGCCCGCGCACTCTGCTGCGTGCGCGCGGCGGCGACCTCGGATTTCAGGCTGTTCAGCTCGGCCTCGAGCTGGGCGATCCGGGCCTCGAGGGCCGCATTGGCGTCTTGGGCCCGGACGGCGCCGGGGGCGAACAGAAGCGCAGCCGCAGCCGCGCCGCCGAGCAGGCGGAATCTTCCCATGTCATGTCCTCCCGGGTTCATCTGATGCGAACCTCGAGACGGCAGCTTTCCGTCCGCGGGCGGTTTGCGGCCATTAGCCATTGGTCTAGTTTCGACCAAAGTCGAGGCGCGGCATGGTGTCGTCACAGCGCGGCCTCGACCCGAAAAAGAACCGCGCGCGGGAAGGATTTTCATGGATCGCATCGTCGTCGCCGACGACCACCCTCTGTTTCGGGCGGCGTTGAGATCGGCCGTTGAAAAGGCCGCGCCCGGCGCCGTGATTGCGGAATGCGCCAGTCTGGCCGAGGTTCAGACCGTCCTGGCTGACGGGGCGACCGACCTGCTGCTGCTGGACCTCAAGCTGTCGGACAGCGAGGGCATGGCGGGCCTGACCCGTATCCGCGCCGACCACCCGGCGGTGCCGGTCGCCGTGGTTTCGGCCAGCGAGGAGCCGCCGACCGTGCGCCGGGCGCTCGCGCTCGGCGCCGCCGGCTTTATCCCGAAATCCGCCGCCCTGCCGGTCATGGTCGAGGCCATCACCGCCATCCTGTCGGGGGACAGCTGGGCCCCCGAGGTCGGCGAGGCCGGGGCCGGGGAGGGCGATCTGGAAGCCCGCATCGCCAGCCTGACGCCGTCGCAACTGCGCATTCTCGAAGGTCTGCGGGCCGGGCGGCTGAACAAGCAGATCGCCTTCGACCTCGGCGTCACCGAGGCCACGATCAAGGCCCACCTGACCAGCGTCTTCCGCAAGCTGGGCGTCCACAACCGGACCCAGGCGGTGATTTTGGCGCAGTCGATCGATCTGTAACGCCGCCTCTTTCCTCCCCATTTCATGGGGAGGGGGACCACGCAGTGGTGGAGGGGGCGACGCGACGTCAGCTGTTCTGGCTCCTGACCGGACAGGGCGGCGCCGCCCCCTCCGTCTCGTCCGCTGCGCGTCCGATCCACCTCCCCATCGCTGCGCGACAGGGAGGAAAATCAACGCGACAGAAACGCCTTCAGCGCCGCCGGCTTGACCGGTTTGGGCAGCAGGGTCGCGCCCGCCGCCGTGGCGGTCTCCTTCAGCCCCTCGCGGGTGTCGGCGGTGACGAGACCGATGCGGCGCAGGCCGCGCGCGCGCAACGCGTCCACCACCGTCAGCCCGTCCGCGCCGTCGCCCAGATGCAGGTCCACCAAGGCCGCGTCGAACGGCCCCTTGGCCGCGATCCCTTCGGCCACCGACCGCGCCGTGGTCGTTTGCGCCCCCCAGCGGCTCAGCAGGGCGGTCAGGGCGTCGAGGATGGCCGGTTCATTGTCCACGCACAGCACCCGCAGCCCCGCCAGCGGCAGGCGGGCGTCGCCCTCGGCGGGGACGGCGGGCGCGACCTGGGCGGCGGCGCGCGGGGCGCTGACGCGGAAGGTCGTGCCGCGCCCGACGCGGGACGCCATCGACAGCGGGTGGCGCAGCAGGTCCGACAGCTTCTGCACGATGGCGAGACCCAGACCGGCGCCCGGCTCGTCCACCGGCGCGCCGGGCAGGCGCACGAACTCGCCGAAGACGCTCTCGCGGTCGGCGTCTGGGATGCCGCGCCCGGTGTCGCAGACCAGCATTTGCACCGTCTCGCCGTCGCGCCGCGCCCCGACCAGAACCCTGCCCTTGTCGGTGTAGCGAATGGCGTTGCCGACCAGGTTTTGCAGCATGGAGCGCAGCAGGTCGTGGTCCGAGGCGACCCACAGGCCGGACGGCACGACCGTCAGGCGCAGCCCCTTGGCGCGGGCCATGGGGGCGAACTCGCGGCGCAATTCGGCGAACAGGGCGTCCAGCGACAGGGGGGCAACCGCGGGCTGGACCCCGCCCGCCTCCAGCTTGGACAGGTTCAGCAGCGCCGTCAGCAGGCGGTGGGCGCTGTCGATGGAGCGGTCGGCGTTGGTGGCCAGTCCGCGTCCCGGCGACCCCGCCGCCAGCGACGGCTCCTCCTTCAGGGCGGCGATGAACAGGCGGGCGGCGTGAAGCGGCTGCAACAGGTCGTGACTGGCGGCGGCGAGGAAACGGGTCTTGGACGCCGTGGCGTCCTCGGCCAGACGGCGGGCTTCTTCGAGCCGTTCGGTGCGGTCGGCGACGCGGGCCTCCAGCCGCTCGTTGGCCTCCTCCAGATCGCGGGCGGCGCGGCGCAGGGCGGTGATGTCGGTGTAGCTGGTGGCGTAGCCGCCGCCGGGGATGGGGGCGCCGGAGGAACGCAGGATGCGGCCGTCGGGCTGTTCGCGCTCATGGTCGTGCGGGATGCGGCGTGACAGGGCCTCCAGCCGCCGCTCGATCCAGGCCTCGATATCGCCGGGGTCGGTCTCGCCGCGCTCGGCGTTCAGGCGATAGACGGCGGCGACCGGCAGCCCGACGTGGACGAAACCGGGCGGCAGGTCGAACATCTCGACATAGCGGCGGTTCCAGGCGGTCAGGCGCAGGTCCTCGTCCACCACGCTGACGCCCTGGTCGATGTTGTCGAGGGTGGTCTGCAGCAGGTCGCGGTTGAACTGAACCGCCTGCGAGGCCTCGTCCAGCATCCGCACCACGTCTTCGGGGGCGCGCCCCCCCGGCGGCTAGGGCGGCGGCGATGACCCGGCGGGCCGAGGCGGCGCCGACGGCACCCGCCAGCATCCGCTCGGCGGCGCGGGCCAGGCCGGCGTCGGCGGGGTCGGCGTCGCGCAGCCTGCGATCGGTCTCGCGCGCCCAGGCGGCGAAGGCGCGCTCGGCCCGTTCGTCGCCGATGAAGCGGGCGACCAGGGCCTTCAGGTCGCCGACCGAAGCCCCGGCGGAGGCCCCGCGCGCCTCCATCCAGTCCGGTCCCAGACGGTCGACGAAGGCGCGGGCCTGAACCCGGTCGATCAGGCGCGGCGTCCCCAGCTTGGACACGGCGATGAAGACGCCGAGGTTCAGCGCCAGACTGAGGAAGACCCCCGCCGCATAGGGATCGCTCAGTCCCAGCATGGCGGGGATGTTCAGGCCGAACCCGGGGGCCAGCTGGGGCGCCGCCAGCAGGACCAGCCAGACCGTCATGCCGACCGCCAGACCCGCCAGCGCCCCGCGCGAGCGCCCGCCGCGCCACAGCACCGCCCCGAACAGGGCGGGCGCCAACTGGGCCAGGGCCGCGAACGACACCAGCCCCATGGCCGCCAGCCCGCTGGACTGGTCCATGGCCTGATAATAGACCCAGGCCATCAGCAGCAGGGCGACGATGGCCAGGCGGCGGATGTTCAGGATGGCGCGCGCCATGTCGCCCGCACGCTCGCCGCGACGGCGGCGCTCGGCGGCCAACAAGGGCAGGACCAGATTGTTGGACACCATGGCCGACAGGGCCACGGCCTCGACGATGACCATGGCGGTCGCCGCCGAGAAGCCGCCGACGAAGACGATGGCCGTCAGGGCCGACTGGCCGCTGTTCAGCGGCAGGGCCAGGACCAGCAAGTCGGGATTGACGTGGGGCGCGAACAGGCCGCCCGCCGCCACCAGGGGCAGGACCGCCAGACTGGTCAGCAGCAGATAGACGGGGAAGATCCAGCGCGCGCGCCGCACCTGGGCCGGATCGCCGCCCTCGACGAAGGCGACGTGGAACTGACGCGGCAGGCAGAAGATGGCGAGCGTCGCCACGAGGACGATGGCCCAGAAGCGCCCGTCCAGATCGGGCCAGCGCGCCAGATCGCCGAGGCTGGTGGTGACGTCCGCCGATGTCGGGGCGCGCGCCAGCAGGAGCAGGGCGAAGACGGCCACGGCCAGCAGGGCGGTCAGCTTGACGATGGACTCGATGCCGATGGCCTGGATCAGGCCTCGGTTGTGCTCGGTCAGGTCGGGACGACGCGCGCCGAACAGGATGGCGAACCCGGCCAGAACGGCCGCCATGACCAGCACCGTCAGGCTCTCTGAGCCGGCCACCGGCGTGCCGGCGGTGATCATCTCGCCCGCCATCGACAGGGATTTCAGCTGCAGGGCGATGTAGGGCAGGGACCCCAGGATGGCGACCGCCGCCACCGCCGCGCCGAGGGCCGGGCTCTTGCCGTAGCGCGAGGAGATGAAGTCGGCCATCGAGCCGACGTTCTCGCGCCGGGCCGCCGCCGCGATCCGCTTCCACAGCGGGAACAGCACCGTCACCCCCAGCGCCGGGCCGATGTAGATGGGCAGGTATTCCCACGCCGACCGCGCCGCCGTCCCCACCGCCCCGTAATAGGTCCAGGAGGTGCAGTAGATGGCCAGAGACAGGGCATAGAGCGACGGCCCCAGCGCCCCGCCGCGCGTCTTGATCGACGGGCGTTCGTACCACCAGGCCACCGCGAACAGGACGGCCATATAGGCGGCCACCAGGGCCAGGGTCGCGAGGCTGAACATGACCGGCATGTGGGACGCAGCGGGGCTGGGGGACAAGAACAAAAAGAGGGGCGGCCGGGAAACCGGACCGCCCCTGCAGGTTGGCGAACTGTGCGGCGTCAGTCGTGGATGTTCACGTCCTTGCCTTCCTTCACGAAGAGCACGCCGATGATCAGGGTCAGGACGGCGATCGCGATGGGATACCAGAGGCCGTAGTAGATGTTGCCCGTGGCCGCGACCATGGCGAAGGCAGTGGTCGGCAGGAAGCCGCCGAACCAGCCGTTGCCGATGTGATAGGGCAGGGACATGGAGGTGTAGCGCACCTTGGTCGGGAACATCTCGACCAGGGCGGCGGCGATCGGGCCGTAGACCATGGTCACATAGAGGACCAGCAGGAAGAGGATGCCGATCACCATGGGCTTGTTGACCAGGGCGCTGTCGGCCTTGGCCGGATAGCCGGCCTCGGTCAGGGCGGCGGTCAGTCCGGCGTCCCAAGTCTTCTTCTGCGCGTCGAAGTCGGCCTTGGCCAGAACCTTGCCGTTGAAGCTTTCGACCACGCGTTCGCCGATGCGGACCTGGGTCACGGTTCCGGCGGGGGCGGCTTCGTTGACATAGGTGACGCCGGCCTTTGCCAGATGGGTCTTGGCGATGTCGCACGAGCTGTTGAAGACGGTCTTGCCCACCGGATCGAACTGGAAGTGGCAGTCGGCCGGATCGGCGTAGACGGTCACCGGCGCCGAGGCGGCGGCGGCGGCCAGACGCGGGTTGGCCGCGCCCGTCAGGGCGTTGAACAGCGGGAAATAGGTCAGGGCGGCCAGCAGGCAGCCGACCAGGATGATGGGCTTGCGGCCTATCTTGTCCGACAGCCAGCCGAAGAAGACGAAGAAGGGCGTCGCCAGCGCCAGGGCGGCGGCGATCAGGATGTTCGACAGGGCCGGATCGACCTTCAGCGTCTTCTCAAGGAAGAAGAGGGCGTAGAACTGACCCGTGTACCAGACCACGGCCTGACCGGCGGCGAGACCGAACAGGGCGATCAGCACCAGCTTCAGGTTCGGCCACTTCATGAAGCTGTCCTTCAGCGGCGTGGTCGAGCCCTTGCCCTCGGCCTTCATGCGCTGGAACGCCGGGCTTTCCGACAGCTTCAGGCGGATCCACAGGGACACGCCCAGCAGCAGGATCGAGACGATGAAGGGGATGCGCCAGCCCCAGCTGACGAAGGCTTCCTCGCCCACGGCGAAGCGGACGCCCAGAATGACCATCAGGCTGAGCAGCAGGCCCACGGTGGCGGTGATCTGGATGAAGGAGGTGTAGAAGCCGCGCTTGCCGTGCGGGGCGTGCTCGGCGACGTAGGTGGCGGCCCCGCCGTATTCACCGCCAAGCGCCAGACCCTGGACCAGGCGCATGAGGACGAGGATGATCGGGGCGGCGATGCCGATGGCGGCATATGGCGGCAGCAGGCCGACCACGAAGGTCGACAGGCCCATCAGCAGCATGGTGACCAGGAAGGTGTTCTTGCGTCCCCACAGGTCGCCCATGCGGCCGAAGACGATGGCCCCGAACGGACGCACCGCGAAACCGGCGGCGAAGGCCATCAGGGCGAAGATGAAGCCGGTGGTCTCGTTCACGCCCGAGAAGAACTGGGCCGATATGATCGCGGCCAGCGAGCCGTAGAGATAGAAGTCGTACCATTCGATGACGGTGCCGACGGACGACGCAAGGATCACCAGCCGGTCGTTCTTGTCGACCGTGTGCTCCGCGCCCTCCGCCGCATCCATGGTGCGGTCGGTCATGGGCAGTCCCTTCCTTTAGGGCCGCGTGTCGCGGCCGTTTCCTCGCGATCCTGTTGCCGGATCGTCGGAAGGGAGAGTGACAGCAGGTCGCGGGCTTTGGAGAGAGCGACTTTGGTCGAACCGCGTCTATCGTCCGTGTGGGGTGCGAAATCTGGGGCGTCCGGGCGTTTCCGTGTTGTCGCGGACCGCGACAGGCATCACATGAAGAACTGACGTCGCCGTTCGGCGACCCCGGCGCGAGAGGACATCCATGGCCCGTAAGCCCAACTACAGCTTCGAACGGCAAGAGCGCGAGCGCGCCGAGGCCAAGAAGGCCGAGGCCAAGGCCGAAGCCAAGGCCGCCAAGCGCGCCGCCAAGGCCGCCGGCCGCGCGGCGGGCGAGGACGAGACCGAGCCGTCCGAGGACTGATCGGGCCTACAGTCCCATGCAGAGGTATTTGATCTCGAGATAGTCCTCGATGCCGTGGCTGGAGCCTTCGCGGCCGAGCCCAGACTGCTTGATCCCGCCGAAGGGCGCGACCTCGGTGGAGATCAGGCCGGTGTTGA